>CBDTVZ010000106.1:0-6780 GCA_965363995.1 uncultured Eudoraea sp.
TTCTCCATCAATACACATGTATATGGTAAAGGAATCCTGATCGGAAACATCGAACTGAATATTTTTATTTAACTTGATAAAGTTGGTTTTAAAATAGGGGCAATTTACCAATGGCTTAGAAATGTTTGTTTCCTGCCCATAGCTAACTTTAAAGTCGTCTTGCCGGTCATAGCTAATGGCGTCAATCGACAATTTTGTATGTAATTCCCTTAGATTTCCCTGAGCATCTTTTCGATTATAATCGTACACCCTATAGGTTTGGTCAGATGTTTGCTGTATTTCTGCTATTAATATCCCTGCACCTATGGCGTGAATTTTGCCTGCACTTATAAAATAAGTATCACCTTCACTAACATTTTCATAATTTAATAGGTCAGTTAATGTATCATTCTTCAGACTTTCCACATATGTTTCTTTAGAAACATCTTCTTTAAACCCAATTATAAGCTCAGCATCTTTATCAGCATCCATTACATACCACATTTCAGTTTTGCCAAAAGAATTATGTCGTTTTCTTGCGAGCTCATCATTAGGATGCAACTGAATGGAAAGATCCTTTTGAGCATCAAGGAATTTAATCAGGATGGGGAACTCTTTTCCAAATCGTTCCAGGACACTTTTTCCAAGTATCTCTTCAGGAAATCGACTAATTAAATCAGTAAGGGTAGTTCCTTTAAAAGAGCCATTGGCAACAATTGAAACATCTCCGGCTACTCCAGATAATTCCCAGCTTTCTCCTACGAGATCACTTTCCAATTCTTTACCTAATAATGTGCCCAGTTTTGTACCTCCCCAAAGACGTTCTTTAAGTATAGGATAAAATTTAAGTGGATATAAATTCATTTCGATTTCAATTTTTTAAGCGCATTTAATGCCTTTTTCATGTGCTGGGAAGCATTAAAACTATTAAATACCATCAATATCACGCCTTCCTTGCTTACCAAATAAGTTTCCCTGCCGGGAAGTAAATTGAACAACTTACTCTCTACTTTAAACAAGCGGCGTACTCTCTTATGTTTATCAGCCAAAAGTTTGAATGGTAAGCGATATTTTGATGCAAATCTACGATGTGTATTTTCAGAATCGGTACTAATGCCGACAACTAGTGCTCCAAGTTCAGTGAATTCCTCATAACTATCTCTGAAAGAACATACTTCTAATGTGCAACCAGGAGTATAATCCTTCGGATAAAAGAAAATTACAAAGGGTCTTGTGCCTACTATCTCATTACTGTTGAATAACTTGCCATCCTGATCAGGTAAGGCAAATTGCGGTATTGGTTGCCCAACTTTCAGGCCCATGATTTATCCATTATAGGTAACAAAATTACGAGGCGTTTCGTAAAGAATAACTTCCAGCTCCTTACCTGAATCTATATGAGGCCGTAATTTATTGTAGATAACAATAGCTATATTCTCTGCAGTAGGATTTAGTGTCCTAAACTCTGGAACTTCAACATTTAAATTCTTATGGTCTAAGGCATCTTCAATTTCTGACCTGATCAAATCTTTCAGAATTTTCATATCTATGACAAAACCGGTCTCCGGATCTATTTCCCCAGTCACGCTAACTACTAATTCATAGTTATGTCCATGATAATTGGGGTTATTACATTTGCCAAAAACTGCATTATTCTTATTGTCATCCCAATCTTTACGGTATAATCTGTGTGCAGCATTAAAATGTGCCTTACGGCTGACTTTTACCTTCATTTTATCTGATGGTTTTGAATAAGATGATCGTAAAACTTTTCAAATATTATTTTGAACCAGACCGTATATGTTTCCGGGTTGTCCGAAATATCCTTTTTAATTTTTGCCGGACTCATCCATTTCCAATCTGCCACTTCGTCCTTATTAACAACTGGTGTGTCTTCATAATATCCAATCATCACATGGTCAAGCTCATGTTCCGTTAAACCATTGTCAAAAGGTGCTTTATAAATAAACCAGAAAAGTTCCTTTAAATCTGTTTTAAAACCCATTTCTTCCTGTAGTCGCCTTCTACCAGCTTCTAAACTGGTCTCGCCCTGACGTTGATGACTACAACAGGTATTGGTCCACAATAAGGGAGAATGATATTTATGCTTAGCCCTTTGTTGCAGCATAGTCTCACCGTTTTTATTCATAATAAAAACCGAAAAAGCTCTATGCAGTACGGCCTTTTCATGAGCCTCCATTTTAGGCATTAAACCAATCTCTTCATCTAATTGATTTACGAGAACAACATTTTCCTCTTTTTTATTTCCCATCTTGCAAAAGTAGCACCTTTACGCAATATTCCGAGTTAAGAGTATCAAAAAAGTTGATTTAGTGGGTAACTAAAGATTAGATAATTCTAGAAGAAACGCGGAGACTTTAAGTTTCCTTTGATTTTAATAAATTCATATCTCAAAATAATTTCGAATGAACCATCATTAAAAACGGCCTGTCCCAATTCGGTAATTTCCTTGTCATACGCTACGCCTATAAAAAATGAAGGCGACAACTGAAATCCCACAAGTGCACTAAACGCAGCATCCCATCTGTATGCGAGTCCCATGATAAGTTTATCATTATACATAAAATTAGCCGATAAATCTACTCCCAAGGGCGCACCCTGTACCGCTTTAAGTAACAATGCAGGTTTAAACTTCCAAAATGCACTCATATCAAAAACATAACCTGTAATGAGATAAAAATTCATTTGTTCCTTAGCCGTTGAAAGTGAGGACTCATCAAAATGAGAAGTTTCCAAAATCCTGGGAACGGATAACCCGGCATAAAATCTATCTGTATGGTAATAGACTCCGCCCCCTATATTTGGTGCAAACCGGTTAGTAATATCCTGCTGTAATGTTGGGTCCGGTCCACCTGGGTTTGTTACATCCTGGTTTAACTCAGAAAACCTGATATCTAACAAGCTTGCACTTGCTTTTAATCCAAAACTTAAGCGAGATTCCTTAGCCAGTTGTATAGTGTATGAAAAGTCCAGATCAAAAAACGTTTCTGAGGTAGGTCCTATTTGGTCGTTTACAACCGATACTCCAAGACCAATGCCTCTATATCCCAATGGTGTATTCATACTGAAAGTTTGCGTTTTTGGCGCTCCATCCAAACCAACCCACTGAGACCGATATAATACTGCCATACTCATATGGCCCCTGGAACCCGCGTATGCCGGATTAACACTAACCGTATTATACATATATTGAGTATACTGCGCATCCTGCTGAGCATAAAGAATTTCCGTAAACAGAACAACCAGAAGAAAAGACAGTGTTGTCAGGCTTTTCTGCAAATAAATTTTACGAGTCAATTTTAGCATTGGTTTATCTATTTATGTATATGTATCCGGATAGCGATTTCTGCACGCCATCTTCATTTTCATAAGCCAGGATGTAGAAATATGTACCTACCGGTAGTTTGTTGTCTACGTCTACAGTTGCTCTACCTTGAGATGTGCCATCAAAGACATTACCCTGGGTGTTATATGCATTTGTAGTATAAACTTGTACACCCCATCTATTGTAAATGCGAATTGTATTGTTTGGGAAATCTTCAAGCCCTCTAATGCTTAAAACATCATGAATACCGTCACCGTTGGGCGTTACCACATTAAATACCTCAATATCCTCTTCGCTGGCATTAGGTTCTAAATAATCTGGTGTGCCATCTGCATCAATATCATCATTGGTAAAATCACCGTCTCCATTGGTGTCCTCGGAAGCAGTAGGAATAAGATCATCGTCATCATCTGTATCCCTATAATCAGATTCGGAATCACTATCTGTGTTTGGCAACATATCAAAAGGATCATCAATTTCGTCGTTTACATCGTCATCAATAGCTGTATAACCTTCATAACCATCATCAAGGCCATCATTGTCCTTATCAGATCCGATAAAGACAGCGTTTGCAATGCCATTACTATCCATATCATGCCCCTCAATATTATCTGGAACATTGTCATCATCACTATCAGTATCAACATAATCCGGCAGACTATCACCATCTGTATCTACGGGAAGAATTCCTAATCCACCGCCATTCTCATATACATCGTCAAGACCATTATTATTGGCATCTATCCCACTCGGTGCTGTATAATCTGCAGTTGATTGCGCTTCTACGTTGTCCGGGATGCCGTCATCATCACTATCAATATCGAGATAATCTGCTATGCCGTCACTATCGGTATCGGTTGGATTTGTTGAAGGATCATTATCCCCATCTAAATTCAAATCTTCAAAACTGTCCACTATTCCATCATTATCTGTATCAAGGTCCACTCCAATTGGGTTTACAAGAATAGTAACTGTAGCCGTACTACAGTTAGATAAATTATCACAAAGGGTATAGGTAAAGGAATCGGTCCCAATATATCCGGGATTTGGCGTATAAGTGATACTATCATCCGAAGGGTCTCCCGGAGTAGCGTTATTGTTGATAACAGCTGTACCATCTGCCGGACTTGTATTTGTAAGTGTCCCTACGGTTGGAATATCGTTATCATTGGCTAAAATGTCTATATCAACTGCAATATCTTCTATTGTAGCAATAGAATCAGGCACTGCGTCTACTATAGGTAACACATCTATCGTAACCGTTGCTGTGCTGCAATCTCCAGTCGTATTACAGACCGTATAATCAAATGAATCGGGTCCGTTATAATCCGGATTTGGTGTATATGTAACAATATCATCTGTTGGGTCATTCGGGGTCCCATTGATATTAATGTTAACAGAACCATTAGCAGGATTTGTAGTCGTCAAAGTTCCTATTGTCGGGAGATCACTATCATTGTCATAAATCGGTACTACAGTAGAAGTGTCTTCATCAAGCGTAATAAGGTCGTCTACTAAGGTTGCTGCCTGTTGCAGACAAACTACTGTAAAACGAGGGAGATCAATTGAATTTCCGGCTTTATTCACTGTTGCCGTATAACGAACTACCGAAGTTGTTGATGTAACAACCGGCTGTAATTGATTTCCTGCAACGGCCGGGTTCCAACTTACAGTGGCACTGCCACTGACATTTGCGGTAATGTCCAGAGTAACCTGGTTATCAGGAGCTGTACAATCTGTTAATATGAAATACCCTGTGGCATTTGAACCACACAAAGTACCGTCATAAGTCGCAAAGTAAACCCCTGGTGTACTGGTCTCATAAAAGAAATCTGTACTTAAAACTGTTGAAGTATCTGAAGCTTCATACCATCTAAAATTACTTTCGTCACCGCTGTTGGGTGCCTGAAGCAAAAACTGGGCATTAATAACATTGGAGCCAAAGAATGTAACTATGGCTCCTAGTATTAAAAGTTTATTTATGTTGACTAGCTTCAAACCCCTAATTGAATTATTTTTTATAGAATTATTTTACAACAAAGACCACGTTGATCAATGAGTTGTAATCCGCTGGTTGACCAATAATATCGTACGACAATACCCCGCTGGCATTTATTGTCATTGCACCGGGGGTTGTATCAAATACCAATGGATCTGCATAGGTCACATAATAATATAAATCTGTAGCGGCATATGTGGGTACCGCCGCAGGCGCTCCGGAACTTACGGCTGTTGGCGTGGCAAATTGTGCCGTATATTGTGTATACAGGTCTACGTTGAAATTGCCATTGGTCGATGCGTCAATTGCTATGGAAGGTGGATAGAATACCCTTGCAGCTTTTGAGGTAATAGGCGCGATAGCCTGAATAACTTCTTCTACATTTGTTTCATTAGTGGGAGACCCTATACCACCTTCATTCACATCTACGGGAGTTCTTAGAATAACTTCATCATCATATTGATCGTCAGTGTTTATTACCCATCCTGAAATGGTATATCTATATATCTCTTGATCATCAGTATTAAATAATACTGATCCAATGTTAGGGCTCGCAATAGCATTCATCTCTCCTGTGTCAGCCGTTGGCATTCCCATTACCGAGTTCGCGTCTATTTGAGCTGAGACGGTTACAGTCAGTAATAAAAAGAATACTATATAAAATGTACTTTTCATCGTTTTAATTTTTTATGTTCTATCAATCTTATTATGGTAGTTTAATAACCGTGTACATGAACTCTAAATCAATATCATCCTTTGCAGTGGTTCCATTGTCACTATCACCAATATTGATCTTAAAGCCGGTTGTTAGCTGATCATAATAGGTTATTCCTGGATCATCATAATTCGCTGATGTATTACCCGGGCAATCTCCATTGCAATCTAAAGTTGCTAATTGTATTATATAATTTGCATTGGAAAGAGCCGTGGTAAACGTAATTTGATAATCACCTTCATTAATACGTGAAACTGTTGCCTGATATATTGATGCAGCCGTTCCGTTGCCACCGACTTTTCCTGCGGAATAGATAACTGGTAGATTAAGGTATGCACCTCCATCAGAGCCAACCGCAATCTGGTTATTTGCATCTGAGCTAACTACATCAGCCGTTTGTGCTGTGGCTGACTCATTGGTATAGGTAATAACACCTGTTGTATTATTTTGTGACAGCGTTGTTACAGTTTCGTTAATTACTACAGCGGTGCTGGCCTCGTTAGTGTACGTGCCAATTGCGTTTCCGGACCCTGCTGTACCTGTCATTGTGGTAATAGTTTCTGTATCAGACAGGGAGGAAAGATCAACCGTGAGATCACTACCGTTCTCAATACCTACGGTCAATATGTTGGTTGCCCCGTTTAGCGTTAATACATCTATATTTTGATCGTCCGTTCCTAAACTTGTAAGGGGTACAGATAAAGTTCCGTTACTATCTGTAATATCAAGGTTGCCTGCATT
>CBDTVZ010000107.1:0-6769 GCA_965363995.1 uncultured Eudoraea sp.
CATTAATAAACGAGTTTGAATGGATAATTTATGTATTTGGTATTTTCCTTCTTTATACAGCATTTAAGATGTTACGCTCAGGAAATTCAGATTTTGATCCTAAGAAATCTTTTGTTTTTAAACAAATCAAGAAAATTTATCCCATTACCACAGTTATTAACGGACATAATTTTTTTATAAAGAAGAGCGGGCTAAACATGGCAACTCCTTTGTTTATGGCTCTTGTTGTAATCGAAATAACAGATGTTATGTTTGCCTTGGATAGTATTCCTGCCATTCTTGCAATAACGGCAGATCCTTTTATTGTCTTTAGTTCTAACATCATGGCAATATTAGGTTTACGGTCTATGTATTTTCTGGTTTCAAGGATGCTTGCTAATTTTAGGTTTATCCATTACAGCCTGGTAGTGATATTAGCATTCGTAGGACTTGAAATGTTGCTGTCCCACAAGATTCACCCCCCGGAATGGGTTTCCCTTGCGGTAATTGTTGTATCGCTCTTAAGTGGTGTTGTAGCCTCTATATTAATTCCCCAAAAGGAAGAGGTCACTGAAGATAACTAAAAATGGCTTTTAACAGTGTAATTTCGCCATGCCAATATATTCCAGCACCTTTAGTTCCAGAGATTTATAGTTTTCTAATTGTTCCTTAATACGCTCTTTTGCATCTTCAAAAAACAGTGAATGATCTTTCAGCGCCTTTAGTATCTCCAGGTTTGAATTTTTTAAATTGGCCAGACTTTGTTTTAGCGATTCCATTTTATCATAAAGGCTTCGAGTTTTAGGTTCGCAGACATACGATTTTAATTTTTCCTCCAATGATAGTAAGCTCTGGTTGTTGCGCTCCAGCCGCAATAAGGCATTAGTACTGCCTTTAGCGGTGGGAATAATTGATGTGGGTTCTGTTGCAGTCATTATAATGTGATTTTGGGGGTGCTCGTTTTATTAATTTGTTCATAAAAGGTACGAATTTTTTGACAAAAACGAGAGCCATGGAACCACATTATGTGAACTTTAACTATTTTTTATAAGACTGAACTTTTTTATAAATGCTGCAAAATCTAAAGGGAGAAAAGACTTTCTGAAGAATTTAAATTACAAAATTTGGTGTAATTCTGGATTAAGCCTGTACATCCGGTAATGGCATTTATTCATGGAAAACTTTCAAAATAAAAGAAACTAGTGCGTTTCCTCCTCGAATTCCAGGCCTACTATTACCTTGTTCCATTCATCGGAAAAAGGCGAAAGATAGAGCTCTTTTAGTAACCTGCGTCGCTGTCTTTCTGAGATATTTAATGTGTCTATAATCTCCTGCCTCTTTTGAATAGTTGCAATCCGTTCGATCTTTAGTTTCATCCTCTCTTCAGGAGAAATCACTAGATCTGAATCAAATCGCTCCAGGACTGTTCGCTTTTCAACCGTAAGTTCGTTCTTATCCCCTTTTTTATTCTCCTTCTGACCATATCCTATAGAATGCAAAGTGATTAAAAAAATCAAAAGACCAAATTTTCTTAGAAGCGATGTAGATATGAATTTCATTATTAGGGTTCTGTTTTGCAAAGTACTGATTTTTAGCAAAATGCAAGGGAATAAATTTTTAGTATTTGAACCGTAAATCGATTTAAATTAGCACTTTGGCGTTTTTGTGATTTAATTACCTTTGATAAGAGTCCAAAATTAATTTATGCTATGAAATTATATTCAAAATTCCTGATACTATTTTTACTGGTAGCTAGTGCCTTAAGTGCGCAACAGTCTATCACTTCGGCACGTATAGAATTTGTCTTTGTTTCCAAAGATGTTGATGGTACGGTTGAAGGATTTCAGTCTTCATCTAAAGTTATTCCAGAAGAATTTACAAGTTCAGTATTCGAGGGCTCAGTTGCAGTTAACACCTTAAAAACGGGAAATTTTTTGCGTGACTGGCATTTAAAAAACAGTAAATATTTTGATGAAGAAACCTATCCGCTGATTATTTTTAAAAGTGAAAAGATCACGCTTACTGAAAGGGGATTTGAGGTTGTTGGAACCATAACCCTAAAGGGGATATCTAAAACACTAACATGGTATTTTGAGAAAGATGGAAATACACTGCGAGGATCTGCTTCCCTTTTTAGTTCTGATTTTAATATTAATATAAAAAAGGGTCGTGAAGAGAATAAAGTAGTGATAAATCTAATCCTTGAAATTGGCTGACTTATTTAATATTAATAGCTATTAAACCGTTATTAAAGCTAATAGATCTATTTCTTTGACTTAAATAATAATTCATAAATTTTACCTACCCCCCAGTTTCCCAATGGAAAATATAGGGCGAAAAAAAGTGCCATCCCTAATGCAAAATTGCGAATGCCAAAAATTTGATCGATAATATTATCTGGAAAGGCATAAGAAGTCTTAAAGAAATAGCCACTAAATTCTAATAAGCCCATTGCAACAAGTCCGTATGCATATTGCGTATGAAAAGGGAGTTTTCGCAATAGCAAAGAGATGGGTACCATATAGAGGATATAGCAGCTTATTACCTGCCACCAGTAAGTAAACCTGGCAATTTCGGCCTCATTGCCAAACCAGTTCATCAACATTCCCCACGCAAAATAAACTATGCAATATGTGAGTATAAGCCTGCTATCTACCCTAAGTTTGTTAAGGGCCCAGGAATAAAACGATTTCATAGTTATATTGAACTTCGTTTTTTGTCAATAATGGACATTGCATCATTTACTGTCTGCATTTGGTCCATATCATCATTTTCAAGGGTAATGTCGAAAGCATCTTCAACATCAAGAACAATATCCACCAGGTTGGCAGAATTTATATTCAGTTCATTGATAAAATGACTGTCAGGTGATATATCATCTACAGTCACGTCCTCCGGTAAATAGGGCTTAACGATACCTTTCAATTGTTGATAATAATTTTCTTCTTTCATAGAGTTTTTTCAATCTTTAAAGGTCTTAAAAATAACGCAAGCATTTACATCACCAAAGCCAAAACTAGCTTTTGCGATCGTTTTTGGTTTAAAATCTATTGTTTTTACCGGAATTCGCGATTTATCCACTAGTTTTTCTATTTCTGGATGCAAGTCTTCAATATTTACATTTCCAAAAATTTGTCCTTCTTTAAACTGTAACATTGCTGCTACACATTCCATACTTCCTGCGGCGGCAAGACCATGACCCATAATTCCTTTAAAAGAATTGATATATGGGAAATCGAGTCCTGATCGTTCCAGGGCCAGGCTCCAGTTAAGCACTTCAACGGGGTCTTTTCCGGTAGCCGTTAAATGGCCGTTAATGGTATCAATATCTTTACTTGCTATTCCAGAGTTCTTTAGGGCCATTTTTATGCACCTCTGAACAGAAACGCTATTAGGAGCGGTCATACTACCACCTCCTCTTTGACCTCCACTGTTGATGGCTCCACCCAAAACTTCTGCATATATTTTTGACCCTCTTTGTTTGGCACTTTGCAATGATTCTAAAACCAATGCCCCTGCCCCACTCCCGGGAACAAATCCGGAAGCTGATGCACTCAAAGGTCTGCTGGCTGAAGATGGTATATCATTGTACTTTCTTGGGAGAATGCGCATAGCATCAAATCCACCCCATACATATGGACCGCTGTCGCTGCAACTTCCAGTCAATATTCGTTTTGCTTTTCCTGCCAGTATTCGATCATAAGCCATGATCACGCCCTCTGTGCCTGTTGTACATGCCGACGAATTAGTTGTTACCTGGTTGCCAGTACCCAGTATACCACCCAGATAGGCACTTATGCCGCTTGCCATAGTTTGTATAACTGA
The DNA here is from genome assembly GCA_965363995.1 of uncultured Eudoraea sp. Lineage (GTDB taxonomy): Bacteria > Bacteroidota > Bacteroidia > Flavobacteriales > Flavobacteriaceae > Eudoraea. The sequence goes on from CBDTVZ010000107.1 coordinate 3,805, forward strand.
AGTACTTCCCAACCTCCGCGTCTTTCCGGCATCTACCAGATGAATTGATTCTCGAAATTTATCCACTCCTAAAATACCGGTCCCAAAAATGATTCCACTATCCCAATCAGGCTCATCTTCCTCTGCCTTACTTAAACCCGCATCGGTCCAGGCATCTGTACCCGCGATCACACCATAAACCAGACCGCTTGCATTTAAACCCTTAAGTTGTAAAGGGGTGAAGTATTTATTTATGTGTCCTGATGTAAGTTCAGGTTTTCCAGCTACTTGACATCCAAAATTAAGCTCTTTTAATTCTTGTTGAAAACTTATCCCGCTACTACCCTCCTGAAGGGTTTTTGTAAAGTCGACAAGTGTCACACCATTTGGAGCACAAATGCCTAAACCTGTAACCACGACTCTATTCTCCATAAGTTGAATTCTTTATCATTCCCGCCAATTCCCCTTTGCATACCAACTCCTTAGCTGAATTGTGCATTTTTACCTTACACTTTAATTTATTGAATCTGAAGTAAAGCTTTTCTGAACTTACATATACTGTCTCTCCAGGGGATACCGGAAGATAAAATTCCATTTGAGAACTGCTGAAGGCTACCGCAAAATCATTCATGTTAGTTTCGGGAGTTTCCGAAAGCAAGAAGATACCCAGACAAACCAACCCGATTTGAGCGCAACATTCGGTTAATATAACTCCGGGAGTTACGGGATTTTGTTTAAAATGACCCTGGTAAAAATCAAGATCCTTTTGAAAACAAAAACTACCTGAAGCGCCGTCACTATTAATATGAGATAAGCTATCTACGAATAGAAACGGTTTAGTATATGGTAACTTTTCTAAGATCTTGTTAACATCCATAATTTATCTTAAACTTTCACCTCCATCTACTTTAATCACAGTTCCATTAATCCATTTTGCCTCTTCTGTGCATAACAAATAAACCACATCTGCAACGTCCTCAGGCCTGGTAAGCCGTGCATTCGGATTTCGAAATTGGGCTTGTTTTATCAAATTTTCACTCCCTGGAATCCGCCTTAGCGATTCGGTGTCCGTCACCCCGGCCTGTATACAATTGGTTTTTATACCCAGAGCAACAAATTCCAACGCCATATTTCTGGAAATAGCTTCCAAAGCGGCTTTTGCAGCCCCAACTGCAGCATAGTTTGAAATAGCTTTCGAAGATCCCTCACTAGTAAATGCAATAATCCGTGAATCTTCGGCGAAAAGGCCTGCTTTTAGTAATGCCTGTGCCCAATCATACAGACTTATAGCCATTGCATTAATCGTGATTTGAAAATCCTGGTTGCTAAGTTCTTGTTCATTTGAAGAATGCATTGGTTTTAAGTTGCCCTTTGCAATACTGTGAACCAATACCCTGATCTTATGACCTTCAGGAAGAAAGCTTTGTATTTTACTTATTAATTCATCTCGGTTAGCCTGTTGTATGGCGTCCTGGTTATAACTTTTAAACATCACGCCGGCAGAGCTAATTTCTTTAAACGTGCTTTCTATGCATGGCATATCCACTTTACGATCCCGATGGACAACGAGAATATTATACCCACTCCTTGAAAGCTTTCTGGCTGTAGCAAGGCCAAGACCTTTACTTCCTCCCAGGATTAACGCCCAATTATTAGTTTTAACTTCTTCCACCTTGATTTTTTTTATCTCTACCACTCCAGCAAAACGCGTTGTGCGGAAAATCCGGGCCCAAAGCTTAAGATCAATCCCTGCTCACCTTTTGATATTTCTTTGGACAGAAACCGTTCCAGCACATAAAGTACCGTAGCACTACTCATATTGCCATACAGCCGTAATGTTTCACGGGTATCATCAATGTTTTTCCCTAATTGCCCGAATAATTCTTCAACAGTTTGAACTATTTTTCTTCCACCCGGATGAAAGATCAAATGATCAACATCCTCAATAGAAGTACCATTCCTTTCCAAAAACGGATGTACAATATCGGGAAAATGTTGCGCAATAGTTTCGGGAACAGCTGGATCAAGGATCATTTTAAGACCGGTATTAGTAAGATCAAAACCCATCAAATGTGTTGCATTTCTAAAATGATACATTTCTTCAGCTACAATAGCGGGTCCGACTGCATCTTCTTCGGAAGACAGTAAAACACAGGCTGCCCCATCGCCAAATATTGCCGCACTAACCATATTTGCCATAGAATAATCCGTGAGTTGAAATGTTGCCGTAGGGCTTTCCACAGCTATTACAGCGGCTCGTTTCCCAGGATTTGCCCTTAAAAAATTCGCCGCATATATAAGCCCTGAAACACCAGCTGCACAACCCATTTCGGTAACCGGTAACCTGATAATATCTTGTCTTAATTGAAGATCATTTATAATATAGGCATCTAAAGAAGGTATCATTATGCCTGTACAGCTTACAGTAATTATATAATCCAGAGAATCCGGACTCCAGCCGCTCTCAAATAGTGCTTTTTGAAGTACAGATGTTCCCAATTTTTTTACCTCTCTTACATAAATGTCGTTTTTGGCTTCCAGGCTGGTAGCTGTAAACACATCTTCAATATTCATAATCCCATAGCGCCTATCTACGGCTGCACCCTCAAATATCTTTATGACTTTTCTTTTAAATCGTTCTTCCTGTCCGTTAAGCCATAGCTCAACAAAAGGCAAGATGTCTTTAGTTTCCCTGCAGTAAGGTGGCAATGCTTTTGCCACAGTTGCTATTCGTACACTATTCATATGATTGGCTTAGTCTCGTGGTCTGCATCACCCATACATATCTGAATGCCCATTTCCAATTAATTGTATGAGTTGTATCAGGTAAATCTTTGGAAAAAGATATTAAGTCTTCTTTCTTAAATCCACTTTTAATAGAGATGAGACCATCGTGTTTCGCAATTTTTGTTTTTATAAAAATAGCACTAAACCCTTTAAAAAGATAATATGCAAGTGCACTTCTTTGTAAGTCGTTGATAATTAC
>CBDTVZ010000108.1:0-6736 GCA_965363995.1 uncultured Eudoraea sp.
GGCAAAGGTGGTAGCGAACACCTTGGAAAACCTGTTTTTAATACAGTTGAGGATGCTGTTAAAAGTGTTGGTGCAGATACCACAATCATTTTTGTACCACCGGCATTCGCGGCAGATGCAATCATGGAAGCAGCAAATGCTGGAATAAAAGTCATAATTACAATCACTGAGGGTATTCCGATAGCTGACATGGTTAAGGCTAATAATTATATTAAAGAGAGAGATTGCACTTTAATAGGGCCAAATTGCCCCGGTGTAATTACACCGGAAGAAGCCAAAGTAGGTATTATGCCTGGTTTTGTGTTTAAGAAAGGAACTATTGGTATTGTATCTAAATCTGGTACTTTAACTTACGAAGCAGCAGATCAGGTGGTAAGACAGGGATTGGGTATTACAACGGCTATTGGTATTGGTGGTGATCCAATAATTGGTACTACAACAAAGGATGCGGTGGAATTGCTAATCAATGATCCTGAAACAGAATGTGTCGTTATGATAGGAGAAATAGGGGGGCAATTAGAAACGGATGCGGCCAAATGGTATAAAGCTAGTGGTAGTAAAAAACCAATTGTAGGTTTTATCGCCGGGGAAACGGCACCTGCAGGAAGAACTATGGGGCATGCCGGGGCAATAGTAGGAGGAACAGACGATACTGCTCAGGCTAAAAAACGTATTATGCGTGAATGTGGAATAAATGTAGTGGATTCGCCAGCGGAGATTGGAAAGAAAGTTAAAGAAGTGATGGGATAGTCAAAAATAACAACATTTATTCTCGGTAAATCTGAGAGGAAAATCCCGAATTGGTCGGGATTTTTTTTAGCCTTTATGTGAAACAAAACTTATCTTTGGAATACAAGTGAGGAAACAAAACAATGACATGAAAATATTAGACGGGAAGAATGTTATTATTACCGGTGCAAGTCGGGGTATAGGTATGGGAATTGCCAGAGTTTTTGCTGAACAAGGGGCAAATGTAGCATTTACCTACAGTTCTAGTGAAGCCCCTGCGCTTGAATTGGAAAAAGAGCTAAATTCTATAGGAGTAAAGGCAAAAGCATATAAAAGTAATGCTGCAAGTTTTACAGATTCAGAAAAACTGGTAGCGCAGGTATTGGAAGATTTCGAAGGTATAGATGTACTAATTAATAATGCCGGTATCACAAAGGATAACCTGTTAATGAGGATGCGGGAAGAAGATTTCGATACCGTTATCGAAATAAATCTAAAATCTGTTTTTAATATGACCAAAGCGGTGCAGCGCACTATGTTAAAACAGCGCAAAGGCTCCATTATTAATATGAGTAGTGTTGTTGGTGTAAAAGGGAATGCAGGCCAAGCAAATTATGCGGCTTCTAAGGCAGGGATAATTGGGTTTACTAAATCCGTTGCTCTAGAACTTGGCTCAAGAAATATTCGTTGTAATGCAATAGCCCCGGGCTTTATTGAAACAGAAATGACAGATAAATTAGATGAAAAAACTGTACAGGGATGGCGAGATGCAATTCCACTGAAACGAGGTGGAACTCCTGAAGATGTTGCAAATGCCTGTTTGTTTCTAGCTTCAGATCTGTCTGCTTACATTACCGGACAAGTTTTAAATGTTGATGGCGGGATGTTAACATAATGCCCAGTTACTCTATTTATTAATCCCAGAACAAGGCCACCGACCGGATTGGGTTCCGGCTGTTAGGTATTATCCAAAAAGCTTCATGCAACTACAAACGGTATTTCTGATATTATTTGCTGCGATCTTGGCTTTTGGGTTGGTTATTTTTCAGTACTACTACAAATCCAAGAGCAAAGGCTTTTTGTATATAGGACTCTCCTTTTTGAGATTTATAGCATTATTTTGTGTTTTTTTGCTTTTAATAAACCCAAAAATCACCAAAGAGCAATATTCTTTGGAGAAAGCGAATCTAATTATTTTAGCAGACAATACTTCTTCTATTGGGCAGGAAAATGGGGTTAACCAGCTAATTAATGCCAAAAAACTGATTAAGGAGAATACTGATATTGCGGAAAAGTTTAATGTCTCAGAATATGTATTTGGGACCGAATTAAATTCTTTGGACAGTTTGTCATTTACGGAAAAAGCCACGAATATAGGAGGTGCACTTTCTTCATTAAATGAGATTTTCGCTGGAAGCACCGCAGCCGTTTTGATCCTTACGGATGGAAACCAGACTTTAGGTGAAGATTATGAATTCTATGCAGGGAGACAAAAATTCCCCATTTACCCTTTGGTTGTTGGAGATACAACCAGTTATCAGGATATCAGAATAGATCAGGTAAACATAAACAAATACGCTTTTTTAAAAAATAAATACCCTATAGAAATTTTCGTTTCCTACCAGGGCAAAAATACCGCTTCAACTGTACTAAGCATTTCTGAAGCTGGTCGAAATCTATATAGAAAACAAATTGCTCTAAGTGATATCGAGAATTCCCAAATTATTAGTACTGTACTGGATGCGACTACTGTTGGAATAAAGAATATAAGGATTAGCCTTAGTCCTTTGGCAAATGAAAGGAACATTAACAATAATTCCAGGCTAATAGGCATAGAAGTTATTGATGAAAAAACCAATATTGCACTAGTCTCCAATATACTTCATCCGGATCTGGGTGCTTTAAAAAAAGCAATTGAAAGCAATGAACAACGATCGGTTTCAATTATAAAACCATCCTTATCACTTAATGAACTGGAACAATTTGATCTTTTTATCATATATCAGCCAGACACGTCTTTTGAAAACGTATATTCTTATATAGAAAGCAAAGGGGCAAATATTTTTACTATAACCGGCCCTAAAACCGACTGGACTTTTCTAAATAAAGTCCAGAATAGTTTTCAAAAGAATAGCTTTGATCAGAAAGAAGAAGTAACACCTGTTTTAAATCCGGGATTTACGCATTTTGATATCACAAATTTTGACGTGTCCGAATTTCCTCCCCTTGAAACAACTCTGGGTGAATTGCTTATTACTGCATCTTCTGAAAATATGTTGAGTCAACGCATCAAGGGAGTAGATTTGAATGAACCTCTTTTTACAATACTCGAAACCAATTTACGTCGCGAGGCCATCCTTTTAGGTGAAAATATTTGGAAATGGCGCATACAGAGTTACAGGGAAGATCAGGATTTTAAAAAATTTGATGATATTATATCTAAGGTTATATTATTCCTTGCAAACAGTAAGCCGCGAAGTCGACTAACATTGGAGTACGAAAATATTTATCAGGGATTAAATGAAGCAATCATAAAGGCTACTTATTTTGATGAAACCTTTGTTTTTGATAATAACGCGACGATAAATTTAATATTAAATAGTATTGAAAATAATTCTAGCACGCAAATTCCGATGTTGCTTAAGAATGGTTATTATGAAGCTGATATTCGTACGCTCCCTTCAGGGGATTACAGCTTTACGGCCAGTGTGAAGGATGAAAATCTTACCAAAACTGGAAAATTCACAATTCAGGAATATGATTTAGAACAGCAATTATTATCCAGCAATTATAAGAAATTAGAAAGGTTGGCTAAAGGTACCAATGCCACACTTTATTTTCCTTCTGAGGCCTCTAAATTCATTGGGGACATAATTAAAGACAATAGGTTTGTACCAATCCAGAAAAGCAAGCAAAATGTCGTATCTTTGATCGATTTTAAAATCCTCCTGGGAATCATTGCAGCCGCTTTGACTTCAGAGTGGTTTATAAGAAAATATAACGGACTAATTTAATTTTATACCTAATGGATAAATTACCAAAAATAGCACTGCCGGCAGTGTTTGTAATCATTTTATTGATAATACTTATTTCCAAATCTGCAGTTACCATAAAATCAGGTGAGGCAGGGGTTCTGTATAGAACTTTTGACAACGGTGTGGTGACAGATGAACCACCTCTTAATGAAGGCTTTCACATTGTGGCACCCTGGAATAAAGTTTTTGTGTACGAGGTAAGACAACAGGAAGTTTTTGAGAAGATGAAAGTGCTTTCCAGCAATGGATTGGACATTCAGCTTGATGCATCTGCCTGGTTTCAACCCGATTATACTGAGCTAGGCAAATTACATCAGGAAAAGAGTGAGATGTATAAAGAACGTATTCTTCTACCAGCAATTAGGTCTGCGGCTCGTAGTGTAGTTGGGAGATATACCCCTGAACAGTTATATTCTAGTAAGCGAGATGCCATTCAGGTTGAGATTTTTGAGGAAACAAGGAATATAGTGCAGGATCAATATATACAATTGAATGAAATTCTTATCCGTGATGTTACGCTCCCACCAACAATTAAAGAGGCTATCGAAAGAAAGTTAAAACAGGAACAGGAATCCCTGGAATATGAATTTCGTTTGGTGACCGCATCAAAAGAGGCAGAAAAAGTACGTATTGAAGCACAGGGAAAGGCTGATGCCAACAGGATACTCAGCGCTTCATTAACCGATAAAATCCTTCAAGATAAAGGTATAGAAGCTACCTTAAAAATGGCAGAATCACCTAATACCAAAGTAGTGGTCATAGGTTCAGGAGCGGATGGCTTACCCCTAATTTTAGGAAATAATTAATTACGATAAGTTTTGTGAAATAAAAATAAATTCTAATTTTACAATATAATGAGAAATAAAAATACACATCATCATTTGTACACTTGCGTTCAGGCGAGGTAGAAATGTATTGTTGTATTCCAAAATATATCTAACCCGTTTGAGCAATCAAACGGGTTTTGCTTTTAAACCTTTTTGATTGCTTGAATAAGAATTTTAACAAATGGAGAAATTAAAAATAGCCATACAAAAGTCGGGGAGGCTTAACGAAGATTCAATTAAAGTACTAAAAGACTGTGGTATTTCTATTGATAATGGAAAAGACCAATTAAAAGCTTCGGCCCGGAATTTTCCCATGGAAGTGCTTTACCTTAGAAATGGAGATATCCCTCAGTATCTAAAAGACGGTGTCGTGGATATTGCCATCATAGGGGAGAACGTGCTGAGAGAAAAAGGCAGCAATATCACTGTAGTAGAAAAACTGGGTTTTTCAAAATGCAGGGTTTCTCTGGCCGTTCCAAAATCTAGTGCTTATTCTAAGATTATAGATTTGGAAGGAAAGCGAATTGCTACCTCATATCCGAATACACTAAATGCATACCTTTCGGATAAAGGAGTTCAGGCAGAGCTTCACATTATTAACGGGTCTGTGGAAATTGCCCCAAATATTGGATTGGCTGATGCCATTTGCGACATAGTATCCAGCGGCAGTACCTTATTCAAAAACAATCTTAAAGAGGTAGAAGTAATGCTCAAAAGTGAAGCTGTTTTGGCTGTTTCACCAATGATTGCAGAGAAGCAAAGAGAAATTCTTGATGATCTGAGATTTAGAATAAAATCAGTTCTGGTTGCCAGACAATCCAAATATATTTTGATGAATGCCCCTAACGATAAGTTAGAAGATATTATTAAAATATTACCGGGAATGCGGAGTCCAACGGTTTTACCATTGGCTGAAGAGGGCTGGAGTTCAGTGCATACAGTAATAAATAAAGATAAATTCTGGGAAGTCATAAATGAATTGAAACAGGCAGGTGCTGAGGGAATATTAGTATGCCCGATAGAGAAAATGGTGTTATGAAAAAAATAATCAATCCTAAAAAGAAGGACTGGCCTTTTATTCTAAGGCGCCCAACTCAAACTGTTGCAGATATTGAGCGCACCGTAATACAAATTTTTAATGAAGTGCAGGCAGGTGGCGATAGGGTTTTAAATAAATATACTAAGCAATTTGATGGAGTTGAAATCTCTGATATATTGGTAAGCCCTGATGAGTTTATGATAGCTGAAGCATTAGTGCCGGCCCGGCTAAAAGATGCGATACAAACAGCTAAATCTAATATTGAAAAATTCCATAAGGCTCAGAAAACGTCCAAAATTGAAATTGAAACTACGCCGGGCGTAATATGCTGGCAGGAAAAAAAGCCAATTCAAAAAGTAGGCCTCTATATTCCCGGGGGCACTGCTCCTTTATTTTCTACTATTTTAATGCTGGCAATACCTGCCAATATTGCTGGATGTTCCGAGTTGATTTTATGTACACCTCCCGATAAATTTGGTAAAATAAACCCGGCTATTCTTTATACGGCTAAACTTTGTAGTATATCACAGATTTTTAAAGTAGGGGGTATTCAGGCAATAGGAGCGATGACATTCGGGACAGAAAGTATATCCAGGGTTTATAAAATATTCGGACCGGGTAATCAATTTGTTACTGTGGCTAAACAAATTGCAACCAAGTTTGGGGTAGCTATAGATATGCCTGCCGGTCCCAGCGAACTTTTAGTAGTAGCAGATAATTCGGCCAATGCAGGTTTTGTGGCCTCAGATCTTTTAAGTCAGGCAGAACATGGAACAGATAGTCAGGTAATACTGGTGTCAACATCCAAATCGCTTATGGAAGAAGTGGAGGTGGAATTGCAAAAACAAATTATCAATTTACCCAGGATTGCCATTGCTAAAAAGGCAATTGAGAATAGTAAGATGATCTTTGTTGAAAGTGATAAAATTGCCATCGATCTAATAAATGAATATGGACCGGAACATTTTATTGTCTGTTGTAAAGACGAGGAATATTATATTAGAAATGTGGTGAATGCAGGCTCTGTTTTCCTTGGAAATTATACCCCGGAAAGCGCTGGTGATTATGCCTCCGGCACCAATCACACCTTGCCGACCAACGGTTAT
>CBDTVZ010000109.1:0-6697 GCA_965363995.1 uncultured Eudoraea sp.
AAAGGGGATATAAAAACCAAAAGAGGTAAGATTTCCAATAAATCGTATGGAGTTCTAAGACCCAAAAAGGCAAAGGCAAAAGTGGTGGTTGTAAAGAAAAAAAAGACTAAGAGCAAAAAATCCTAGTCCACAACAAACTGCAGACCAACTTCTCCTTCCTCATTTACACTTAACTTATAGGTGTAAAAACCGATTGGAAGTTCAGTTTCACCAACAAAATCAATTGGCTGAAGTACATAGATGTCCTCCCCAGATTTGATTTCAACAAAGGCATATTGATAAGCCATCTCATATACCAAATAATTTGAATAATCGCCGGGTGCTATATTTGTATACAATTCTTCATTAGTACCTACCTGTACCTCATCAAAATTGATATTACTATCATTCTCGATACGGATATTGACTGTATCTACATCATCATCCCTGTCTGTGCAGCTAAATGTAAAAACTAAAAAAGTTAAAAGAACAAAACCAATATTTTTCATAGCAAGTTGTTTATCAATAGAACTTCATAATATAAACGTATGCTTCAGAAAATTATTCTATCGAATAAAAACAGGTTGATTTTCTTTTAAAGTGTGCTCTTTACTGTAGATATATTCGTCCATGTTAAATCCCCTGATGTCTTCAAGAGTTTTTGCATCCGTATCCAGAATATAACGTACCATAGAACCACGAGCTTTTTTAGCGAAGAAACTAATTACTTTGAGTTTATCGTTTTTCCAATCCTTAAAAACAGGAGTTATTACTTTGGTTTTTAATTTTTTCTCATCCACAACCCCAAAATACTCATTACTGGCGAGATTAATAAAAAGCTCTCCTTCTTCCAATTCATCGTTTAAAAAATTAGTCACACTCTGTTTCCAGAAGTCATAAAGATTCTTTTTTCGACCAATTTTAATTTGTGTTCCCATCTCCAAACGATAGGGCTGAATAAGATCAAGAGGCTTTAAAACGCCATATAAACCTGAAAGGATTCGAAGTGTGTCCTGTAATCTTTCCAGTTTATTCTCAGAAATACTGTATGCATCTAATCCCTGATAAACATCCCCATTGAAAGCATATATTGCAGGACGAGCATTTTCCGGGGTGAATGGCAGCGAAAACTTTTGATTGCGATCCCAGTTTAATTCAGCCAGGTCATTTGAAATACTCATTAATCTGGATAATGACTTGGGGTTTTTCTTTACCAAAACCTTATTTAGCTTTTCCGACTGCTCAAGAAACTCTGGTTGTGTATACTTTACAGTGGGTATAGGTCGTTCAAAATCTAGCGACTTGGCAGGAGAAAGCACAATCTTCATATTTCAATAATTTAAAGATAAAAGTAAAGAGGATTTTTGTGAATTCCTTTATAAGATTCAAAAGACTTATCGATACCCTTATCAAAGAAATTTATACCTATCGGGAATGCTTTGAATAATGCATCCACTTATCAATACAATTGGCCATATCATCGGGCAATTCAGTATCAAAACGCATCATTTTACCACTTACCGGATGTACAAATCCAAGGGACTTAGCATGCAAAGCCTGTCTTGGCAGGATTTTAAACGCATTTTCTACAAACTGTTTGTATTTGGTAAAAGTAGTTCCCTTTAATATTTTGTCCCCTCCATAGCGTTCATCATTAAAAATAGTATGTCCAATATATTTCATATGTGCACGAATCTGGTGTGTCCTTCCAGTCTCCAGTTTGCAAGAAACCAGAGTTACGTAACCCAAACGTTCTAAAACCTTATAATGTGTAATTGCAGCTTTTCCCTTATCACCCTCAGGAAAAACTTGCATTTGAAGTCGGTTTTTTGGATTACGGTCAATATGCCCTTCGATGGTGCCTTCATCAGCATCTATATTTCCCCAAACCAGTGCTACATATTCTCTCTCGCTGGTTTTATCAAAAAATTGTTTAGCCAAATGAGTCATGGCCATTTCTGTTTTAGCAATTACCAATAGCCCGGAAGTATCTTTGTCGATACGATGAACCAGACCTGGCCTTTCGTCAGAATTTACTGGTAAGCCTTCTATGTGATATAATAAGGCATTAATTAAGGTGCCAGAATAATTACCATGCCCTGGATGTACTACCATTCCGGCTGGTTTATTTACAACCAGAAGGCTTTCATCTTCATAGACAATATTCAAAGGGATATCTTCAGGCGATAACAAAAACTCATAAGGTGGGTGTTCGAAAAACACTTTAACCTCATCCCCTGCTTTTACTTTGTAGTTTTGTTTTACAATAGATTCGTTAACCCAAATATGGCCTTCCTTTGCAGCTAATTGAATTTTATTCCGAGTTGCATTTTCAATAAAATTCATTAAAAACTTATCTACACGCAAGGGTTCCTGCCCTTTCGAAGCAACGAAATTATAATGCTCGTATAGCTCATCCTTTTCAGGATCTGAAGTATTGTCAAGTGCCATTTCTTATTCCGAATTGGCTTTGACCTGCGCCCGGCCAGTTATTGTTCCATTTCCGCAGACGAGTTCAATTTTTGAAGTTTTTGGAATTTTGTCGCCAGGATTTATAGTCTTTCCCTTATGCCTAATATAGTATACCATATCCTTACCCAACTCATCAATATAGGTAACACGCTCAACATCTAAACCTACAGCCCGGAGCATTGACCCTGCATTACGTTGAGTAACCTGAATAATATTTGGTACTGTTACTTTTTTATAACCTGAAGGATTAACAGTAATGTATATTTTTCTATTTTCTTTTACCTTATTCCCCGCAGGAGGATCCTGTTCAATTATAGAAAACCTGGGATATTCAGGATTAAAATTGGCTGAATCCAATACTTCATATCGCAAATTCGCATCCTCTATTGTACTTCTCATCTCCATAACAGATAACTTTGATAAATCCGGAACTTCAACAAATTCTCCATGGTTTGTTGATTTTTTTAACCATTGTAAGGCAAATACGGATAAAATTACTATCACTAAAAAAGCAAGCCCTATATTGTATAGAAAAACTTTACTTCTAAGAAAATTCCAAAAATTCTTCATTGCTTTTTTTAAATATGACACAAATATAGGAAACCCTATCATTTTTTATTTACGTTAAAATCGTGATATTTGTCTAAATTGGTTAAGAGCTCATATATATAAGATTACATGAAAAAGAATATTGCCATTATCATGGGGGGCTATTCCAGTGAATATAAGATCTCTATAAAGAGTGGTAATGTGGTATATAAATATTTAGATAAGGAAAAATTTAATTCATATCGCATTATAATCTCCAACGAAAAATGGGTTTACCTGGATACTGACGAAAATGAAACAATCGTAAACAGGCACGATTTTTCGATAAAGATTCAGAATAGCATTCTCCGATTTGATTGCGTATTTAATGCAATCCATGGTTCTCCAGGGGAAGACGGATTGATGCAGGCCTATTTTGCACTTTTAGAAATTCCTCAAACTTCATGTGGTCATTATCAGGCGGCCCTGACATTTAATAAAAGAGATTTACTAAGTACACTTAAACCTTATGGCATTAAGGTAGCAAATTCTTACTATCTGAATTTGGGCGACACTATTGATCATCCGGCCATTGTAGAAAAGGTTGGTCTTCCTTGCTTTGTAAAAGCAAATAAAGCTGGAAGTAGTTTTGGAATCACCAAAGTTTATGAGAAAAAAGATTTACAAGTAGCAATTGACAAGGCATTTCTGGAGGACGATGAGATTATTATTGAATCTTTTCTCAACGGTATTGAAGTTTCTGTTGGCGTCATAACTTTTAAAGGTAAAACAATGGTTTTACCCTTAACAGAGATTGTTACGGATAATGACTTTTTTGATTATGAAGCAAAATATGAGGGTAAATCAAAGGAAATTACTCCTGCCCGTTTAACCAAAACTCAGGAAGATAACGTAAGGCATCAGGCAAAAAAGGCTTATAATATTTTAAAAATGAATGGTTTCTCAAGAAGCGAATTTATTTTTATAGGCAACGAACCTTACATGTTAGAGATGAATACAATTCCGGGCTTAACCGAGGAGAGTATCTTACCACAACAGGCAGGTAAAGCAGGTATAGGTTTGCCAGAGCTATTTGAAAATGCCATAAATGAAGCATTAAAGTAAATTGAGTAAATTTAACTTCTAAACCAAGAATCCTAATGAAGCGCGCTATTTTTCCCGGTTCTTTTGATCCGATAACCTTGGGCCACTCCGATATTATTGAAAGGGGAATATGCCTATTCGATGAACTAATTATTGCTATTGGAATAAATGCTGAAAAAAAATATATGTTTTCTCTGGAAGAACGGATGAGGTTTATTTCAGAAGCTTTTAAAGACGAACCAAAAGTCAAAATTATGACGTATGAAGGCCTGACAATAGATTTTTGTAAGAAAGTAAATGCGACATATATTCTTCGCGGACTGCGAAACCCCGGAGATTTTGAGTTTGAAAAAGCTATTGCACATACCAACAGGAAGCTTTCAGAAATTGAGACAGTTTTTCTACTTACCGCTTCCGATAAATCCTTTATTAGTTCATCAATTGTAAGAGATGTAATCAGAAATGGAGGAGATTATAGTGTTTTAGTACCCAGTACTGTTAAATTTTCATGATGTTTATCGATTAGCCCACGTATTTCTTCTGCTGTGGGCCTTTTCTTTTTTTTGATTTAATCAACCAAATTTCACAAAATATTAAATTTTAGTAGGAATTTACTTTCTTTTTGAGTTATTTTATCCTGTATCCCATGTAAAATTGGAGTCACACAACGAGTTTGGACTAGTTCACAACAATCATTGACAAATGATGGAAAATCACATTACTTTAGTAAGAAATTACGGTCGTATGTTGCGTGAAACCCGAACAACTTCTAATGATTACCTTATAAAACAGTTACCAGTTTCAACGGTATTTGTGGATAAAAAGTTCAAAATAATCCATGCTTCAGATAAATGGATTACCGATTTTGATTTTACCCAAAAAGATGTTCTTGGAAAGTCATTATTTGTGCTCTTTAATGACATCAGCAAATCTTGGAAAAAAGACCTTAATGGCGTACTTAAAGGTATAGCTAAGCTGAGTGGTGTAGAAAACTTTTATGATACTCAAAAAAACGAAAAGTGGTTTGAGTGGGTAAATGTGCCTTGGTATGATGAAAAGGAAAATATTATTGGCGTCATTATCCAAACAAAGGATATTTCCGATACAATTTTTGATGATATTAAATTAGAAAAACTTGAAACTTTACTCAAGGATAAATCCGAAATATCAAAAATTGGAAGTTGGGAGTATGATGCGGTCAATGATAAATTATCATGGTGTAAAATAACCAAACGTATTCATGGGGTACCTGAAGATTTTGTACCAGATATTGAAAGTGGTATAAATTTTTATAAGGAAGGTTATAGTAGGAATACAATAGCCATGGCAGTTGATAGAGCTATGACCAAGGGGATAACCTGGAATGAAACTTTACAATTAATAACAGCAAAAGGAAAAGAAATTTCCGTTATAGCGGCAGGGAAACCCGTTTTTAAAGATGATAAGTTTTTGGGACTTTTAGGTACGCTCAAAGATATTACGGATGAAGTATTAACTAAGGCAAGAACAGAAGAACAAGAGCGTATTTTCAGCAGTATTTTTAATTCTTCTTATCAGTTTACAGGTATTTTAGATACCCAAGGTACATTCCTGGAGGTAAACGAAACTGCTTTAAAATTTTCCGACCTTAAGCAGGAGGATATAATAAATAAAAAGTTTTGGGACGCCTACTGGTGGCCAATTCCGGACATGGTAAAAGAAGGGTTAAAGCAGGTTATCGCGGCCGCAGCTCAGGGAGAGTTTATGCGGAGTGAGATAGTGGTTCTGGATAAAAATAAACAACCTGTCCCTGTAGATTTCAGTTTAAAACCTATTTACAACGAAGATGATAAAGTAGTATCTCTTTTGGCCGAGGGCCGTATGATTAAAGAAATGGTTGAGGCCAGACAGAAACTGAAAATAAGTGAACGGAAATTTAGATCCTTATATGAGTTGTCTCCAATTGCCTATATACTTAGTGATTTTGAAACCGGGGAGATCCTGGATTTTAATAGTTCCTTTGAAACGGCAACAGCCTATAGTAAAGAAGACATGGCAAACTTAAAGTACGCCGATATTATACCAGATTCATCCAAGCATAAATTGATTAATTTCTTAGAGGAAGTAGATTCAAAAGGTACTTATGGTCCTTTTGAACATATGTTTACTAAAAAGAATGGAACGAATTACTCCGTTTTAATAAGTGGCTCCTTGGTGGGAAACAAAAAAGGAAGAAAATTACTTTGGTCAACTGCACAGGACATTTCAGAAGTAAAGAATAAAGAAAAACAAATTAGGGAAGAACAAAAACTTTTAAAGACACTAATAGATAATTTACCTCTTAATGTCTATATAAAAGATCTTGAATCCAGGAAAATTTTAGTGAATAAATCAGAACTGATTTATTGTGGGTTAAAGGAAGAATCTGAGGTTTTAGGCAAAAGTGATAGTGATCTTTACGACGAAAAATCCGCATTAATTTCCAGAGCAGAAGACCTGGATGTGATTAATAGCTTAAATCCAATTTTGGGTAAAGAAACAATAAATGTGAAAAAAGATGGAAGTTTAACGAAATTTTTGACTTCCAAAATTCCACTTATTGGTCCGGATGGTAAGGCCAATGGTCTGATAGGGA
>CBDTVZ010000110.1:0-6608 GCA_965363995.1 uncultured Eudoraea sp.
CGGAATTAAAACTCAATGTAGTAGGGAAGATTCCTGAGATTTTACTGGATAATACGGACAGAAATCGTACCTCGCCTTTTGCCTTTACTGGGAATAAATTTGAGATGAGAGGGGTTGGTTCAAAAACCAATTGTGCAAAACCAATGACCATTCTAAACACTATTGTAGCACATCAATTAAAGGCGTTTAAAAAGGAAGTAGATGTTTTAGTTAATAAAAAGAAATTAAAAAAGGACGAGGCAGTTTTTAATGTATTAAGGGAATATATCAAGTCTTCCAAAAGAATTCGTTTCGATGGAGATGGTTATAGTGCAGATTGGGAAAAAGAAGCGAAAAAAAGGAAGTTGAGTAATAATAAAACTACTCCTTCTGCAATTCAGGTAATGACATCTAAAGAAAGTTTGGAGCTTTTTAACAGTATGGAAGTAATGAGTACCGTAGAAGTTGAAGCGAGGCAGGAGGTTGAACTAGAGACCTATATTCTTCAAACCCAAATTGAAGGCAGGGTCTTTAATGATTTAGTTTATAGCCATATTATTCCTTCAGCTATTAAATACCAAAATAAATTAATTAAAAATGTTCTGGGCTTAAAAGAGATATATGGACCGGCTCATAAAAAATTATCTGAAGGGCATCTCACTCTTATTGAACAGATTGCGGAGCATCTGGTTGAATTAAAAAAGAATACCGATGATATGACCAATGCAAGAAAGATTGCCAACAATTTAAAGGACCTGAATAAGAAAGCTTTCACTTACTGTGATAATGTTCGACCCTATTTTGAAAAAATCAGATATCATTGCGATAAGCTGGAACAACTAATAGATGATCAGTCCTGGCCACTGACAAAATACCGGGAACTATTGTTTATTAAATAAGTAAATAATTAAAGCTCACATTTTGTGGGCTTTTTTTGTGGTTTATCCTATTTTTGCGGAAACCAAAACCCATGGATCCTTCTACCAGCAAACGTTATAACCAAAGAGGAGTTTCTGCCTCAAAGGAAGATGTGCATAATGCCATAAAAAATATGGACAAAGGCCTATTTCCAAATGCGTTTTGCAAGATTGTAGAGGATTACCTGACCAGGGATGAGGAATACTGCCTGGTAATGCATGCAGATGGTGCAGGTACCAAATCTTCGCTTGCTTATATGTATTGGAAGGAAACAGGGGATATGTCTGTTTGGAAAGGAATTGCCCAGGATGCGTTGATCATGAACCTGGATGATCTTTTATGTGTTGGTGTAACAGATAACATTCTGCTATCCTCTACCATTGGGAGAAATAAAAACCTGATTCCGGGAGTAGTCATTTCGGCAATAATAAATGGCACTCAGGAATTAATTGAAGATTTAGCAAATCACGATATTACCATTTACCCTACAGGCGGGGAAACCGCCGACGTGGGCGATCTGGTACGCACAATAATTGTTGATTCTACGGTAACAGCCAGACTAAAAAGGGTTAATGTTATAGATAATGCGAATATTTGTTCGGGGGATGTAATTGTTGGTTTGGCTTCCTATGGAAAGGCTACCTATGAATCTGAATACAACGGAGGGATGGGCAGCAATGGACTTACATCAGCACGGCATGATGTTTTTTCAAAATATTTGAGCACTAAGTATCCGGAGAGCTATGACTCACATGTTCCGGAGGAATTGGTGTATTCAGGAAGTGTAAAACTTACAGATTCTGTCCAGGATTCTCCCCTTGATGCTGGTAAACTCGTACTGTCTCCTACCAGAACCTACGCTCCGATAATTAAAAAAATTCTTCAGAAATACGATTCTAAAGATATTCATGGTATGATACACTGCAGTGGGGGGGCACAGACAAAGATTCTTCACTTTATAGATAACCTGCATATTGTTAAAGATTCTATGTTCGCCGTACCACCATTGTTTAAGTTAATACAGGATCAATCGGGTACGGATTGGAAAGAAATGTATCAGGTCTTTAATTGTGGTCATCGCATGGAACTTTATGTGAAAGAAAGTGTTGCCAAAGATCTGATAGCTATTTCCCGCGAGTTTGACGTAGATGCCCAAATTGTGGGCTATGTAGAGCCAAATGCCACAAAAAAACTAACAATAAAGAGTGAATACGGAACCTTTGTCTATTAAGGCATACGAATCACTCATTTAAAGCGTTCTTTTTATAGTAGTTTTCAGCCCGATTCCTGGGTTGAAATTATATGTATACAATAAAAAAAAATGTTATGGAAAGAAAGGAATTTTTAAGAAGCCTGGGAGCAGGTGCGGCATTTGCGCTTACCTTCCCTTGCATTAACGGTTGTTCAAGTGATGATGGAGAACTGGAAATGCTGCCCATACCAACGGGTATTGACTTTACTGTGGATCTTAATTCACAGGAAGGTTCAGGCTTGCAGAATAATGGTGATTTTATTCTAAAAAATGATGTGGTTGTTGTAAAAAACCTGGAAGGCAACTTTATTGCTGCCAGTCAGATTTGCAGCCATCAGCAAACAGATCAAGTGAGATTTTTGGATGATAATGGAGGAATTTTTCGTTGTTCCACTCATGGATCGGAATTTAATCAAAACGGGGCACCTTTAAACACAATTACAAACAATCCGCTTAAAACGTTTAACACAGAACTAAACGGTAATATACTTCGGGTTTTTGAGTAATTACGGATTAGTCACATTTTGATAATTACGTGAAAAGTTTGGCCCTAAATCTTTTCGTTTTTTCTTGTACATTTTTTTCTATTGATAAGAAATGTAAAACTACGCGCCCCATATTTTCACAACTAAAAAAAACACAGTAAGTGAAAAGTTTGGCGGCACTACTTTTTGGTATTCTTACCATGTCTTCAGTTTGTGGTCAGGCAAAAAAGAATGTCACCGTAAAGAGATCTGTAAAATTAATGGGCAGTCCCTTTGAACTAACTGTGGTAGCGCAAAATGAAGAAATTGGATATATCAATTTGGAAGAGGCTATTGCAGAAGTCAAACGTATCGAAAAATTGATTTCTTCCTGGGATCCTGACTCAGAGACTTCAGAAATAAATAAGAATGCCGGGATAAAACCTGTTAAGGTCAGCTTTGAGCTTTACAAATTAATTGAACGTTCTATTAAGATTTCAGAAATTACCGATGGCGCTTTTGATATTACTGTTGCGGCAATGGATAGGGTCTGGAAATTTGATGGTTCAATGTCCATGTTTCCAACTCCGGAACAAATCAGTCGGGCAGTTTCTAAAGTAGGTTATAAAAAAATCACCCTGAATAGTAGTGAAAAGACCGTATTTCTAAAAGAAAAAGGAATGAAAATTGGATTTGGGGCAATTGGAAAAGGTTATGCCGCAGATAAAGCTAAGGCGCTACTAGTATCCAAACAAGTTCCTGCGGGTATGATTAACGCTTCAGGAGATATTTCAACCTGGGGGACAAAGGCAACCGGAGAGAAATGGTTAATAGGCGTGGATCACCCAAGAAGTAATGGAAGACTATTTACCTGGCTACCATTAATAGAATCATCTGTGTCAATTACAGGCAATCTGGATAGATATGTTACTTTTAATGGTAAGAAATACGCACATTACATCGATCCAAATTCCGGGTATCCGGCCATTGGAATAAGCAAGGTAACCGTACTTGCCAAAAGTGCGGAACTATGTGACGCTCTGGCTACTGCCGTATATATTTTAGGTAAGGAGAAAGGAATCTTCTTAATAAATCAGCTGGGTGATACCGAAGTAATAATTGTGAATAGCTATAATCAGATGTTTCATAGCCATGGGATAATTCTGGACACTAAAGAATAAATATTCTCATTCTTCTTTTATAAAAACTCTTTCTATCTTGCTTGTGAAGAAGTCAATATACCTTTAAAAATTTGTAAATTCGCATACCTAAGAGATGATTGCATGTTAGATAAATTAAATATTATTAAACAGCGCTTTGATGAGGTATCAGACCTTATAATTCAACCTGATATTATTTCAGATCAAAAGCGCTATGTAAAGCTTAATAAAGAATACAAGGATTTGCGCATGCTCGTTGATAAAAGAGATCGATATATTGAGCTAACCAATAATATGAACGAAGCGGAAGAGATCATTAGTGATGGCAGTGATTCGGAGATGGTTGAGATGGCAAAAATGCAATTGGATGAGGCTAAAGAGGCTTTGCCCGTATTGGAGGAGGAAATAAAGTTATTATTAATCCCACAAGATCCGGAGGATGCCAAAGATGTAGTGATGGAAATACGTGCAGGGACAGGTGGAGATGAGGCCAGTATCTTCGCAGGAGACCTTTACCGCATGTATTCCAAGTATTGTGAGTCTAAAAAATGGAGAACGAATATCATTGATTTGAGTGAAGGAACCAGTGGAGGTTATAAAGAAATTCAATTTGAAGTTACTGGAGAAGATGTATACGGGACACTGAAATTTGAAGCGGGGGTTCATCGCGTGCAGCGCGTACCTCAGACAGAAACACAGGGCCGTGTTCATACCAGCGCGGCAACAGTGATGGTCCTACCGGAGGCTGAAGATTTTGATGTACAAATAGAACCTAAAGATGTGCGTATAGATTTCTTCTGTTCATCCGGTCCGGGAGGCCAATCTGTAAACACAACCTACTCTGCTGTTAGGTTAACCCATATTCCCACAGGTTTGGTGGCTCAGTGTCAGGATGAAAAATCGCAGCACAAGAATAAGGATAAAGCCTTTAGAGTTTTGCGATCGCGGCTGTACGACATGGAATTGGCTAAAAGACAAGAGGAAGATGCTGCAAAACGCAATTCACAGGTTAGTAGTGGAGATCGTTCAGCAAAGATTCGCACATATAATTATCCACAAGGCAGGGTTACCGATCATAGGATAGGCCTAACGCTCTACGATCTGCAGAATATTATCAACGGTGATATTCAAAAGATTATTGATGAGTTGATGTTGGTTGATAATACCGAAAAACTGAAAGAGGCTTCGGAGATTTTTTAGAAATCAGGATGAAAATTGAACACTTAGTTGAGCAAATCCATAAAAAAGAATCCTTTCTCTGTATAGGTCTTGATACGGACCTGGAAAGAATTCCAGCGCATCTCCTAAATGAAGAGTCACCAATTTTTTCATTTAATAAGGCTATTATTGATGCTACACATCACCTTTGCGTAGCCTATAAACCAAATATAGCTTTTTATGAGGCTTATGGTTTAATGGGTTGGAATGCATTGCGTAAAACTATCAAATACCTTAATGAACACTTTCCTGAAATTTTTACAATTGCTGATGCAAAAAGAGGTGATATCGGGAACACGTCATACCAATACGCAAAAGCATTTTTTGAAGATTTGGATTTTGACTCAATTACCGTTGCGCCCTATATGGGCAGGGATTCTGTTGAACCATTTTTATCTTTTGAAAACAAACACACCATTCTCCTTGCATTGACATCAAATGAGGGTGCCTTTGATTTCCAAACTAAACAAATTGGCGATAAAACACTGTATGAGCAAGTTCTGGAAACATCAATATCGTACAAAAATTCTCAAAATCTAATGTATGTAGTTGGAGCAACGAAGGCGAGTCATTTAATTGAAATCAGAAAAATAATTCCAGATAGTTTTCTTTTAGTGCCAGGAGTAGGGGCCCAGGGTGGAAGCCTTGAAGAGGTATGTAAATATGGAATGAATAAAAATGTGGGGTTATTAGTGAATTCCTCACGGGGGATTATCTACGCCTCATCAGAACGGGATTTTGCAATTATGGCGGCACAAAAAGCTACCGAATTACGCGATAAAATGGCAAAAGAAATTAGAAAGAATTAAGTACTACTGCACAAAATTCTCTAAAAGCTTTTTAAGTTTCCTTGCCTTCAATTCAAAAAATGCTGCAAGCTTATCATCTGTAGTCTTAAAGTCTGATGCTTTACTTAAAAAGTTCTGATATTGATATTCCATTAGGGCCAGAGCCTTTTGTCCACTTGTTATTGGAGTAATCGCTCCAACTTTACAATATTGATTATCCATGGTCACATTCTTTGTTCTTACAAATATACGGCCAAAATGAAGGTTTGGATGTTTACCTCTATATGTATTCACCTAAAAATCAGGTGATTTGTCTAATTTTTAACTAAATTGTTGAATATAAGTTTCAAATGCTTCAAAAAATCTAAGATTGCGGGAGTTTGAATGTTTTACAGGAATCATTAAAATCCTGGATAAAATTTTCGTTTAATTATTTATTCACAATTGTGAATTACAATTTGATTCTTTTACCCCAACTATTAATTTGGCGCAAAAAAAAACCGGTGCTCCCACCGGTTTAAACTAACTAACTCAAAAAATACTAACTCAAATAATTCGTTTAAGGATATCTGCCTTATAAGTCAGCAGAACTACAAAATTTTAAAAATTGTAGTGATTTACCTTCAAAAATTTAACGTTAATATTTTCTGTTTATTGCAAGGATTTTAAGAAATTTTTACTTATTCCTTTAAATTATACAGAATTCATTCTAAAAACTGACGTTAATTGGATAAATTATTGGTGACTTAGGATAGCCGTACGATTTTCAATAGTGATCGGAAATTAACTTCTCGGTTTCTGTTTTGTTTTTAAAAACATCAAAAGTTTT
>CBDTVZ010000111.1:0-6555 GCA_965363995.1 uncultured Eudoraea sp.
TCTATTCATGATCACGGTGCCGGAGGACATTTAAACTGTTTATCAGAATTAGTGGAAGAGACAGGAGGTAAAATTGATCTGGATAAGCTCCCTATTGGTGATCCAACACTCTCTGCCAAGGAAATTATAGGTAATGAATCTCAGGAACGCATGGGACTCGTAATGGGTACCGAAAATATGGCTTTTTTACATCGAATTGCCGATAGGGAACGCTCTCCTATTTATGATGTAGGAGATGTGACCGGAGATAATAGATTCACATTTGAATCCGCAACAAAAGGAATCAAGCCAATGGACCTTGAACTTTCCGACATGTTTGGCAGCTCTCCAAAAACTATCATGGATGATATTACAGTCGACAGGAAATATCGGGAAACAGATTATAAAATAGAATTTTTTCACGACTACCTCGAACAAGTCCTTCAACTGGAGGCTGTTGCCTGCAAGGACTGGTTAACAAATAAGGTAGACCGATGTGTTGGTGGCAAGGTTGCCAAACAGCAATGTGCCGGGCCTTTGCAATTACCCCTGAATAATTGTGGTGTCATGGCGTTGGATTTTAAAGGCCAGGAAGGTATAGCGACTTCTATTGGTCATTCCCCCATAAGCGGATTAATTGATCCGGTCGCAGGTAGCAGGAACAGTATTGCCGAGTCCCTTTCAAATATTGTCTGGGCACCTCTAAAAGACGGCTTAAAATCGGTTGCTCTATCTGCTAATTGGATGTGGCCATGTAGAAACGAAGGAGAAGATGCCAGATTGTATAAAGCAGTTAAAGCTATATCCGACTTTGCCATTGAACTTGGGATCAATGTCCCCACCGGCAAGGATTCATTATCCATGAAACAAAAATATAAGGATGAAGAAGTTATTGCTCCGGGAACAGTAATAATTTCTGCGGCAGCAAATTGCACGGATATTACCAAGGTAGTAGAACCCGTATTTCTAAGGAATTCCGGAAGTATTTATTATGTTAACATCTCGCAGGATGCATATGAGTTAGGCGGATCTTCTTTTGCACAAATCCTCAATAGAATTGGTGATAAAGCCCCTACAATAAAGGAATCGGCAGTTGTAATTAATGTATTCAACACACTTCAGGAATTGATAAAAGATGGACAAATTGTAGCTGGCCATGATATCGCTTCAGGCGGATTGATAACCACACTTTTGGAAATGTGTTTTGCCGATGTTGATCTGGGTGCTTCTTTGGATCTTTCAAATCTGGCTGAAAAAGATACTGTCAAATTACTTTTTGCTGAAAATTCCGGACTGGTTTTTCAAGCCAAAGATGATTCGGTAGAAATAAAAATGCAGGAGGCTGGAATAGATTATAAGAAAATAGGTGAAGTTATCCAACAACCCGAATTGAAATTAAAAAATCAAGAAGTTGAAATAGGTTTGAATATTAACAATCTACGGGATATTTGGTATAAAACGTCTTATCTCTTAGATGAAAGACAAACCTCCAATAATCTTGCTAAATCAAGATATGATAATTACAAAAAACAAGCTCTGAATTTTAACTTCCCGGCATATTTTCAAAATTATTATCCCGAAAGAAGTGCAGAAAATATAAAGCGTCCGAAGGCCGCGATTTTAAGAGAAAAAGGAAGTAATTCTGAGCGTGAAATGGCCAATGCAATGTACCTTGCCGGATTTGATGTCAAAGACATCCACATGACCGATCTCATTTCAGGGCGGGAAACCCTGGAAGATATTCAGTTCATAGGCGCAGTAGGTGGATTCTCCAATTCTGATGTTTTGGGAAGTGCCAAGGGCTGGGCAGGTGCGTTTAAATATAATGAAAAAGCAAGGCAATCACTTCTAAACTTTTTTGACAGGACAGATACTTTATCAGTAGGGATATGCAACGGATGCCAGCTTTTTATGGAATTGGAACTAGTGAATCCTGAACATGAAATTCATGGCAAAATGAATTTTAACGATTCGCATAAGCACGAGAGCAGTTTCACCTCTGTGAAGATTGAAGACAATAATTCGGTAATGCTTGCATCTCTTTCAGGAACAACCCTTGGAGTATGGATATCCCACGGCGAAGGGAAATTTAGTCTTCCACTAGCTGAAGATAATTATGCTATTGTTGCTAAATATGGTTATAGTGACTATCCCGCTAATCCCAATGGAAGTGATTTTAATACCGCTATGATGTGCGATAAAACGGGAAGGCATTTGGTAACAATGCCACATATAGAGCGCTCTATTTTTCCATGGAACTGGGCATATTATCCCAAGGATAGAAACGACCAAATATCTCCCTGGTTAGAGGCGTTTACTAACGCCAGAAAATGGATAGAAAAGCAAAACGAAGTATCTTGATTATTCGCAGGGCCAGTCAAAAAGACGTACCGGGCATCGTAGAACTCATAGCTAACGATGAATTAGGCAGGTTGAGAGAAAACTTCAAAACGCCTTTACCTGAGCAATATTTAAACGCATTTGACAAGATTAATTCTGACCAAAACCAGGAATTAATGGTAATGTTAAACGACTCCGGGGCTGTAATTGGTACTTTACAACTAAGCTTTATTCAATATCTAACCTATCAGGGAGGTATAAGAGGACAAATAGAAGCTGTAAGAGTGCATGAGAATTGCAGGAATAAAGGAATTGGGCAGGAGCTTATACAATGGGCCATAGATCGCGCTAAAAAAAGAGGAGCGCATGTAGTTCAGCTTACTACTGATAAAAAAAGAGATGCGGCCGTGAAATTTTATGAAAAACTAGGGTTCATTTCATCCCATGAAGGAATGAAACTTCATTTGCACTAAATAATTAATTGACCTTTTAAGATTAAATTTATTACAGGATTGTATTTTATTATCAAATTATGAGAAAATAAGGTCTTTTTTTAGTAATCCTGCTTTATATTACCGTTCCCTTTTCTTATTTTGCAACTACCATTCAGAAACTGAGTATGCAAGATATAACCCGTCTTTTTGATTTTCCTTATTACCAATTAGAAAAATTTGATCTTAAGAATTCCCTTGTTTCAAAATATAATGGGGAGTGGATCGCAACTTCTACCAGGGAGTATATAGATAAGGCTAATACAGTGAGTAGGGCTTTACTAAAATTAGGTGTAAAACCCAATGACAAGATTGCACTGATATCCATGACCAACCGAACGGAATGGAATATAATGGATATCGGTATTTTGCAGCTAGGAGCCCAAAATGTACCTATTTATCCCACGATTTCTGAAGAGGATTATGCTTATGTGCTTAACCACGCAGAATGTATTTATTGTTTTGTGTCCTGTTCTGAGGTATATGAGAAAGTTAAGGCGGTTAAGGATAAAGTTCCTTCCTTAAAGGAAATATACTCTTTTGATGAACTCGGAGACTGTAAGAACTGGAAAGAAATGTTGCAACTTGGAGAAGATATATCCAACCAGGATGAAGTTGAGAGACTTAAGGAAAGTGTAAAGCCTACAGATCTGGCAACCCTCATTTATACCTCAGGAACCACGGGAAGGCCAAAAGGAGTTATGCTCTCCCATGATAACATAGTGAGTAATGCACTGGAGAGTTCGTTCAGATTACCAATTGCCGACGGTGCAGTTAAAGCGCTTAGTTTCTTACCAGTTTGCCACATTTATGAACGAATGCTGATGTATTTGTATCAGTATAGAAGTGTTTCTATCTATTTCGCTGAATCACTGGAAACGATTAGTGAAAATTTAAAAGAGATTGAGCCCCATGTCATGACTGCTGTTCCCAGACTAATAGAAAAGGTCTATGATAAGATAATTGCTAAGGGTTCTGACTTAAAAGGCATTAAGAAATTTTTGTTTTTTTGGGCGGTAAAATTAGGGCTTAGATATCAACCATATGGACAAAACGGATGGTGGTATGAACAACAACTAAAACTGGCACGTAAATTAATTTTTAGCAAATGGAAAGCCGGACTTGGGGGAAATCTTGATCTCATTGCATCAGGAAGTGCCGCCTTACAACCCAGATTAGCTAGAATTTTTAATGCTGCTGAAATGGGTCTTATGGAAGGTTACGGACTTACGGAAACCTCTCCTGTTGTCTCAGTAAATGACATGCGTAATAATGGCTTTAAGATAGGAACTGTAGGCAAACCTATAGGACGTACTGAAGTAAAGATTGAAGCCGATGGTGAGATTTGTATCAAAGGGCCCCAGGTAATGATGGGTTATTACAGAGATGACTTAAAAAGCGCTGAAGTATTAAAGGACGGATTTTTTCACACAGGTGATATCGGTGAAATAGACGCAGATGGTTTCCTCAGGATTACAGACCGAAAAAAGGAAATGTTTAAAACTTCGGGAGGCAAATATGTGGCACCTCAGGTATTGGAAAACCGGTTTAAACAATCCAGATTTATCGAACAAATTATGGTTGTTGGTGAAGGTGAGAAAATGCCTTGCGCACTGATACAACCCAATTTTGAATTCCTAGCGGAATGGGCTATTAGACACAATGTGAAACTGGGAACCAATGCCGAAAGTGTTATAAATCCGAAAGTCCTGGCCAGATTCCAGGAAGAAGTTGATCATGCCAATGAAAAATTCGCTAAATGGGAAAAAATTAAACAGTTTAGACTTACCCCTGATGTCTGGGGCGTTGACGGTGGCCACCTCACCCCTACTATGAAACTTCGCCGGAAGATTATTAAAGAAAAGTATATGGACCTCTACAATCAAATATATGGACATTAATAGTAGATGCATCCTATTAATGAAATCAGAACTACCTAATTTGACCTAAATTCCTTTTTAAAATCAACAGGCTATTCTTTAAAATTTATTATGCATGCATAATAAATTTTTATATCTTTGAGGAACAATTGAAGATTTTATGAAGGATATGACAATAGATTATGCCTTGCGTGCTACCTGGCAATCCGTTGCTAAAATGTACAATGAAGAAGCCAAACACTTTGGTACAACAATGGCCGTTGGATTTACGATGTTAAGCATAGATCCTAAAACAGGCACACCATCCACATCCCTGGGTCCTAAAATGGGAATGGAGGCAACTAGTTTGTCCCGAATACTAAAAAGTATGGAAGAAAAAGGGCTAATTATCCGTAAACCCAATCCGGATGATGGCCGTGGCGTTTTAATACATCTTACCCCTTTTGGTCTTGAAAAGCGCAAAGATTCAAAAGATGTTGTTTTACGGTTTAATGATGTTGTTAAGCAAAATGTTAATGAGGGGCAGCTGAACAATTTTTTTGAGGTTATGGAAACCATAAACAGCCTTATTACTGAGAAAAAAATATATAGTAGGAATACGAAATTAAATAATCATCATCAATGAATAAGCATATTAAAAAGGTAGCTGTTATAGGTTCTGGTATAATGGGTAGCGGAATTGCATGTCACTTTGCAAATATTGGAGTTGAAGTCCTATTACTAGATATTGTTCCCAGGGAACTTAATGAAAAGGAAAAATCAAAAGGACTTGCACTCAACGACAAAGCCGTTAGAAATAGAATTGTAAATGATTCCTTGGCAGCGGCTTTAAAATCAAAGCCATCTCCCATTTACCATTCAGGTTTCGCCGGTAGAATTACCACTGGAAATCTTGAAGATGATATAGCTAAAGTAGGAAAGGTAGATTGGATTATTGAAGTGGTAGTGGAACGCCTGGACATAAAGAAAATGGTATTTGAGAACCTCGAAAAGCATCGAAGTCCCGGAACATTAATAACGTCCAATACCTCTGGTATTCCAATTAAATTCATGAGTGAAGGTAGAAGCGATGATTTCCAGGAACATTTTTGTGGTACTCATTTCTTTAATCCCGCTCGTTATCTTAAGCTTTTTGAAATCATTCCGGGGCCGAAAACGAAACAATCTGTACTGGATTTTTTAAATAGTTATGGTGAAAAGTTTCTTGGTAAAACATCGGTAATAGCAAAGGATACCCCTGCTTTTATAGGCAACAGAATAGGAATTTTCAGCATTCAGAGCTTATTTCATATGGTCAAAGAATTAGGGCTTACCGTAGAAGAGGTAGATAAGCTAACCGGGCCGGTAATTGGCAGACCAAAATCTGCAACTTTCAGAACAGTGGATGTTGTAGGGCTGGATACTTTGGTACATGTGTCCAATGGTATCTATGAAAATTGTACAGATGATGAAAGACATGAGTTATTTAAGTTGCCGGATTTTATCCAGACCATGTCCGATAACAAATGGTTGGGAAGTAAAACAGGTCAGGGCTTCTATAAAAAGGTAAAAACCAAAGAGGGGAAAAGTGACATTCTTAGCCTGGATCTGGATACTATGGATTACAGACCAAAAAAGAGAGCGAATTTTGCCACTCTGGAAATTACTAAACCCATAGATAAAGTTATTGATCGTTTCAAAATTTTGGTAAATGGCAAGGATAAAGCCGCTGTCTTTTACCGTAAAAGCTTTGCAGCACTTTTTGCATATGTTTCTCACCGCATCCCTGAAATAACAGATGAATTATATAAAATTGATGATGCTATGAAGGCCGGATTTGGCTGGGAACATGGGCCTTTCCAGATATGGGATGCCATTGGTTTGGA
>CBDTVZ010000112.1:0-6504 GCA_965363995.1 uncultured Eudoraea sp.
GTCCATGTTTTTGGCATCTAAAAAAACAGAATCCGTCTTATTGAGTACTTTAAAGGAATAAGTTACTTTACCATTTATTCTTTTATAATCTGGATCCGGAACAATATTTATATCCGCTTTAAAGAAATCAACTGAAGGCTGCGGCTGACTAAATAATAAACCCGTAAAAAGAATGAATAAAAGTGAATTAGTAAAATTCATAATTGTTATTGTACAATTGTCAGACCAAAATTAGCATTTTGTAGTATTGCAGTTGTATGCAGTAACCATTATTTTCGTTCCATGAATACGAATTATCTTCAAACTCCTGTTACTTATTTGAAAGGTGTTGGTCCAAACAGGTCCGAAATACTGCACTCGGAGTTAGGGGTAGTAACTTACCAGGATTTGATTAATCTGTTTCCTAACAGGTATATTGATAAAACAAGGTATTATAAAATTAATGAGTTACAAAGAGGAAATGCAGATGTTCAACTTATTGGGAGTATCATCCATATTAAAACTGTTGAGCAAAAAAAGGGAAACCGGCTTGTGGCTACATTTAAGGATGCTAGTGGCGAAATGGAGCTGGTTTGGTTCAGAGGGCAGAAATGGATTCGGGAAAATATTAAATTAAATACCCCTTATGTAATTTTTGGAAAAACTAATTGGTTTAGTGGCAAATTTTCAATGCCACACCCGGAAATGGAATTACTTTCTGAACATGAAAAAGGGATAAAAGTGTCGTTGCAACCTATATATCCCTCCACAGAAAAATTAAGTGCCAGGGGGGTTACGAACAGAGTAATCAGCAAATTAGTGCAACAATTATTTACAGAAACAAAGGGAGAATTTAAAGAAACCCTCTCCCCTACTATACTTGATGAACTCAGACTGATCTCAAAAACTGAGGCTATGTTCAATATTCACTTTCCCAAAGACCTTAAACTATTATCCAGAGCACAATTTCGTCTGAAATTTGAAGAATTATTTTACATTCAATTACAGCTAATCTCAAAAAAATTAATTCGAAAACAAAAAATAAAAGGCTACCCTTTTGAAAAAGTAGATAAATTTTTTAACAGCTTTTATAAAGATCATTTGCCTTTTGAACTTACAGCTGCTCAAAAGAAAGTCATAAAAGAAATAAGGGCAGATCTTGGTAGCAAAGCTCAAATGAATCGCCTTTTACAGGGCGATGTGGGGTCTGGTAAAACTGTAGTAGCCTTAATGTCTATTTTATTGGCACTAGATAATGGCTATCAGGCTTGTTTAATGGCTCCCACAGGAATATTGGCCAACCAACATTACAAAGGCATTAAAGAATTGTTGGGAGAAATTGGGGTTAGTATAGCTTTACTTACCGGATCAGTTAAAAAAGCCCAGAGAAGAGTTATTCATGAGCAACTCGAAGATGGCACGCTTGATCTTCTTATTGGCACCCATGCTGTATTGGAAGATAAAGTTAAATTTAAAAATCTTGGGTTAGCAATAATTGATGAACAGCACAGGTTTGGTGTCGCTCAAAGATCCAAATTATGGCATAAGAATGATGTACCTCCACACATATTGGTAATGACCGCAACTCCAATTCCAAGGACCTTGGCGATGAGCCTTTATGGGGATCTTGATATTTCAGTAATTGATGAGCTGCCTCCCGGGAGAAAGGCTGTAAAGACTGCACACAGATATGACAAAAACCGATTAAAAGTGTTTCAATTTTTAAGGGATGAAATTAAAAAAGGAAGACAAATATATATTGTTTATCCACTTATTCAGGAGTCAGAAGCATTGGACTATAAGGATTTAATGGATGGCTATGAGAGTATTGCACGTGATTTTCCCCTTCCAGAATATCAGATTTCAATAGTGCACGGCAAGATGAAACCGCAGGATAAAGAATATGAAATGGAACGCTTTGTTCAAGGAGAAACAAACATAATGGTTGCTACAACTGTCATTGAAGTAGGTGTTGATATCCCCAATGCCTCTGTTATGATTATTGAAAGCGCAGAACGCTTCGGACTATCGCAATTGCATCAATTAAGAGGTCGTGTTGGCCGTGGAGCTGAACAGAGCTATTGTATCCTGATGACTAGCCATAAATTATCTTCAGATGCCAAAACCAGACTCGAAACCATGACCAATACTAACGATGGATTTGAAATTGCGGAAGTAGACTTAAAACTACGTGGGCCGGGTGATCTAATGGGAACACAGCAAAGTGGTATTCTGAATCTTAAAATCGCCGATATTGTAAAGGACAATGATATCTTAAAAACCGCCAGATATTATGCTATAAAGGTTCTTAATGAGGATCCGGGATTGCAGGAAGAAGAAAATAAACAAATTAGATACGCCTATGCCCAATTAATGAAGCATAAGAATATCTGGAATTATATAAGTTAACAGCCGGATATTATCTGCTTCCATATTTCAGGTTAATACCTAAGTCTATTAAATTATTTCTCTCACCATTTTCTAGTTTAGTTATGTTGGCAGCAATGGCAACCTTATTTTGTAATTCTTACAGTAATCTTAAACCGGAAATAGACCTAAATTCTATACAAACATTCACATATTGTTTAGAAGATTGATTAGTGCCCCATGTTAACATAAAACTGAAAAGTGGACATATTCAATTTATATAATTGATTATCAATAGTTTATATCACTTAATAGCTAATTGAACATCGTAATTTAGAAGCACATTGTTTCACCCCCTTTTACTCGTATTTCATACATTTGTTAGCTGCGCTAAAAAGCTATTTATTAGTTATTTGATTATTTTATGAAAAAAACACTATTTGATAAAGTTTGGGACTCACATGTAGTCAAAAAGGTACTGAATGGTCCTGACGTGCTGTTTATTGACCGTCATCTTGTTCATGAAGTAACAAGTCCAGTGGCATTTTTGGGCTTAAATAATAGAAAAATTAAGGTTTTATATCCAGAACGTACTTTTGCCACTGCGGATCATAATACACCTACAATAAACCAACATCTACCGGTTAAAGATCCCTTGTCCGCGAATCAGCTTAGGGCATTGGAGCAGAACGCGACGGAGCATCAAATTCCGTATTGGGGACTTGGTCACGAAAAAAACGGCATTGTCCATGTAATTGGGCCTGAGAATGGAATTACATTACCGGGATCGACAATTGTTTGTGGTGACTCTCATACTTCAACGCATGGCGCTTTTGGTGCCATAGCATTTGGAATTGGGACTTCCGAGGTAGAAATGGTTTTGGCAACCCAGTGCATTATGCAGCCTAAAGCTAAAAGCATGCGTATTACTATAAACGGTAAATTAAATATTGCGGTTACACCGAAAGATGTGGCTCTTTATATTATTTCTAAATTGAGCACTTCCGGCGCAACTGGATATTTTGTTGAATACGCAGGTGATGTCTTTAAACAGATGTCTATGGAAGGGCGTATGACTGTATGTAATTTAAGTATTGAAATGGGTGCACGTGGAGGCATGATCGCCCCGGATGAAAAAACATTTGAATATATTAAAAATCGAGAGTATACACCAAAAGGTGAAGCCTGGAATAAGGCAATGACTTATTGGGAAACCTTATATACAGATAACGATTCTGTTTTTGATCAAGAAATCACATTTAAGGGTGAAGATATAGAACCAATGATTACCTACGGAACTAATCCGGGAATGGGTATGGGAATATCAGGTGGTATCCCTAAATCTGATGCTATTGAAGGTGGTGCCTCTACTTATAAAAAGTCGCTTCAGTATATGAATTTTGAGGAGGGAGACAATATGCTGGGCAAAGAAATAGATTTTGTTTTTCTTGGAAGTTGTACTAATGGCCGGATTGAGGATTTCAGGGCATTTACGAGTCTGGTTAAGGGAAGACAAAAGGCGGAAAATGTAACTGCCTGGCTGGTTCCCGGCTCGCACAAAGTGGAAGACGCTATTAAAAAAGAAGGCTTGCTGGATATCCTGAATAAAGCTGGTTTTGAATTAAGAGAACCGGGCTGCTCCGCTTGTCTTGCCATGAATGACGATAAAATTCCTGCTGGAAAATATGCTGTGAGTACGTCTAACAGGAATTTTGAAGGAAGACAGGGGCCTGGAGCAAGAACACTTCTTGCTAGTCCTTTAGTAGCTGCCGCAGCAGCAGTAACAGGAAAGGTAACAGACCCAAGAGAGTTGATGGTTTTTGAAACAGCCTAATTTTATTTATAATTAACTGATAAAAATACTAATGGCATACGATAATTTTAAAGTTTTAAGCAGTACAGCTGTTCCACTGCCAATAGAAAATGTGGATACGGACCAGATTATCCCTGCAAGGTTCCTAAAGGCAATCGAACGCAAGGGTTTTGGGGATAACCTTTTTCGTGATTGGAGATATCAATCTGATGATACTCCCAAGGAACATTTTGTACTGAACAACCCTATTTATAGCGGTAAAATATTGGTTGGAGGGAAAAATTTTGGATCTGGTTCTTCAAGAGAACACGCAGCATGGGCCATCTATGATTATGGTTTTCGTTGTGTAGTAAGTAGTTTTTTTGCCGATATATTCAGAGGTAATTGTATGAATATTGGCGTTTTACCTGTTCAGGTAAGCCCTAACTTTCTTACAAAGATTTTCGAGGCAATTGAAGCTGATGCAAATACTGAATTTGAAGTCAATCTTCCTGAACAAACTTTCACTATTCAGGCAACAGGTGAAAAGGAAAATTTCGATATAAATAATTACAAAAAGGAAAACTTACTCAACGGATTTGACGATATTGATTATTTACTAAATATTAAGAGTGAAATTGAATCTTTTGCGAAAGACACACCTCTTTAACATTTAAGTAAGTTAATACTTCATAAGCCATTTACCACAAGCATGAATAAGAGGAAGATTGAAATAATGGACACAACCTTGAGGGATGGAGAACAGACCTCAGGCGTATCCTTCACTGCAGTAGAAAAGCTTAATCTGGCAAGACTTCTTTTAGATGAATTGAAAGTGGATCGCATAGAAATTGCGTCTGCCAGGGTTTCAGAAGGCGAATTTAAGTCAGTCGAACAGATAACAGGCTGGGCAAAGAGCGCAGGGTATTTGGATCGTATTGAAGTACTTACATTTGTCGATAACGGTCTTTCGCTCAAATGGATGAAAAAGACAGGTGCCAAAGTTCAAAACCTTTTAACCAAGGGTTCTTTGAATCACCTGACCTATCAACTTAAAAAAACACCCGAGGAGCATTTTGCAGATATTGCCAATGTCCTTGGCCAGGCAAAAAAACAAGGAATTATTAGCAATATCTACCTTGAAGATTGGAGTAATGGGATGCGAAATTCACCTGATTATGTTTTTCAATATCTCGACTTCCTTACTACACAAGCTGTTAAACGAATATTATTACCGGATACTCTTGGCATTTTGACTCATGGAGAAACTTTTGATTATATCTCGCAAATTGTTGCTCGTTATCCGGATACACACTTCGATTTTCATGGTCATAACGATTATGACCTTAGTGTTGCAAATGTTATGGAAGCCCTTCGGGCAGGTTGTCATGGATTACACCTGACTATAAATGGCATGGGAGAACGTGCCGGTAACGCTCCATTAGCAAGTGTAGTCGCTGTGATAAATGATTTTATGCCGGAAATCGAGATTAATGTGGAAGAGTCTTCGCTTTTTAAAGTTAGTAAAATAGTATCAACATTTACCGGATTTGGTATTCCCGCAAATAAACCTATTGTTGGCGATAATGTATTTACACAAACTGCTGGTATACATGCAGATGGAGATAATAAAAAGAATTTATACTTTAATGATTTATTACCCGAGCGATTTGGTAGAAAACGCAAATATGCGCTTGGCAAAACCTCGGGGAAAGCCAATATTCAAAAAAATCTTCAGGAATTAGGACTCACCCTTAATGATGAAGAAATAAAAAAAGTAACGCAGCGCATTATAGAGCTAGGCGATAAAAAGGAGAAAGTAACCAAAGAAGACCTTCCGTATATCATTTCCGATGTATTGGATAGTGAGTCTTATCAACAAAAGACATTTGTTAAATCCTATGTGCTTACGCATTCTAAGGGCCTTAAGCCTTCAACTACTGTAGCGGTGGAAATCGAAGGTCAGTCATATGAGGAAAACGCCCAGGGAGACGGCCAGTTTGATGCTTTTATGAATGCACTGAGAAAAGTCTATAAATCTAAAAAAATAGAACTTCCAATTCTTACCGATTACGCTGTACGCATACCTCCGGGAAGTAACTCTGATGCATTATGCGAGACCATTATAACCTGGCAAAACAAAGGGAAAGACTTTATTACGCGTGGTCTGGATTCGGATCAGACTGTTTCCGCCATTAAGGCGACTGAAAAAATGTTGAATATAATTTAAAGTATCTCTATAAAGACAAATATTTTCTACTAATTAGATACAGGTAATAATATGAAATTAAATATAGCTCTCTTGGCCGGAGACGGAATTGGACCGGAAGTGATAGATCAGGCGGTAAAAGTTTGTAATGCCATTG
>CBDTVZ010000113.1:0-6494 GCA_965363995.1 uncultured Eudoraea sp.
GACCAATCTTATCGTATATGGTCATAAAGCTATCGTGCAGATTATCTTCGGCCTCCGTTTTATTGCGCGAATATTTCAGGCAGATACCAAACAATATTTGTGCATAATTTCTATACAATTGTTCCTGCGCTATTCTATCTCCTCTTTTACAATTATGTATGAGTTCTTTCAGACTCAAAATATTGGTTAGATTAAAAGACCTAAAATAGTAGATTATTGGGTTACAGGAACTTCAATTTCTAAATATTCCTGCTCTCCGTTTTCATCTTCTCCTGTCCAAAACCTAAAAAGGTAGGTGTCTGAATAAAGACAGATAAAGTTAAATGAACCTTCTACTTCGGCCATTCCATCTACACATTCCGGAGCATCAAACTGCGATCCTATAGGAACTACGTTTCTTGTTGTTTCTTCAATGGGACTTACATCAAAACCTTCAAAAGAGACACATCCATTAGGCAACACATAAGTTACATTAATTTGATAGGTCTCATGCAAACTAAATGATTCGGGTAATTCCGCACTTACAACTTGTAATGGAACAAAATAAAAATTCGGTTGATCATCGCTCAAACTACAAGAGGACAAAACAAATGAGAATAATACGAAAATCAGGGAAACTATTCTTTTCATAATCATCTATTAAAATCTTTAGAACAAGATGATAAGATCAGGTAATGGTTGCTTAGAAAACCGAATAATACAGAAAATAAGTTATTTTAAATTACGCCTTTACAGCATTAATTGCTTCTCTTATTTTGTTTTCTAATTCATCCAGGAGTTCTGGATTATCTTGCAAAAGTGATTTTACTGCATCTCTTCCCTGCCCAAGCTTTGTGTCTCCGTAACTGAACCAGGAGCCACTTTTTTTGATAATTTCGTATTGCACTCCAAGATCCACAATTTCACCAACCTTGGATATTCCCTCACCGTACATTATATCAAACTCTGCCATTTTAAAAGGGGAAGCCACTTTATTTTTCACGACCTTCACCCTTGTTTTATTACCAAGGACAGCACCTTCTGTATCTTTTATTTGTGTAGATCTGCGAATATCTAATCTTACGGAAGCATAAAACTTAAGAGCGTTACCTCCTGTAGTGGTTTCAGGATTTCCAAACATAACACCTATTTTTTCCCTTAACTGATTAATGAAGATTACAGTACAATGTGTTTTGCTTATGGAACCGGTTAATTTTCGAAGTGCCTGTGACATTAATCTGGCATGTAAACCCATTTTGGAGTCTCCCATCTCTCCTTCAATTTCACTTTTTGGAGTTAATGCTGCTACCGAATCTATGACCACTATATCTATGGCACCAGAGCGAATTAGGTTATCTGCAATTTCCAGCGCCTGTTCCCCATGATCGGGTTGTGATATTATAAGGTTGTCAATATCGACCCCTAAATTTTTGGCGTAAAACCTGTCAAAGGCATGTTCTGCATCAATAAACGCGGCAATACCACCATTTTTTTGAGCCTCTGCCATTGCGTGTAAAGTGAGTGTGGTTTTTCCGGAAGATTCTGGTCCGTATATTTCTACAACTCTTCCTCGAGGATATCCGCCTACTCCAAGGGCAATATCCAGGCCGAGTGAACCTGAAGGGATAACTTCTACATCCTCAACAACATAGTCCCCCATTTTCATGACGGCCCCCTTACCATAGGTTTTGTCCAGTTTATCTAATGTTAGTTTTAACGCCTTAAGTTTCGCTTCTTTATCCTTAGCCATTTGTGATTTTCTATAAAATTAGGAACGCTAAATTACCATTTCTTTTTTCATATAACAATCTCAAAAGCAACCTTTTTAGTATTCCCGCATCTCCATGTTGAGTGTTCGTACTCAAACACAAAATATTCCATTGTTCTGAGAATTTTGGGCAATGTTGACCGCTTCCTATCAGGTTGATCTATGAAAAAGAAAATTACCAAGGAGTGGTCCCTAAAGAGTCTTGAAAATTCAAGACTCTTTTTTTTAGCGAGCATGAGTAACCTGCCAAATACGATTATTACCCTCAAAATCAATTGGTTTTTCTCTTGCGCTAAAGCGGAATATTTTTAATTTTGCATTCTAATACAGTCTTAAACTTAATAATTGGTATAGCATGCAACTGTACAATACATTAAGTGCTAAAGAAAGGGAAACTCTTATTGAAGAGGCCGGACAGGAGCGTCTGACTATTTCTTTTTACAAATACGCACATCTTCATAATCCAAAATTATTTAGGAATCACTTATTCATTCATTGGAGTGAACTCGATGTTCTGGGAAGAATCTATGTAGCTCCCGAAGGCATTAACGCCCAATTGTCTGTCCCGGCGGATAATTTTAATAAATTCAAGTCACATTTGGACAGCATCTCATTTCTTGAAAATGTTCGACTGAATATAGCAATAGAACAGTATAATAAGTCCTTTTTAAAACTCAAAATTAAGGTACGGAAAAAAATTGTCGCGGATGGTTTGAATGATACCACTTTCGATGTGACGAACAAAGGGATACATGTTGATGCCATACATTTTAATGAATTGATTGACGACCCTAATACAATTTTGGTTGATATGCGTAATCACTATGAAAGTGAAATTGGACATTTTAAAAATGCAATCACACCAGATGTTGATACGTTTAGAGACTCATTGGAAATAATAGAAAAAGATTTATCAAGCTATAAGGAAAACAAGAACCTCGTAATGTATTGCACTGGAGGTATCCGATGTGAAAAGGCGAGCGCGTACTATAAGTATAAAGGGTTCAAAAATGTATTTCAACTTGAAGGAGGTATTATAGAATATACCCGTCAGGTTAGAAAGAAGAATCTTGAAAATAAATTTCTCGGAAAAAACTTTGTATTTGACCACAGGCGAGGTGAGCGGATAACAGAAGATGTTATAGCCCAATGTCATCAATGTGGTGAATCATGTGATACCCATGTTAACTGTGCTAATGAAGCTTGTCATCTACTTTTCATTCAATGTGGGGCATGTGCAGATAAAATGAACAATTGTTGTTCAGACCATTGCAAAGAAATCCATGAACTTCCTTTTGAAGAGCAGAAAAGACTTAGAAAAGGAAAAGTGGTAAGTAATAAAATTTTCAAAAAAGGAAGATCAGAGGTCTTAAAATTTAAAAAGTAAACCTGCACAATCATAATCTACAATAATTTTAGAAAATTTCCCCGCTCATTTTAAAGACCTTATTATATCACTTGAAAATAAGAAGATCGACTATTTTTGCACAATAATTACCACTTTCCATCACAGTAAAAAAGTACTATCTTTACCTTCAATAATTATTTATGAACCTTTTTTAGCATAACCAACTTTTGGTTGTGCTAAACCAAGATATAAAATATGGGTTGTAACAGTTGTTCAACCGGCAAGGATGGGCAGCCGCGTGGATGCAAAAATAATGGAACTTGCGGCACAGATAGCTGCAATAAATTGACTGTGTTTGACTGGCTTTCCAATATGTCTCTGCCAAGTGGTTCTAAGCCATTTGATTGTGTTGAAGTTCGGTTTAAAAATAGCAGGAAAGAATTTTTCAGGAACACGGAAAACCTGTCATTATCCATTGGCGATATTGTGGCTACACAGTCTAAATCTGGTCATGACATTGGTATGGTTACCTTAACCGGAGAATTAGTAAAGGTCCAGATGAAGCGAAAAAAAGTTTCCGATTCTGAAGAGGAGATCCTTAAAGTATATCGCAAAGCAACTCAAAAAGATATTGACAAATGGCAGAAGTGTCGGGACAAGGAGGAAGAGATAAAAAAGCGTGCCCGTGAAATGGCTATTTTGCTAAAATTACAGATGAAGATATCTGATGTTGAATTTCAGGGAGATGGATCTAAGGCTACTTTCTATTATACAGCTGAAGAACGTGTTGATTTTAGACAATTGATTAAAGATATGGCGAAGGCCTTTGGCATTCGCATAGAAATGAGGCAAATAGGTTATAGACAAGAAGCACAACGTTTAGGAGGTATTGGTTCTTGCGGAAGGGAATTGTGCTGCTCTACCTGGCTGTCGGATTTTCGTTCAGTAAGTACTGCAGCAGCAAGGTATCAACAACTTTCACTTAATCCGCAAAAATTGGCAGGGCAATGTGGTAAGCTAAAGTGCTGTTTAAACTATGAACTTGATATTTATTTAGAGGCATTAGAGGATTTCCCTTCTCAGGATAGCAAATTATTCACTGAAAAAGGAGCAGCTTTTTGTCAAAAAACAGACATTTTTAAAGGGATGCTGTGGTTCTCATATAAAGAAGACGCCTCTAACTGGCATGCGCTCACTAAAGAACAAGTTCAGGAGATACTGGATAAGAATAAAGCAAAAAAACCAGTGGCCAGCCTCGAGGAATATGCCGTTGAAAATATTGAAGAAGAAAAATTTATTTTTGAAAATGTTGTGGGTCAGGACAGTCTTACAAGATTTGACCGCCCGAAACGAAGAAAGAAGGGGAACAATAATCAAAAAAGGAGGAATAACAGAAAAAGACCTGCCAAAAATGCCTAAAAGAATTTTCTATTCAATTTTGGTTTTATTGATTTTGGCATGTAATGATAGGCTGACTCATTCGGAATTTCAGGCAAATCCTGGCGGAATATGGGCCAAAAGCGACACTAAGGAATTTATCTTCACAGAAAACGACACGACTAGTGCGAATGACATATTTATTTCCATAAGAAATGATGAATCTTTCCCCTACAGTAATCTATTTTTAATTGCAGATTTGAAAAACCCTAATGGCGATATACAAAGGGATACCCTGGAGTATAAAATGACTATGCCGGATGGTAAATGGCTGGGGAAAGGATATGGAAGTATTAAAGAAAATAAACTTTGGTATAAGGAAAACATCATTTTCCCCGTTAAGGGCGTATATACTTTACAAATTTCTCATGCTATGCGTAAAAATGGTAACGCGGATGGGATCATGGAACTAGAAGGCATCACTGATGTTGGTTTCTTAATTGAAAAGCGTAAATAAGTTATGGCAAAAGCCCGGAAAAAGAAAGTTTCTTCCAACTTTTCTAAGTTTATTAAATGGTTTTGGATTCTGTTTGCTTCAGGCCTTTTTCTGATATTTTTAATATTTCTTTTAGCTTCCTGGGGGTTTTTGGGAGAAATGCCAACTTTTGAACGACTGGAGAATCCGCAGACAAATTTGGCCACCGAGATCATCTCTGTAGATGGCCAAACCCTTGGTAAGTATTATTTAGATGATAACAGAACTCCGGTGTCCTATGATAAATTGCCGGATAATTTGATTCATGCTCTGGTTGCCACAGAAGATGCAAGATATTACGAGCATTCGGGAATAGATGCTATAGGTACAATAAGAGCGATAGTATTCCTTGGAAAACGAGGCGGGGCAAGTACGATTACACAGCAATTATCTAAATTACTTTTTACAAAAAGAATCTCAGGAGGAGCAGCCGGGAGGATTATACAAAAAGTAAAGGAATGGATCATATCTATACGCCTGGAACGGCAGTATACCAAAGAAGAGATTATTGCCATGTATATGAACACCTATGATTTTGGCTATGCGGCAGATGGTATACGTTCTGCGTCAAGAATTTATTTTGGCAAGGAACCCTCTGGATTAAAGACCGAGGAATCTGCTGTTTTAGTTGGAATGTTGAAAAATTCTTCACTATATAATCCTATTAGAAGAGAAGAGCTCGTGCTGAATAGGCGAAACACCGTATTGGGTCAAATGGGCAAATATGACTATTTAACGGAAAGGGGTAAAGATTCTCTTCAGTCATTAAGAATGGATATCAATTTTAATCCCGAATCGCATAGAGAAGGTCTTGCTACTTATTTCAGGATGTATCTACAGAAATACTTGAATAATTGGATTGAAAATAATCCAAAACCGGCAGCTGAAG
This sequence comes from uncultured Eudoraea sp., assembly GCA_965363995.1. Taxonomy (GTDB): domain Bacteria; phylum Bacteroidota; class Bacteroidia; order Flavobacteriales; family Flavobacteriaceae; genus Eudoraea. Next base: position 5,897 of record CBDTVZ010000113.1, read on the forward strand.
GTGAAAGAGATCGGTGGAATATATATTTAGACGGCCTTAAAGTGTACACTACTATCGACTCCAGGATGCAAAAGAATGCTGAGGATGCCGTGAAGGAACATATGAAACGACTTCAAAAAGAGTTTTTTCATCAAAATACGCCAGACAGAAATAATACGGCTCCATTCCTGGATCTAAATACTGAGGAAACAAACCGAATCATGGAACGTGCTATGAGAACTTCGGAACGTTGGCGAATCATGAAGTCTAATGGTGTATCTGAAAAAGAAATCAGGGCATCATTTACTGAAAAAACGGAAATGACCGTATTTGATTGGAATAGCGACACTCAGGAAAAGGATACGGTTATGACTCCTTTAGATTCCATAAGGTATTATAAAACCTTCTTAAGGGCTGCAATGATGTCGATGGAACCACAAACAGGTCATGTTAGGGCCTGGGTAGGCGGACTTAACTATAAACACTTTCAATACGACAATGTAATTCAGGGAGCACGACAGGCCGGCTCAACCTTTAAACCATTCGTTTATGCCGCCGCTATAGATCAATTAAGATTATCACCCTGTGATTCACTTCCGGATAGTCAGTACTGTATTGA
>CBDTVZ010000114.1:0-6437 GCA_965363995.1 uncultured Eudoraea sp.
AAAAAATTACATGAAAATGATGGCCTCATTCAAAATGAATTGGCATATCTAACCTTAAGGGATAAATCATCCCTGGCAAGATTACTGGCCAAAATGGAACGTAAAAACTATATAACCAGAGAACAGGATAATTTCGATAAGCGGGTAAACCGGGTTTTTCTTACCGAAACCGGTAGAATCACATTTAGACGAACCAGGCCCATAATAGTTGGACTAAAAAAAATTATGGAAAAAAAAATTGCAGAAGAAGAGATATTTCAACTTATAAATACTCTGCAACAAATCCAACATAATATTACATCTGCAGAAACCCAAAGTTAACGACAAAGGAATGAGAAAAATAGTTTTATCAATTTTAGGAGTTTTAATTATTATAGCCTCATTTTTTTTGGCTAAGGAAATTAGTGACAGTAAGTCCAGGCCAAAGGCGAAAGTGGAAAAAGTGGTGAAAACAGTTTTTACACAAACTGTGGTTAATGGAACGGTTCCTATTATTATCCCTGCGAATGGTAATTTAAGGGCTAAAAGGAGGGTTGAACTATATGCTGAAGTTCAGGGCGTTTTCCAAAAAGGGAATAAACTGTTTAAAGCGGGACAACCTTATCGTAAGGGTGAAACAATTATCAAAATTGATGCCTCTGAATACTACGCCAGTGTGCAGTCGGCCAAAAGTAATTTATACAATTTAATTACTTCGATCATGCCCGATCTGCGCCTGGATTATCCAGAAGTATTTCCAAAATGGCAGGCTTACTTGAGCGGATTCGACCTGGACAGAACCACACCACCTCTTCCGAAAATGACAACCGAGAAAGAAAAATTCTTTATTTCAGGTCGTGGAATTTTGACAAACTATTACAATGTTAAAAATATGGAGCAACGTTTGCGAAAGTATCGCATCTCGGCCCCATTTTCAGGAATACTTACAGAGGAGTTGGTTACTGAAGGTACACTGGTACGACCAGGTCAAAAATTGGGAGAATTTATAAATACGGATATATATGAAATGGAGGTGTCTATAAGTAAAACCTACAGTGAACTTTTAAAAATTGGCGAAGAGGTGGAATTGGTAAATTTGGACCGCACGAAAACTTATAAAGGAGTAGTTGCGCGGATTAATGGAAATGTAGACGTAGCTACCCAGACCATAAAGGCATTTATAGACGTTAACGATCCGGACTTAAAAGAAGGTATGTATCTGGAAGCTAACCTTAATGCAAAACAGGAAACGGATGCCATTGAAATAGATAGGAATTTGCTGCTTGAAAACGACCAGATTTTTGTAGTTCGAGACTCCTTACTTGACCGTATTGATGTAAGGCCAGTATATTTTTCTGATAGGAAAGTTGTACTAAAAGATGTTCCTGATGGTATTTCAATTCTAACTAAACCCGTTGTTGGTGCTTTTACCGGAATGTTGGTAAAAAAGTATAAAATAGAAACAGCCAAAATAGAAAACTAATGAGAAAAGTAATCACTTATTTCATAAAATATCACGTTGCCGTAGATGTAATAATCATTGCATTTTTCATCTTCGGAATTGTTGGTGCTACTTCTTTAAAATCCTCATTTTTTCCCTTAACAGATTCAAAGAACATCTCAGTAAATATAACCTACCCTGGTGCTTCTCCGCAGGAGATTGAAGAAGGTATCGTTTTAAAAATTGAAGATAATCTTAAGGGCCTCGAAGGTGTTGACAGGGTTACCTCAACTTCAAGGGAGAATAGTGGAAGTATCAATGTGGAAATCGAAAAAGGTCGGGATATAGACTTTATGCTGCTGCAAGTGAAAAATGCGGTAGACAGGGTACCTACATTCCCAACCGGGATGGAACCGTTAATTGTTTCAAAATTAGAAGTAGTAAGACAAACTATAAGTTTTGCAATTAGTGGCGAAAATATTCCTCTGGCAACGCTAAAACAAATTGCGCGACAAGTAGAAAATGATATTCGGACAATTGATGGTATATCCCAGATTTCTATTTCGGGGTTTCCACAAGAAGAAATTGAAATTGCGGTTAATGAAAATAATCTCCTGGCATATGGTTTGTCTTTCTCTGAGGTTGCAAGTGCAGTCTCTAATGCCAATATCCTCGTAACCGGAGGGAATATAAAGACTAGTGAAGAGGAATACCTGATCAGGGCTAATAATAGATCTTATTACGGTGATGAACTCTCGAATTTAATAATTAGGGCTGATGCGGCGGGACAAACAGTTCGCCTGAAAGATATTGCAATTATCAGGGATAGATTTTCAGAAACTCCAAATGCATCTTATTTCAACGGAAACCTTTCGGTACGAACTACAATCAACAGTACGAATACAGAAGATCTTATTTCTTCTGCTGAAAATGTTCGAAATTATATTGAAGATTTTAACCAAAAAAATAATAATGTTCAGTTAAATGTAGTAAGTGATCTTTCAACTACACTAACACAACGTACGCAACTACTAACAGAAAATGCCATATTGGGTATGATTCTGGTGCTTTTTTTTCTATCTGTATTTCTTAATGTGAGATTGGCTTTTTGGGTAGCATTTGGTTTGCCTGTTGCCTTTTTGGGGATGTTTATTTTTGCAGGTTTCTTCGATGTTACAATAAATGTGCTGTCACTTTTTGGGATGATTATAGTTATTGGTATTCTTGTAGATGATGGGATTGTAATAGCCGAAAACATATATCAACACTACGAGAAAGGAAAAACCCCGGTACAAGCTGCAATAGATGGAACTATGGAAGTAATTCCTCCTATTGTATCTGCAATTATTACCACGGTACTTGCGTTCTCAATTTTTTTATTTCTGGACGGGCGAATAGGGGATTTCTTTGGAGAAGTTTCCGTAATAGTCATACTTACTCTGGTAGTTTCCCTGGTAGAAGCGCTTATAATCCTCCCGGCTCACCTGGCTCATTCCAAGGCCCTGCAACGGCAGAATCCAAAACCTAAGACAGGTATATCCAAAATTTTTGCAAGATTAAAGATTATTAATAAATGGGGAGATGACGTTATGTCCTGGTTTCGGGATAAGGCCTATAGTCCCACATTAAAATTTGCCTTGCGATATAAACTATTAACTTTTTCTTTTTTCGTGTTTGCCCTAGTTCTCACATTCGGATCTATAGGTGGGGGAATTATCAGATCTGCTTTTTTCCCCCAAATAGCCAGTGATAGAATTCAGGTAGAATTACTTATGCCGAATGGTACAAATGAAAAAATAACAGATTCCATAATAAGCCTAATTGAAGATAAAGCGGAAATTGTCAATCAAGAATTAACAGAACAATATCTTCAAGGTACTGGTAAAGTACTTTATGAAAATGTAATAAAAAATGTAGGACCTGGTTCTTCAGCTGCAACGCTTACGATAAACCTATTGCCAGGTGAGGAGCGTCCGAATGCCATCCGGTCAGATCTTGTAACGAATCGACTACGGGAATTGGTAGGGCCTGTAATAGGTGTTGAAAGTCTTATATATGGCTCAGGAGGTAATTTTGGAGGTGACCCTGTATCCGTTTCTTTATTGGGTTATAATATTGGGGAATTAAAGGCTGCTAAAGAGGAGTTAAAACAAGCAATGCTAAATAACCCTGACCTTAAAGATATTGCAGATAACGATCCGGCGGGGATCAAAGAAATCCGATTGGAGCTTAAGGAAAATGCCTATTTATTGGGCCTTAATTTAAGGACGGTAATGAATCAAGTCCGGGCTGGATTCTTTGGCACCCAGGCCCAGCGATTTCAAAGGGGACAGGATGAGATTAGGGTTTGGGTAAGATATGATCGTGAAAATAGATCCTCAATCACGGATTTGGACGAAATGCGCATAGTTACTCCAAATGGCAGTAGGATTCCATTAAAGGAAATTGCCACTTATACCATTGAGCGGGGAGATGTGGCTATAAATCATTTAAAAGGTCAGCGTGAAATACAATTATCATCAGACCTTAAAGACGCCAAAAAAGTTAGTGCCACAGATGTTATGACTGAAATACGTACAGAAATAATGCCTGAAATTCTAGCCAAATATCCAACGGTCACACCTTCATACGAAGGTCAGAATAGAGAAGCAGGTAAACTTTTAGGCTCCCTTCAATTTGTCGGGCTTGTGGTATTACTTCTAATTTATATTACAATAGCATTCACATTCAGGAGTTTTAGCCAGCCATTAATGCTTCTTTTATTGATTCCTTTTAGTTTAACTGCCGTTGCATGGGGGCATTGGATTCATGATTTCCCAATTAATATCTTATCTATGTTGGGTATTATCGCTCTTATTGGAATTATGGTAAATGATGGCTTGGTGCTCATCGGGAAATTCAATAATAATCTGAGAGCGGGGATGACTTTTGATGATGCCATTTACGATGCAGGACGCTCGCGTTTCCGTGCTATCTTTCTAACTTCTCTTACCACCGTTGCAGGATTGGCTCCATTAATACTGGAACAAAGCAGACAGGCACAATTTCTAATACCTATGGCCATTTCTATAGCATATGGAATTGCTTTTGCAACTGCTCTAACACTGGTAATGCTGCCTATATTCCTTTCTTTTAGTAATAAGGTAAAGGTAAATGCCAAATGGCTGGTAACTGGGAACAAAGTCGCTAAGGAAGAAGTTGAACGCGCTATCAAGGAGCAAAAAGAAGAACTGCAACAACATGACCAATTGGTTACTAAACTTATTGAAGAATCACCAAAAGGTTCGGAGAATGGGGAAAATAAAGATCAAGCTTCAATTGAATTAGAAGATAAAGAAAAATGAGAAATTATATTTGTTCTATTGCGCTTTTAGTATTGAGTGTAAATGCTAATGCGCAGGAAATTTTATTATCAAAAAGTGAGGCTATTGCCCTGGCATTAGAGCAGAATTTTGGAATAAAATTTGCCGAAAATACAGTAGAAATTGCAGATAATAATCAGGGAGTCTTAAACACAGGTTTTTTACCAACTCTAACCGGTTCAGCTGGGGCTACTTATAACAGGGATGATTCTACTATTGAATTTCCGGGCCAGGTAGATGAAAATGGAGATCCCAGGCCAGATGTGGAAATTAATAAGGCAGAGGCACAGCGTTATAATGCAGGGCTAAACTTAAATTATACTCTTTTTGATGGTTTAGGACGCAGGTATAATTATAAGCGGCTTAAGGAACAGTACCAATTAACAGAATTACAGGCCAGGGAAACTATCCAAAACACTATACTTCAGTTGTTAAGTATCTATTTTGAAGTTGCCCGTTTATCGGAAAATGAGTATGCGCAAAAACAGACATTGGAGGTTTCTAAAGACAGGATTAAAAGGGCGCAATACGCCTTTGAGTATGGACAAAACACACAGTTAGATGTATTAAATGCGGAAGTTGATGTTACTAATGACAGTATAATCCTCCTGAATAATCAGCGGTTATTGAAAAATACCAAACGCGACTTAAATGTTGTCCTAAATCAGGAGGTATCCAACTTGTTTGAAGTAGATACTCTAATCAGTTTTATCCCCATGTTGGAATTACAGGCGATGGTTGATGATGTATCCATAAATAACCTCGCCATCCTGCAAACCGAAAGGAATTTGGCAATTAACGAATATGACATAAAGGTTAGTAAATCGGGTTATTTACCGGTGATAGGCTTGACGGGTTCATATGGTTGGAATTTAAATCAGAGTGCGGCCTCCGCATTTTTTCCCGGAACTAACAATAACAATTTAAACCTATCTCTTAACGCCGGTCTTACCTGGAATATTTTTGACGGAGGAAACACTACGGTTCGGGTTCGCAATGCTAAAATTGCATACGATAATCAGGAGTTACTAAAGAAGCAGGTAGAACTGGAAGTGGCCAGGGATATTGAAAATGCTTTAGAAACGTACGAAAACAGATTGGAGATTTATTACATTCAGGAACAAGCAGTTATTACCAATCAAAATAATTTTGAACGATCAAGGGAGCAATACCAACTTGGCCGGATTACATCCATAGAATTCCGGCAAGCTCAGAATAATTTATTGACAGCCCAAACTACCAAAAATCTTGCTAAATACGATGCCAAAATAGCTGAATTAGAGATCTTGCAATTAACTGGCCAATTATTGAATGTAGATTTTTAATTATGTTTCCTTAATTTGAGAGAGGTCGTTTATAAATTAAAATTTATATCTCTTTAATGTACGAACACTATTTTCAGTGCCCCTATTGTTGGGAAGAAATATCGATGCTGTTAGACCCATCTATTCAACAGCAGCATTACGTTGAGGATTGTGAGATTTGCTGTAATCCCATAGAAATTAATTCACAATTTAATAATAACAACGAACTTGCAAGTTTCCAGGCCAATAACCTGGAACAATAGTTATTTTTTAAAACATTTTTATTAGAACCTTTCTTTGTAATTAAAATGCTTTTCATTTAGAACCCCATAGGTGTCATTCGAGCCATTC
>CBDTVZ010000115.1:0-6383 GCA_965363995.1 uncultured Eudoraea sp.
AAGTAGAAAGTAAAGAACTCCCCGAGGCAACTTGTATCTTTTTTTCTCCATTAATAGTTATTGTTACAGGTCCTGATGGAGAAAGCTTTTCTTTGGTAAAAAGTAAAAGCGTCACCAGTAGTAACAACAATATCATAAAAGCAATAACCGTAATTGTTATGGTCCCCAGGGTGCTCGTAGCTAATATCATTCCTCTTCTTTTATAAGGTCGTTATAAGAAATCTCTTTCTCATCTATTTCTTCTTCAACTTTTGCTTTATTCTCTTCAATCTTTTCGGCCGTAGTTTCCTCTACCGCAGCTGGAGCTTCATCTCCGACGGTAAGCATTCCACCAAAACTTTGAAAACCTATCCCCATCAATCCTGTGATAATAAAGGTAATTCCAAGTCCTCTTAAAGGTGCCGGGACATTTGAATACCTTATCTTTTCACGAATAGCGGCAATTGCCAAAATAGCCAAAAACCAACCTATTCCAGAACTAACCCCATAATTAAAAGCCAATCCTAATGTCTCAATCTCCCTCGATTGCATAAACAGGGATCCCCCTAAAATAGCACAGTTAACCGCAATCAATGGTAAAAATATACCCAGGGAGTTGTATAAGGCAGGTGAAAATTTTTCAACCACAATTTCTACCAATTGCACCATGGTTGCTATAGTTGCTATAAAAAGAATAAATGACAAAAAACTTAAATTGTAATCGGCGTATTCAGGGCCAAGCCATACCAAGGCGCCATCTCTTAAAAGGTATTGATCCAATAACCAATTAAGAGGTACCGTTACTGCAAGTACAAAAATAACTGCAGCTCCCAAGCCAATAGCTGTTGCTACTTTTTTAGATACTGCCAAATATGAACACATCCCTAAAAACACAGCGAAGACCATGTTGTCTATAAAGATGGATTTAAAAAATAATTCAATATGTTCTAACATAATCTTCTCTTAAAAAGTAAATTAGTTTTCCTCTATAAGTGCCCTATTCCTGGAGCGTTGTACCCAGATAATAATCCCTACAACTATGAGCGCTGCCGGAGGAATAATCATAAATCCGTTGTTCTCGTAGCCGGTAGCGTATAATCCTGTTTTAGTTACCGGATTTCCAAAAACCTTAAATCCAAATAAGGTTCCCGATCCCAATAATTCTCTAAAAAAGCCAACTATAATCAGAATTATTCCATAACCTAAGGCATTTCCAATACCGTCTAAAAAAGCCTTCCAGGGTCCATGGCCTAAAGCAAAGGCTTCGAACCTTCCCATTATGATACAATTTGTGATAATTAAACCAACAAAAACGGATAGTGTCTTACTCAATTCATACGCAAAAGCCTTCAGCACCTGATCAACAATGATTACTAATGCCGCAACAACTATTAACTGAACAATAATCCTGATCTTGGTAGGTATAATATTTCGCAAAAGTGAAATTACAACATTACCTACCCCTAATACAAAAAGAACGGAAATAGCCATAACTACAGAGGCTTGCAGTTCTGCCGTAATAGCCAGAGCAGAACAAATACCAAGCACCTGAATGGTAATAGGGTTATTATCCGCAAGTGGATCTAAAATAAGATTAGTGTCTTTCTTTGAAAGTAGTGCCATTTTTAATTAACTCTAATAGTTTCTAAATAGTCCTTATATAAATTTACGCTTTCCTTTATCATTGCTGAAACACCATTCCCCGTTATAGTTGCTCCTGCCAAGGCATCCACTTCATTGTCATCCTTTATTTTGTTCACCGGGTCATTATTTCCTTTTGCTACCGCAATTCCTTTAAACTGATTATTATTTAAAACAGATTCCCCTGCAAAATCGTCCATAAAATAACGCTGTTTGATATTTGCTCCGAGTCCTGGTGTTTCCGCTTTATGATCAAAGTAAACTCCCTGGATTACCATATTTTCATTCAGGGCTATAAAACCCCAAATAGCATCCCATAGCCCTTTGCCATACATGGGTATGATATAGTATTTCTTTCCTTCTTTTTCACCTATAAAAAGCGGAAGCTCCGCAGTTTCACCTTTCTTTATTGCCGCAATTTGCTTTTTAAGATCAATAAGGTATGCCTGATCATTCTTTGTTACTTGATCTCCACTTATTACAAGCTGTTCAGTGATATACTTTGAAAATTGGGCTTCTACTATATCCGTGGGAACAAAATTTACGCTACCCTCATCCTCATTTTCATTCACACCCATGGCATAGAGAATATTCTGCTGCTTTTCAAATCTCTCGTTTTCCTTAATTTTACCACTCAATGCCGAGGCAAGATATGCCAGTGTTGACCCAACAATAACAACCATTATAGCGGCAAAGAGTACGGTATAACCATTATTTTCCTTATTAAATGCCATAATTATATAGTTTCTGCCTTAAGTTCCTTTGCTTTCCCGTCCGTACTTTTTGGAAAAATTGTTGCTTGTTTCATACGCTTCATCCTACGTCTGATATTACCCTTAATTACATAATGATCAATAGTTGGTGCAAAAACATTCATTAAGAGAATTGCAAGGAATACGCCTTCAGGATAAGCAGGGTTAAATACGCGTATCATTACCGAGATAAACCCGATCAGGAAACCGTAAATCCATTTTCCTTTATTGGTTTGCGATCCCGTTACCGGGTCTGTGGCCATATATACAATACCAAAAGCCAAACCGCCGACAATGAGGTGTTTCCAAAAATCAAAACTCATCAATCCATAAAAAGTACTTCCCTCACCAATCCAACCAACATCAACTACCCCATTAAAGATAAGGCCCATAACCAGCGCGCCGGCTACTGCACTTACCATGATTCGCCAGCTAGCTATTTTACTGAAAATCAGGAAAAGACCTCCAAGTAATATTAAAAAAGCAGAGGTCTCCCCTACTGAACCTGGAATAAAACCAAAAAACATATCGGATACGGAATAAGAATATTCACTGGCATTATTCTGAGCCAGATATCCAAGGATGGTTTCACCTGAAATGGCATCAGCAGTACCCGCACGTTCAACCGCACCATGTACCCATACTTTATCTCCACTCATCCAGGTGGGGTAGGCAAAAAACAAAAAAGCCCTTATGGTAAGAGCAGGGTTTAGAATATTCATTCCGGTTCCTCCAAAAACTTCTTTACCAATGATCACACCAAAAACGACTGAAACGGCCAACATCCAAAGAGGTGTATCGATCGGAACTATTAATGGAACCAACATTCCAGTAACAAGATAACCTTCTTCTACTTCATGCCCTTTTATTACTGCAAAAATGAATTCTATCAACAATCCCACACCATATGAAACAATAACCAGAGGCATAACCTGCACAAATCCTAACCAAAAATTATCCCAGGTCAGAAAATGTTCCATAAGCGAAAAATTTTCAGGAAAACCGTTGATGGCAGAATAGTGTTGATAACCAGTGTTAAAAAATGAAAACAACAACACAGGAATCAGGGCCATAATAACCGTATTCATCGTACGCTTTAAATCATCCGCAGCTCTTATGTGAGAACCATTATGTGTGGTTTCATCCGGAGCAAACAAAAATGTATGGATGGCATTAAAGGCAGGTGCCATTTTTTTGCCCCTATATCTATGCTTTAGAATATGCAATCTTTTCTTAAAGGTCAGTCGTTTATTGCTCATCTTTATCCTATTTCTTTTTGTAATAAATCCAATCCTTCGCGAATTATCTGTTGATGTGGTTGTTTCGAAATACAAATAAATTCAGTCAATGAAAAGTCCTCAGGAATAACCTCATACAAACCAAGTTGTTCCATTTCATCCAAATCTTTAACCATACATGCCTTTAATAGCTGAAGTGGATAAATGTCTAAAGGGAATACTTCCTCATACATACCAGTAACTACAAATGCCCTGTGTTCTCCATTTGTATTTGTATCAAGATCATATTTCTTGTTGGGTTGTAACCATGAAAATGTTAGCGCTCTTGTGGAAGATAATTTATCAAATACAGGTTTGCCCCAACCAAAAAATTCGTAATCATCCCCCTCAGGAATAACACTTACCGTATTGTTATAAAAACCGAGAAATCCATCCGGGCTCGTTTTCTTTCCTGTCAGTACATCTCCATTAATCACTCGAAATTTTTCATCTTTCACGCCACTGGCATATAAAAATGTAGCTATCTCCGCGCCGATTTTTGTTGAAAAATATTTTGGAGACTTCACCGTAGAACCAGCAAGGGCAATGGTTCGATCGGCGTTAAATCTACCCGTTAAAAGTAACTCACCAATTATAACAAGATCTTGAGGAGTAACTGTCCAAACTACTTCACCTTTATTTATTGGATCTAATTTATTTATTTGAGTGCCCACCAATCCTGCAGGATGGGGTCCGGACACTTTGTGTAATTCTATATTTTCGAGTTTAGTAAAAGGAGAATTGGATCCTTTCCCTACGGAAACATGAACCTTACCCGGTGTAAGTTTTCCAAGAGCGGTTAATGCCGCTTGTAGTTCATCTTCTTTTCCCTTTAGGGTATAATCCAAATCTGCAGCCAGCGGAGCTGTAACATAGGCCGATATAAAAATTGCCTTGGGAGTTGTATCCGGATCTGCAACATGATCATAAGGTCGTTGTCTGATAAAAGGCCAGCACCCGGATTTAAGAAGGAGTGACTTTATTTCTTCAGAATCAGCACCTGTGCGCATTTTGGTATGCTCCAGATAGTCCTGAGACTTATCTGCAAGAATTTTTATGGTCAGAATTTTTCTGCGAGCTCCTCTAATTATTTCAATTAATTCTCCACTCACGGGAGAAGCGAAAAGCATGTCCCTGTTATTTTTGCTATAAAACAAAGGTTCACCTGCCTTTACCTCTGCCCCTTGTTTAACTAACATTTTGGGAATTATACCATGAAAATCCAGGAGGTTGAGGGCGTAAACATTACTTAAAGCTGCTTTAGAAGTATTTTCTTCGGCAGCACCGACAAGATTAATGTTCAAGCCTTTCTTGATCCTAATGTCTTTAGACATAAATTGTAAACATTTAGTTTAACAAAATTTCGTCTAAAAATAGTACTTATGACACTGTTTTCATAATTATTAACTATAATTTTGGGCATTACACCGATATGACTTTTTTGGGCATGCATTTTGTTTACCTTTATCTCAAAAACAGTCTAAATATGCGTTTAATTCTTAAACAGCTATTCTTCTTTTTCCTTACGACTCAATTATATTCGCAGATTCAGGAAGAGGTGAACCCGCCTGAAAATATAAAGACTATTATTTTTAAGGGGCCAACTGATGATCAGTTCCCTGTCATCAAATTGGGAGAGCCAATTTATCTCGATTTTGATGATTTGACTGCAAGTGAACAAGACTATTATTACAAAATTGTTTATTGTAATTATGATTGGACACCATCTGAATTATTAAAGTCGCAATACCTTAAAGGTGTAGACAACCAAAGGATTATTAATTATAGTAACAGTTTCGGTACTCTGCAGGCCTATTCCCATTATAGCTTGATCATTCCCAATAAAGTCGTGGGTTTAAAAGTCAGCGGTAATTATGTACTCGAAGTTTATAATTCTAACTACGAACTTCAATTTTCAAGACGATTTGTAGTTTACAGGGATTTAGCAATAGTTGGAGCCACGACCAAGAATTCCAGAAATTTTGATTTTCTAAATCAAAAACAATTAATACAATTTACAATTACCCCATACAGTCTTCAACTTGTGAATCCTGTAAAAGAGGTAAAAATTGCTATAATTCAAAATTATCAATGGTCTAACGCTATTACAAATGTTCCTCCACAATTTACATTGGGCAATTCGCTGGCATATAAATATGATGTTGAAACCAGTTTTTTTGGAGGGAATGAATTCCTCAACTTTGACACCAGTAATTTACGAGTAGCTACTGCTTCTATTTCTCGTATTGAATATAAAGAACTTTACAATGATTATCTTTTTACAGACAACTATAGATATGATAAGGCCTATACCTATTTCCCCGATATAAATGGCGATTTTGAAATTCGCACATTACAAGGTGAATATCCATCGATAGAATCAGAATATACCGTGATTCATTTCAGCCTTCCATATACATCAGATATTGGATTGAATGAAATTTATGTCTATGGTAAATTCAATAACTATGCTCTTGAGGAAGAGAACAAAATGAATTACAATTCTGAAACAGGAAATATGGAAGCTGTAATAAAACTTAAGCAGGGGTTTTACAACTATAAATATGTCCTTAAGAGTGAGGATGGTAAGATTGACCTGAACAATGTTTGTGGTAACTTTAATTTTACAGAAAACATTTATTTAATACTGGTTTATTACAGAAATTTCGGCGATTTAAACGATAGCATAATTGGTATTGGTTCAACAAATTCTGAAAACATTACCAACTAAACA
>CBDTVZ010000116.1:0-6378 GCA_965363995.1 uncultured Eudoraea sp.
CATAACATATCTATATGCATTCATTGATATAAACTTAAATTTTAGAATATACTTTATTAAAAGAAGGCCTAATCGCTAATGACTCATGATTAATTACACTTGTTAAAATTCCATAAGTAGGACACACAATTATTTATGGATAAATAAATTACAAGTATAACAGACAACTTATTTTATTGTTCTTATTGTCCTTGAAAAATCATTAATCTTCATACATAAGATCAGCAGTTGCCGGGGGATTGTCAACCTGCATAATCCACTTTTCATCATTATATTTTCCATTTAAATGAGATACATAAGCGATTTCGGCTTCTTCCTTAACTTTAAAATCAGCCAAATAAACATAATACAAACCATTTTTCTTATTGTAAAATTGTTTCGCATTCAACCCCTGTTCATTCAGCTGATTCATAAAAGCATTTAAATATTTCTTGTTTTTATATACATTGGCGATAACATAATAGCCAGATTGTACGCCAACATCTGTTAGATTACTAATTTTTATTGGAAGCTTAATATATTCCTTGCGCTCCGCATCAGATAAACTATTATTAGAATTTTTAATTTCTAGACTATTGGTTGTGTTAAATTCTCGGTCATTCATAACCATTACTGTATTCTCCGGATTGTTGAAATCCTGTAAATTTGATTTAATGCTATTTTCAACATCACTTCGCAAAATTCTTACTATCATTTCAAACTTTTTCTCGAATTGGGAGTTACGCGCATTCTCAATAGAGTCCTGTCTTAATATTAGCTCGTCCAAAATTAAACGGTTTTGGTAAGCAAGAGTATTAGGATCTTCCTCTTGTTGAATTGAATATGCCACAAGTGTAGTTTGAGGCGTATTTTTTACATCTTTATTTTTGCTTGCAGATGATTTACTTTTAGCTGTGGTTGATTTATTTTGAGCACTGGTTAATTTTGCTATTTGTGCTTCATACTTTGCGGTAAGTTCGTCGATCTGATTCTTCTTGTCTTTATTTTGATTCTCCTTTAATTGCGCCAGTTGTTCTTCATAATTTTGAACAATTTCATCAATTCTGTTTTCTTCTGATTTTACTACGTAACCCCCCAGGGCAGAAGGCTGATTTTTAAAAGTATATGCCAATGACAATTCATGATTCCAGCCGAATGCCCCATCCTGATCCATGAAATTCTTTTCTACCAAATACCCAAGAGATAACTTTTTACTAAGATTAAAACCTATACCCATTGACATGCCATAGGTATCATCCAGAGTACTTTGAAACCAGCCATATTTGGGTAATTCAAGCAGAACAGATCCTACATATGACAGACTCCCGTCTACATTTTGGCCTAATTGTACAAGCGGCATTAACCTGGCGTTTGCCAATAAACCAGAATTGGTCATAAATGCATGTGTATATTGTAGAGATGCATTAACAGTTTTGGTATTAAAACTCATTAAAAATTCATTAGTGGTCTGACTGTATCTGATTAGATCCGCCGCGTAGATTCCGACATCAAAATTGCCATATGAGAATGTAATCCCCGGTTGTATAGCTATCTTATTTTCTAACTTTGCTTGCAGAATTTGCGGATCGTTTTCAGTAGCAACCACACGGTTTTTATCCAATCCCAGGCTATAATATGTAACGTTAGCACCAAATGTTAAATTACTTTTAGCACCCAATTGTACAGAAGTGGCGTAATTTGCGTTAAAACCAAATTCCTGTATAACCCCTATTCGTTGACTGTAAATGCCTATACCCAGTGCCGTATGATCATTAAATTTATTACTAAATCCCAGATAATAGTTTTGATTATTGTCTTCAAAAGCAGCATACTGATTTCGATGCAGAATATTCAAATAAGATTTGTTTTCCCGAACCAATGAAAATGTAGGATTTATTAAGAACCTATTAAAAAACAATTGATTGTGATAGGCAGTGTTTGTGCTTAGATCAGAGATTGCTTCCTGACCGTAAGAAGCTTGAATACAGAGAATCAGGCAAAACACTTTAAGTACGAATACTTTCTTAATTATGTAGGTGTTACAGTTCATCTGATTGAGATTTAAATTTAATTCTGATTACTTATAATCCGATGTATACTTTTTAAACTAGCGTTGATCAGATTGTATAGTTCGAAAAATTTCTTTTAAACTTTGCACATTCTTTTCTGAATAGTTGTTGTGAAATCATCGATCCTGGGGCTACCAAATAGATAATTGGTGTGTGACCATTTGGTTTAAGTTATAGCTCCGCTATTACTTTATTCATCGTCATAAACAGAGCTTGCGAAATTTACTTTTACATCATTGCTAAAAACTTCTGCAAAGTTATATTCGCTATTTTCCTCTTGTTTGTCTTTTTTGGGTTTCGAAAAAGAGAATGCCACTTGCTGAGTGGCAGCTTCAGCATTCCCGCGATTTGACATTACGTAGCCCATTCCATTTCCGGTAAGAGAAATTGCAAAATCATCTTTATCGCTATTTATAGGGTTACCTAAGTTGACAGACCAGCCCACTTTTTTATTAAAGACCTGTACCATAAATACATCAAGTCCACCGTGTCCTTTATGTCCATCTGACGCAAAAAACAGGGTAGTCCCTCCTGCGAGATTAGGATATAGGTCGTTCTTTTTTGTATTTACTTTTTCGCCTAAATTTTTGGCAACACCCATGCTTCCATCCTTATTTATTGCAGAGACATAGATATCGTATTTTCCAAAAGTACCTGGCATGTCTGAGGCAAAAAATAATCGTTTGCCGTCATGAGTAACTGTAGGGTGCATACTGGAGAAATATTTAGGAGATAATGCAACTTCTTTAATATTTTCCCATTGTCCATTTATCTTTTCCGCCCTATAGATTTTATGAACCAATTGTTTTTTAGAGAAAACGCCATACTTGGGTTGTATAAAACTGGCTTTACTGAAATAAGCGGTGTTCCCGTCTGCCGTAACCGTAATTGGAGTTTTATAGGCATTTTTATAATTAAATGTTTTATCGTTTAAGACCACTAAATCATTTTCCCCTTCCAAAACTTGTTGTGCCAGGTCGGCTACTGATTCATTGATATTGTTTGATAGACCCTTTACTGAGTTGTCTTGATCGGCTAATGGCCCATTTATGTGGTATTCGGACCTAATTTGTGCCAACCAGTCTTTGTTATCATTGGTGCCGGCTATATCTGATCCGGATGTCTTTTGCAGTGCATATTGATAACGTTGAGAGAAACCGGAACGGAGGATGCCATCTTCACTGATCGATATCAGTTTTTTATACCAAAATACAGCCGTCTCGTAATTTTGACTTAAAAAATTGGCATTGCCTAAATCTTCGTAAATTTCTCTTTCGGCATACCCCAAGTTTAATAACTCCTGATAATTAGTCGCTCGTTTACTAGCTTCATAAATATCCGGATTTACAGATTTGGAAAGTTTAGGATTCTGCGAATACGATGAATAGCAAAAAAACGTTATGATACATCCTAAAGCTACTTTGTAGGTTAAAGCATTCTTCATAGGTCAAGATATTGGGTTATTAATACTCCAAAGATCACAAAATGTTTGGAGCTATGACCTAGCAAAAATTCATAGGTTTTCGATAAATTGAGTCATTTATCGGATGAATGGAAGAATAATAGGGGCTGTATTTCTACTTTAAAGTATTTCTTAAACCTTGCTATGATTGGGCTTAAGTACAATTTTGATTTGAAAAAATGTTATTGTTCATTTTTTGGAAAGAAACTCCCTGAAATCTGTTATTTTTTGAAGAATTGAGAGAAAAATCATTTTTTTTAACATAAAGTGTGGTCTTTTAAATGGATACCTCTGTAAGATAAATAAGTAACTTTATAGATTTTAGAAGTGTTATTTTAAGGTTTGATAAAGGTATTTCCTAAATTTACATTTGCAATTCACCAAAGCAATTGAAAATAATCATACTTGTCTATCTTTAACAAAATATCTCATGAGAATAACTTCATTTATAGGATATTATTGTCAACAACTATTTACTTAAAATACTTTTATCACTACTCAGGAACTTACTGAATAATCCATACCATTACTGATATTAAGGACATTGTATGATACATTATTGGATTACAATCATCAAAATTTTAGTTCGTCGTAATTTCCAGATATTCCTTTAATACGCTGTAATCAATATTAGGATGATTGGTTGTGGGCATGATCTATATCATTTTAATTATTGCATATGGGAATGACCTATGTCATTGCCAGACTTGTTTGTAATCAATTACTTTGAAATATAGATTTATGGTCATTTTAAGTAATAACTAATTAAAAGTAGTTGAACAATGTTGTTAGAAGAAAAAAATAAAACGATTGAGATCCCTATTAGACAAGTCGTTTTAAAAGGAAACCTCTTTGTACCTGTTCAGGCCAGTGCTTTGGTTCTTTTCTCGCACGGAAGCGGTAGTAGCAGGTTGAGTCCCAGAAATAACTATGTGGCTAATGTGTTGCAGCAAGAGGGGCTGGCTACCCTTTTGTTCGATCTGCTGACTGAAGAAGAAGATCGGCAATACAAAACCCGCTTCAATATTGATCTGTTAACTCAAAGATTGATAGCCGTCACGGAATGGATAAAAATGCAAAAGGAAACCAAAGGATTACAATTGGATTATTTTGGAGCCAGTACAGGAGCCGCCTCTGCATTAAGTGCTGCAGCATATTTTGGTGATGAAATTGGCGCCGTGGTCTCAAGGGGAGGCAGGCCAGATCTTGCCATGTCCGAGTTGCATATGGTAACGGCACCCACACTCTTGATTGTTGGTGGATGGGATGAAGTGGTTATCGGACTGAATCAAAAAGCATATGGCAAATTGAGGTGTGAACGGAAACTAGAAATTATCCCAAAAGCCACCCATCTTTTTGAAGAAGAGGGCAAATTAGAGGATGTAGCTGCATTATCGGCAAAATGGTTTACTGAACATCTGCAATCAAAAAAGGCCAAAAATGTTTAAGGATAGAATTGATGCAGGAATTCAATTAGCACATAAATTGCTACCCTATAAGGGTAAAGAAGTGGTAGTTTTGGCCATACCCAGAGGCGGATTACCCATAGGAGTAATTGTTGCAAAAACCCTTCAAGTTCCGCTGGATGTTGCTCTTTCCAAAAAAATTGGTCATCCATTCAACAAGGAATATGCTATAGGGGCAGTAAGCCTGGACAATATAATCCTTAAAGATGTCTCAGGGGTCCATAAAAGCTATATTGCCGATGAAACAGAGCGAATCAGGGAAAAATTAAAAGAAAGACACAAACAATACTATATAAATCGAAAGCCTGAAATTTTAGAAGATAAGATAGTAATCATAGTAGATGATGGCATTGCTACTGGAAATACCATTCGGGTAACGGCAGAATTGGTGTATGCCCAAAAACCGAAAGAAGTAGTTGTGGCTATTCCAGTGGCCCCGGGATCGGCCATTAAAAACCTGGAAGACTCTTCCAATATCGACAAGGTAATCTGTTTAAAGACTCCATCTGATTTTATGGCTGTAGGTCAGTTTTATGAAATTTTTAACCAGGTCTCCGATATGGAAGCCATTCAGTTATTGGAAGAATTCAATCAGGCTTAATTCATTATTGCTAATGTCTCTTTATCTTCAGGATGACTACTTAACAGCGATATGTATAATTTATATGTCAAACTGATGTGCATCATTCCAAAAGTGTTTTCTTATGACTAAGTTTATATATTAAAGAAAGAATTATTCTTAAGAGTAATTTGAATATGATAAAAAAGTGTTGTCATGATAAAAAAATTGGAAACCAGGGAATGCACCGAGCTGTTGAACAATAATTATATAGGGCATTTGGCATTCATATCACAAAATCAACCTTATATAATTCCTATTACTTATTATTATAATCAGGAAAATAATTCAATTATCAGCTATTCTGCGGAAGGTCATAAGATAGATGCTATGCGTAAAAATGATGCGGTATCACTTGAAGTTGAAGAAATAGAATCTGTGAATAACTGGCGATCCGCAAGTATACATGGTACGTTTGAAGAACTGAAAGGAATTGATGCCAAGTACCTTCTGCATGAGTTTACCCAAAATGTAAAAAAGATAATTACCCGAAAGGAAGGTGCACACCCCAAATTTATCGGTGAATTTTCTAGTAAATTATCTGAACAGGGTATACCAATAGTATATCGGATCAATATAAATGAGATTACAGGTAAATACAGAAATCCTTGAAATAGTATGGAAATGTTATTCCCGGATAAATGATCTTGTTTGCCTTTTTTGTTTCATATTCATAATAAACAATCAATTGTACAACTAAGGTTTACGATTTGACAGTCTAACACAATAAGTCTACAATGCCTGCTAAAAGAAAACTAGCCGCAATTATGTTTACCGACATTG
>CBDTVZ010000117.1:0-6358 GCA_965363995.1 uncultured Eudoraea sp.
ACCCATTCCGGACTTCTGCGGTCATAAACACCGGCTAAGGCAGGTCCTATCATACGTTGGTCAGCCATGTGGCAAGCCGTACAAATCATGTTGTATTTTGCTTCACCTGCGGCAGCTAATTCGGAATCTATTTCAGTTGCAAATTCTACGGAGGTTATAGGTCCAATTCCTTTGTTATTCAAATCAACCGGAACAGTCTCAGATTTAGTTTCTACTTTCACCTCCTTTTTGGCGCGGTTCATTTCAAAACCCCCTTCTTTTTTCTCTTCTTTTTTTTCGCCACAGCTCACTAGTAGGGCGCAAATTCCAAATATGGCAAATATTTTTCTCATGTTGTTTAAATTAGAAGCACTAATATATGAAATAGCAAGGATCAAAAGAATTCCTTTATAAATTTTAAACCAATTTCTTCAGAATAAGATATGTTTTGTGCACCAAAGAATCCTACATGTCCACCATGTTTGGGCATATCAAGAAAAAGAAGTGGGTTATTCTTTGCTTGTACTATCGGGTAGCAATCCCGACCTAAGAATGAGTCGTCCCGGGCATTGATAATCAAGGTTGGAATTTTTATCCGGGGTAAAAACTGAAGACTACTGCATTGTGCATAATAATCCAAAGCATCTTTGAACCCATGAGCTTTACTGGTATAAATATCATCAAAATCTTTTAGATTCCTGATGTTCTTTATTTCTTCTATAGAGATTAATTCAGGGAATTTCTGCCGTTTTAAATACAGTTTCTCAACTAAATGTTTTTTAAATCTTTTGGCGTAAAGTGTATTTTTCAATTTAAGCAATTGAATAAGAGAATCGTGCAAACTACATGGAACGGATACGGTTACTACTCCTTTTATTTGACTAGCCACAGGCCCTTCTCCCAGATATTTTAGTGTCAGATTGCCTCCTAGGCTGAATCCTTTAATATAAATGCTGCTATATCTCCGGGTAGAAAGGATATGCTGTATTACCTCTTTGAGATCTTCTGTAGCTCCGGAATGATAAGATCTGAATAGACGGTTGGTCTCGCCGCTGCAACCTCTGAAATTAATTGCACAACTATCCAGACCATTGGAATTAAAATGCTTGGCGCTTCCTTTTATGTAGGGGCGTTGCCCATGTCCTTCAAGACCATGTAAAAGAATAACAACAACATTACTGGGCACAGAGGCAAAACTCCAATCCAGGTCTAAAAAGTCCCCATCCTCAAGTTCCAAACGCTCTCTTTGCTGGTCTAAGTTAATAACCTTTCTAATCAAGCCGGAATAAATAGTAGATATATGACCGCTTTTAAACGGTAGGGGAGGATTGTAATGAGATTTAACCAGAGGCATTAGTACAGTATATGGTCTTTAGGTTTAACAGGATCGGGTAGGTTTTCTTCATCCAGCATATCGCGTAAATCAATTTCAATTGTTCGGCATAAGGCGGTCATGGGCACATCATTAATTCGGCCTTCAAAAGGATCTTCACTATTATCACCTATTTTCTCCATTGTAATAAATATCCATGAGATTAGAACCGAAAACGGAATCATCAAAAATACATACCAGGCTTGCATAGAATCAAATGACATTAAGGTGTCATCTTCAAATACGTCGAGTAAGCCAAAAGGTAAAATCAAAATAAATATCCAGGTAAAAACCCTTGAAAAATATCCGTATTGTCTCGGAAAAGGAGTGTTTTTTATTCGTTCACTTTTACCTTGAAGATTATAGAGCTCTTCTAAAACAGACTGCATCTGATCTTCCTGGAAACCATCAATAACGTCTTTTTCTTTTAGCGCAACTATATCCATGGCCTGGTTTTTAACCAAATGCGTAGCCGGATTAACCCTTTTTTTAAGGTCAATAAACTCTCTTCTATTCACGTATTTAAAAGCCTCATTACAGGATGGGTTTCGCTCTCCATGCTTATCAAACATTCTTTCAACTGATCTGTCCTCTTTTAAGGACCATGGTTTTGGTTGCCTTAGTTGTACTCTAAGTGCGTTTATCCACCCAATATGTCTGTAAATTAATTGGGCTTGCATCTTTTTGTCGAATGCCTTATCCTCCGTGCGTACAAAACTTAATACTTGTATACCCCAGGTTCTACTGTAATTTACTATGCCACCCCAAATTTTTCGACCTTCCCAAAAACGATCATAGCTTTGAGAGTTCTTGAATCCAATATAAAATGCAACCGCAATACCAATAACACTTATTGGTTGAAAGGGAATATCTATAAAATTCCATCCCAGAAAATGATACACATAATATATTAAACTTGCATATAGGATAAAAAAGATAAGGTTTTTCCAGGCATATCTCAGAATGACTCCCCAGCCAATGTTTCTTTTAACATACATATATCTACTAATTACTTAAGTATCATTTTGGATAAATGTCCAATAATGCAATTTGTTCTTCAATCGCTGCTTTAAATTCAGATTTAAGTTTTTTTACAAGCTCTGCAACGGTAAGCACATTTTCCACGGTAGCTGCTCCCTGACCCGCAGACCAAATTGTCTTCCAGGCCTTTGCTTCCGTATCTAATTCCTTTCCAAAGTCAATCTTAACATCCTTTTTTAGGTCTTCTTCTGTAATTCCTGCTGCGACAAGACTGGCTCCAAGAAAATTAGCGTGCACTCCGGATATAGCCGCAGTGTAGGTTATATCACTGGCCCCTGCTTTTATGATCATCTGCCGGTATTCCTCCGGAGCTTTACTTTCCAGGGTGTTAATAAATCGCGTACCCATATAAGCCAAATCAGCCCCCATTTGTAAGGCCGAAGCAATATCCCTGCCTGTACTTATACAACCAGAAAGGATAATGGTTTTATCGTAGAACTTTTTAATTTCTGCCACAAGGGTCATAGGATTAATTGTACCTGCATGACCCCCTGCCCCGGCAGCAACTAATATCAGCCCATCTACACCTGCTGCTGCTGCCTTTTCTGCATGCCTTTTTTTAATTATATCGTGAAAAACCAACCCTCCGTAGCTGTGCACTGCATCAACTACCTGGGAAACTGCTCCCAAAGAGGTAATAATGATAGGAACTTTATGTTTAATGCATAATTTCAGATCTGCTTCCAGCCTTGGATTTGTAGGATGAACAATCAGATTTACGCCAAATGGTGCTGCTTTAACTCCTGTTTTTTCTTCAAAAGTGTCTAATTCAGATTTTATTTGAATTAGCCATTCTTCAAATCCTTCACTTGTCCGTTGGTTAAGCGCAGGAAAAGTTCCTATAATTCCATTTTTGCAACATTCAATGACCAATTGAGGACCAGAGATAAGAAACATGGGTGCTGCGATAGCAGGTAAAGAAAGCTCTTTAATAAATGAGGGTTTGTTAGCCATAGTTGTATTTTATGGCATTAAAAATAAGTATAAATTCTTAGGCAGCGTCTACTCGGTTTATCAAAACTATATTATTTTGAATATTCTTATGCCCGCTTAAGAACTATTAAGAATAGAAATAATATTTCCAAAGGATTTTGATGCACAATAAAGTAATATCAGAGCCTCTGGGAATTCTGTAAAATCTGTTTATAAAAATATCATAGGCAAAAGATATGTTCTGGCCTGGCCATATAATGATAAGAGTTCTTAAACTATTATTATACTCAATGAAAAGGTTGTTAATGTCACAAAAACAGTTACTTAAGCACTGATTTTTAAACGTTTTGGTTTTTTACCTACCAGATAAACTCCTAACAATACTAAACATGCAGCACCTATTTTAACAATGGTAAGTTCGTCTTTACCTGTAATTACAGCAAATAAAATCCCAATTACAGGTTGCATATATACAAAGGCACTTACTGTGGATGCTTTTAGTTGAGTTAAGGCAAACACATTAAACAAATAAGCGCAAAAAGTAGTCCCAATTACCACAAATGCCATTTTCCAAATTGCTTCAAATGGTAGGGTTGACCATGAAACTTCTAAAAATTCAGGTAGGGCAACTGGCAAATTATATAAGATACCAATCAGGAACATCCACTTTAAAAGAGTAAAAGGGTGATATTTTTCCAGCAATTTTTTTACAAGAATAAGATATAGTCCAAAAAATAAAGAGTTCAATAAGAAGAGGGAATTGCCCAAAGGGATATTTGATGCATCTTGTCTAATTTCATTACCGTAAAGTACAAGAAAAAGGGCACCTGTAAGACCAATTAATATACCGGCGATTTTAAGCGCTCTAATTTTTTCTTTAATTAAAAAAAAAGATAAAATCACCACTATGATTGGAGTCGTAGTTACAAGAACCGCGCTGTTTATGGGAGTTGATAAATCTAAACCTTTAAAAAATGCCAACATATTAAGCGCCATGCCAAAAAGAGAACATAGTATTACCCTGCCCCAGTCCTTCCATTCGATCTTTTCTTTAGGCCCCAAAAAGGAAATACTCCAAAACAAAATGGTTGCTCCAATTACCCTAAGCATTATAAAACCAAAAGGTTTAATATACACAGGCATCACCCCTTTGGCAATAGTATGGTTCAATCCATAAATTGTTGTAGCGCCCAGGGCGGCTAATATGGCTAGAGTTCGTTTACTCAAGAATGAATAGTTTCTTTGGCTGTAGCAACTACTTTTTTGCTATTTCCAATAAATATTTGATTGTTTACCAAAATAACAGGTCTTTTTAAGAATGTGTAATGTTCCAATATCAGCTTCTCATAGTTCTTTTCTTCAAGTTGCTGGTCTTTTAATTGGCGTTCACTAAATAGGCGTGCCCTTCTGCTAAACAAGGCTTCATAACTACCAGCTAAATTTCGCATTACTTTTAATTGCTCCGGGGTAATTGGATCTGATTTAATATCCTGAAGCTCAATATCACCAAGGGGTTTTAGTTCATTTAAAATACGTTTGCAGGTATCACAACTACTTAAGTAATAAATTTTCTTCATGATTATTTTTTATCGAATTCAAAATTATAATAACAGCCGCTAATTTTATTAAATGAATATGCTATTTTTATTATTCGTTAACACATTGTTACTAATCGTAAAATAGGCACACATTGGAAAAAATATTTGATATCACAATTCAAAACAGGAAGATACTATACAAAATATTAAAACGAACTCCTCCCGAACTTCTATTTCAAATTCCGGAAGGCTATCGCAATAATATTTGGTGGAATATAGCTCATGTTGTTGCGACTCAACAAATACTTATTTACAAATTTAGTAATCTCCCTACGCGTATTGATGATTCTCTAGTTCAAAAATTCAGAAAAGGGACATTGCCGGATATAAATCCTTCCGGTGAAGAGTTAGATCATATTGGCGCTTTTTTACTTTCCACGGCAGAATGGGCTCAGGAGGATTATGAAAACGGGGTTTTCAAGGAGTACAATGAATATAAGACAAGTACCAAGGTCACTTTGCGAAATGTTGAAGACGCTTTGGCATATAATCTATTTCATGAAGGCCTACACCTCGGTGTTATACTTTCTTTGGAAAAAATCCTATTAAAAGAAAAGGCGTTTTAAGTCTTGATGTTCCCTGATAAAAATTTTTGGATATCCTTATAAGGAAGTGTCAGCTCTATAGGGCCATCTGCAAAAGAGGCCACTTCATATTGATTATACAATAGTTTGAGTCCTTTCTCAGTAAAACCAATATTTTCTGGTAAATAAAAATGGTTTTTCTCAAACATAAAACCTGTACTGTTAATAGGATTATTTACCGGGATATTCTGTTGTAATCTAAATTGGGTTTCTGCATACTGTTCAAAACCTTCCTTATCTTCAAATAACTCCCAGTCTTCCATTTCCTTCCCTCTTTTTTTATTAAAATTTAAATAATCAGTTGATCCATAACCGTGAGCACCACCGGTAAATAAATAAGACTGCAATTCAATAGTGATGAGTTTATTATCTTCATAGGTAACCATTCCATTTATTTTTGCCTTCCATCCAATAGTTTCATCAGGATAGATCTTTTTTAATTCAAAATAACCTTCTGTAAAGGACTCAATAGCCTCCTGAATAGTTTCGGCATTAATTTCATCATCAAAAGTTAATTTAGAAATAACTTTTTCCTGTAATGTGAGATTAATAGTTTTAGCGAGTTTGTTATTACCCAATGTCTTCGGCACTTCAATGGTAACTTCGGGGCACTCCTTACATTTAATATTCGCCAGTGTTAATACCTCAAATGTAATATTACCGCTGTCCTGGCAGCTAACAATTAGGGCCAGAAAAAAAAGGTAGGTTACAATACGCTTCATTGGGTTGAATTTGGATCTATTGCAAAACTAAGGATTCATTGGTTTCTCCAAAAGATAACAATACATTTGTGTACATAAATTATTAATATGAGTGAAAAAGAATTGAGATTTAATAGCAAGGTAATACAT
>CBDTVZ010000118.1:0-6278 GCA_965363995.1 uncultured Eudoraea sp.
CTGGTTTTCCAGACCCCATAAACAACTATAAATAATAGGGTTCCACCAAGTATAATCCAGTCCAGTTTCCCCATATCAACTGTATGAGATCATTATAAAATAAAAAATAATAATGTAAATTGTATTGAGTACCAATACAAGTGTATATTCTTTTTTCCAGGTAAGTTTCTCCAGCATCATTTACCTTTAATATCTGTAGTACTATCTATTTGTTCTTTTCCTAATGATAAAATATTAGCGAATAGCTTATAAGCTCCTGAAACTCCGGCAGGAAGTTCTCTAAAAAAACTTATTCCGGTATAAATATAATTTCCTTTGCCATAAGGTGCTACAAGAAGTGCTCCATTAGTTGGGGGTTCTCCTTTGTCGTTCATTTGGAGAATAGGTGTGAATTTAGGGTCCCATTCATCAGGAAAGTAAAGTCCTCGCTCCTGGACCCAACCCTCAAAATCCAAATTAGTAATGGTATTTGGAAAATTAATGACTGCATGGTCACTTGCAATAATCTTCACTTCAGAATCCTCATTGGAAATGCGGTCCCTGGATAATTTAAGAGGGTAGGGGGCCAGGTCATTAAAAGCGGCATCCCTGCGCCCGGCAGTATTGTATTGTATTACCAGGTTTCCTCCTTGCTCCACGTATTCCAGTAGAAAATGTTGTTTAAATTTAAGTTCTTCAATTACATTATATGCCCTGATTCCGGTAACAACCGCGTCATATTTCTCCAGACTCCCCGATTCTATTTCCATTGGATCAATAAGATGGACAGTATAACCTATCTGCTCCAGGCTCTCGGGCACCTCATCTCCGGCTCCCATTATATAACCTATATCCTCGCCAACTTTCTGAATGTTCAGTCTTACAACTTTGGCTTCTGAGGGTAGTAATACTGTTTGCGTGGGAATGTGGTCATAGGCAATCTCTATTAACTCTCTATCTAATTCCTTACCATCAATTCGAATAATGGGTGTTATTAAACTTTCATCTTCCTGAGACGGAGGTGTCAAAGTAAAAACAACCGTCTTTTCATCACCCTTGTTTGCGATTTCAAATTCTATAAAATCCTCATCTACCACCCAACCTTTATTATGGCACAATTGCACATTTCCTTTAAGTCCGTTTTTATGAGCGGTAATAGTTACTGGGATTTTTCTGGGTGTTCTGTCCGCAAAAATCAAAACCTTGTCACTAAATCTCGCTGTAGCTTCCGGTATAATGTCAAAGGGCTCATAAAGTTCCCCTTTATCAGGTTTTGAAGTTCTGTGAATAACCGGTTTTTCTATTTTTATAGAATACCCATCGAATTCCAATTCAAATATTGCGTAAAAAGGAGGTATCGTTTCGGGGCTTCCAATTAGTTCCGGTTGATTCACTTTGTACATGCCAAGACTTCCCTTTTCTGTTAGCCAATAAGGACTTGTGTATTGTTCCGTTTCAGGTATTTTGAGATCCAAAACAAGGTTCTTTTTTTGATTGTTAGCTAAAAGCGTTTTGTTCTGGTTAAAAGAATCAGAGGCAAGAGAAACTGAATTAAATGAAATAGCAGCATTACTTCGATTAAGAACCTCAATATTTATTTTTATTGTACTTCCGGGATACGCATTTGGCACTGCAGATGAAGCTTCAAGATAAAGCCCGCAAACAGCAAGAATAATATCTTGCAGTTCTTTTAATTTGATTTGTTTCCAATGATCATCCTCGATATTAAAAAGTAATTTGTGTGCTTCCAGTAATTCCGGAAGGTGTTTTGAGGGGTTTACAAAGTCAAAATCCTCTTCTATGAGATATAATAATTTACCAATAGCTTCACCTCCTTTGATCCTGGACCAGCTTGTATCTATCCCTTCAAATATATTGGATTCGTCCTCGGGAAGATCCCCCGCCAGTAGTTCTATATATTCATCCTGACTACCTCTGTCAGACAATCTGCCAAAACCTTGACTCAAGTGTTGACTACTGGCAATAGATGCAATTTCGTTGTTGGAAAGCCCCTTTATGGGATAATAAACCCCCACATCTAAATGCATCATCTTGGATTTATCTGCTTTTTTAAAATTTTCAGGACTCCCGTAAAACCACCATGATGTGTTGAAGAATATTCTTTTGGGTTGCCAAAGACTTACTTTATCCAATTGTTCAGGATATGCATTTTGATCATTAACAAGATCAAAGGCCTCTACACTTAGTATTGCTGAAGAGGTATGATGCCCATGTGTTGAACCGGGTGTTCTGTGATCAAAACGATTTACAATAACATCTGGTTTGAAATTTCGAAGAACCCAAACAACATCGCCCAAAACGGCCTTTTTATCCCATATTTTTAAAGTTTCATCGGGGTGTTTGGAATACCCAAAATCATTTGCCCTGGTGAAAAACTGCTCTCCGCCGTCAACACCCCTGGCTGCCAGTAATTCTTCTGTTCTTAATACCCCCAATAGTTCTCTAAGTTCCGAACCTATAAGGTTTTGTCCTCCATCACCTCTAGTAATAGATAAATAACCGGTTCGGGCTTTAACTTCGTTTGAGAGGTATGAAATTAGTCTTGTATTTTCATCATCTGGATGTGCAGCAATATATAGTGCAGAACCCAAAAAATTTAATTTTTGTAAAGAATGATAGATTTCGGAGGAAGAGCTTTTATTTGGTACCTGGGTTAGAGCAGTCTGTAAACCTAAAAATAACCAAATACAAAGCACTGGAAGGTAACGCATAGTTTTTTTATAAGGTAGTGCTCAAATATAGATATATTAGAAGCGCTCCGTCAATATTTAAAACTTCTTTAACAACTTATAATTATTCACTTTGATTATGCTCCTCATTTACGATCAAAATTGCTTTTTGAAGCAATAGGTTATTGGGATACGTTAATAATTCGGAATTATCATTTCGCAAATGAATATGAAATGCCCTAATATCCTCAATAATGTAATTTCCTTCGTGCTCCATTTCCTTATCCATTATTTTAATGCGATCACCTATTTTAAAAGGAAAAGAGAAATAAAGAATAATACCTGCAGTAACATTACTTAAAATAGACCATTGAGCAAATATTGCAACCCCAACAACCGCAAAGAAAGAGGAAAAAATAAGGCCAAGCTGTTTGAAATTAACCCCCCAAATAAATATGATAACTACAATCCCAATAACGCTAAGGCCAAAGGAGACATATTTTATAATCAATCTGGTACGTACTTTATTTAGGTCGCTTGCGCTGCCTACTTTACGAATGGTCTTGGATGCAATAAATTTTAATACAAGCAAAGTTATTATAGTGATAACGGTAGCTAAAAGTTCACTCTTATTAATTGCAATAAATTCTTCCATAGATTTTATAACCCTAAATGATCTCTTAAAATTAGATCTTTATTTCCATTTTGTCGCCAATAAGGGGTTTTAATGAGCTTAATTTTTGTAGCCTTAGAGGTAAGTATTTTCGCATTTGCACCATAACCGCTTTTATATTCATCTGACCAACTTTCTATTGTATTGGGAAAAGCCGTACTGAAGTTAATGGTGAGTGTGCGATCTAATTCGGGATAGGTTATGGAATAAGAACTAATACCATCTTTCTCTGTTAGAGACGCTATGGCTTTATATGGTTTAATCTTTTTATGAGCTACCCTGATAAATTCTAATGAAGGAATAACTTCCAACTCGCCCTGGGGAAGTCCGTCAGGGTTTATTCTTAATTTGTTCCACAACTCGTTTTCCAAAATGTTTTTTTCCATTTTAAATTCCTGATCTGCCTCACCTTCAAAATAAGAGTGCGCTTCATACTCAAAATCTTCCCTGTTATTCAACTGAGCATAAACATGTCCGCACCATTCCTGAACAGATGAGGATATTTTTATTGCATGTTGATTGTCCTGAACCGGATAAAATGAACTGCTCATAATAGAATATGGGTAAATACCGGTAAAGTATTTTTTAGTACTGTTTAATTTTAGTACCGGAATATTATCAGGATTACTTCTATCGGCCTTAACTTGTTTATCTGCCAAAAAGGGTTCCGTAACAAAAATTAAAACTGCATGACCATCTCTTAGTTCCCCATATCTGGCCTGTTCGAGTTTGTAGGAGGTGATTTCTGCTTCTCCTGAATACCAGTAATCCTTAAACTCCCCGGAAAGAAGATTTGGTTTTGCGGTTTCAGAATTATTTTTCAGGCTTTCAGCATCTATACTTTCATTCCCTTTAGAGCTGGCTTTGACTTCACAGGATATAAAAATAATTGGTGCAGATAAGACTAATAAAGCTAAAACAAGTTTACTAAAATATAGTTTCATAGCAATTAAATTTTGACCAAAACTACTTAAAAACTACTGGTTCGCCATGTCCATTAACGTTTTGTAAACTAAATGTGTAGGCAGGCCAACTACATTGGTATAGGATCCTTTTATTTCCTCAATTCCAATTAACCCTATCCAATCCTGGATACCATAACCACCGGCTTTATCAAAGGGTTTATAGCTATTTATATAGTACCAAATTTCTTTGTCGGTCAAATCTTTAAATTTAACCAGGGTACAGCTATCTACTAATCTTTGATCTTTAGTACTTGTGAAACATACCGACGTAATTACTTCATGCCAGTCACCAGACATCTTTTTCAACATTAAATAAGCCTCTTCCTCATCTTTCGGTTTACCTAAAAACTGATCCTTATGCCAAACCACAGTATCTGAAGTGATTAACAAGTCATTTCCTTTAAGCTCTGATAGAAAGGGCTCTGCTTTTAATTTGGACAGGTAGTTAGCAATATTTACTCCCTTTAAATGTTTAGGAAAAATTTCCTCTACAGGCTTCAGTCTGACTTCAAAATCGAGGCCTAATTTTTTAAAGAATTCGTGCCTTCGCGGAGATGAAGAAGCAAGAATAAGATGGAATTTCTTTATCTTTTCGATTGGCATGGGACTAGTCGTTGGCAGCACTGAAATTTTTGAACCAATCTCCACGAACCTTCAGGACTTGTTCAATTACATCCCGGACGCATTCCTCACCACTATTCTTATGTGATATATAATTACATACTTCTTTAACTTCAGGCACGGCATTTTGAGGGCAAGCGGCAATAGCTGCTAATTTCAAAGCCGGGATATCCGGAAGATCATCTCCCATATAAAGCACATTTTTGGAATCGATGTTGTACTTAGTTAAATACTTTGTTAGGGGCTCTTCCTTATGTGATGCTCCAAGATAGATATCGGTAACGCCCAGTCCTTTTAGTCTTACTCTTACACCTTCATTAGTGCCGCCTGTTATGATACAGACGTTATATCCTTTTTGAATTGCCGTTTTAAGGGCATATCCATCTTTTACACTCATTTTACGAAGTAACTCTCCTTCCGAGGTAATTAGCACATAGCCGTCTGTAAATACCCCATCTACATCAAACACAAATGTTGTAATATTTTTTAAAATTTCTTTATAGCTTATTCCCATGGGTTTTTTGGATTGAATTACTTAATACAGAATAGATTTCCTTATGATTATCCTTTTTTAGCAGATCCAGATGTTGCTCTATAGTTATTTGATCATGGCGTATTGCAGGCCCTGTCTGTGCATCCGGAAGGGACATTTGGGTAGCTTTTTTAGCTGTTTCCAGAATAAGAGGTTTTAAAATATTAAAAGGAACCTGAGCCTCAGCGCAGATTTCATTGCTAATAAGGTATAAATGATTTGTAAAGTTATTTACAAATACCGCCGCCAGATGTACTAACTTTCTTTGATTAGATGTCATTATTTGTACCTGCTCTGAAATGGTATTTGCAAGCTCTTTAAGAATATAATAGTCTTCATTACTTTCGGCCTCAATACAGATTGGAACTTCACTAAAATCAATTTTTCTCTCTTTACTGATAGTCTGTAAAGGATAAAAAACACCTCTTCTTACCGAAGCTGGTAGTGCCGATAAGGCCATGGCTCCTGAAGTGTGAACAAGCAGCCCTGGTTTATTTTTAAAATGTTGTGATACAGCAGTTATGGAATCATCATTTACAGCGATAATATAAACATCTGATTCTAAAATATCTTCATAGTCTGTTGCTGTATTAGGACAATTATTAAAAGGGGTTAATTTATTTTTATCACGTCCTATGACCTGAATTATTTTAACCTCTTTTTTGTTATCAAAAGCAGTAAAAAGCTGCTGTGCCACATTTCCCGTGCCTATAAGTACTATTGAAAGCATGTTCAAAAGTACAATATTTATGGTGTTAACCTTACTTAAAAAATTAACAATATTGTTTAACTTTTTAAGGTTGGAAGTGCAATTTTAA
>CBDTVZ010000119.1:0-6275 GCA_965363995.1 uncultured Eudoraea sp.
ATTCAGGGCAGCGACCCTTGAGGTGTCTTGCTGCCCTGTTTGCAAAATGTTCTTTAAACTATCTATCTGGTCTTTTTGGGCCAATGTTGGGTTCGACTGGAGTAGCAGTACCATTACCATCAAGGAACCCCATATTGACCAAAACGTTCTTTTCATAAATTATTCTTTAAACACTGTATATACTTCCGATAAACCATTAGTGGTAATACGTACAAAATAATACGCATTGCCAGGTAGCGTGGACATGTCTATTTCAATCGGTTGGGGGGTTTCTTGATCTATGGAAAATGCTATTCTCGCGTTCCCAGTCATATCCAGTACTTCAATGGTACCTGCGGCTGTTACTTCGGGCTGAAGATACAAAATATCCCGGAACGGATTAGGGAAAACTACGCCTTCATTATTGGGGGCCGTGCTGGATGTAAAAGCACCACCAAATATAGCTTCAGTAGTTTGCGGATTTGTGAAATTATCAAGACAACTGAACTGAATGCCATATTGCCTTGTCGGAACATTGACATGCCCGGTTCCGTTTGTTTTGGTACCCACCCTATAGATCAAAGAAGAAACACTTTCATAGACCACTTCCACATTTACCCTCGGTGCACCGTTAAAAGCATCGGTATACGAATCGTTATATCCATTGACCCTTAATAATCCTTGGTCCGTATCTTCGATCGCTTGTATTTGTGTTGCACCGTCTACCGTGTATTCCAGGGGCAGGCTGACTTCGACGTATTCCTGAAAGTTAGTCTGACCATCGATATCGAGCACTCCGGCTATCAAATTCGTAACATTATTGGCCAGGGTATTGGTTCCCGCATTGACCAATTCAATCCTAAATTCGAGATAGGGTTCCGGAACCGTAGTTGTGATATTAAACGAAGCCAAAGGTCTGAATTGTTTCCGATCGTCCGAACCTGCAGGGAAATTATTTTGGTCAACTGTGAAAGACTGTACATTAACCAGGGTTTGTATGGTGACCAGGGCGTCCAAATTTAAATCAGAACCTGGCGCCACATTAGTAAAGCGGTATACCGTTCCCTGTTGAGTGTAATTACTGAAATCGAGTAGTGTTGCATCGCCGCATTGGGTCACTTCCACCGTGCCTTCGCCACTACATGTCTCTCCATCCTGAACCAAATAATTAACAAGCTCATCATCTTTAATCTTTATGGTATAGGTGCCTTCTCCCAATAAAAGACCATCTTCAGTAACTTCCAGTAAATCTTTGTTATCCAACTCCACCAGATACGTAAGTATGCCGCCTGGGAAAACATTTTCCCGGGTATCATCAAACACGTAACCGGTAATTTGAGAAACGATATCGTCGGGAAATAGCCGTTCCCCATCCCTGATCTCAACATCATCAATGCAAACGTTCAAAGTAGCTTTGGTAATTTCCAAACTATTATTTTCTTCTTCTTCCCCTTCATCTTCATAGAAAATCGTATAGTTCTGTAATTCCTCTACTACGCCACTATCGATCCTGATGTTGTAAAAGCGTACGCTTAAACGCCCGTCCAGGGGAATTTCGGTTTCACCTTCATCTTCAAAAGCTACGAACACATAGGGGATGACCTCATCGAATAAATCGCTTTCGTCATCTTCATAGGCAAATCCCTGGAGCACCTCAACATTACTCTCGCTGGGGTTATCGAACTTCCTGATGTCTTCACCCGTAATGGCAACACCATATTCACTTTCGAAAGAATCTGCATTAAAGGTCAATTCCTTTTTGTTGACCCTTACTATTAACGGATCATCATAAATAATTTCATAGTTGCTTTCTGGCATATTAATCCTAACATAATAATCGCCCGCACTGATTGGATCTCCAAGTTCAAAAGTATTGGCTTCCTCTTCCGGATTCTCTAATTTCTCCTCTAAAAAGTAGGGTATAATACCATCAGGGAATACGTTCCCGATTTCCTCTTCGTCCAATCCACTGATAATCACTAGCGCATCCAGAACTACCGATGAAACGGTCTCTCCATATACGATTTCGTATGGCTCTCCGTCGTTATTACCGCTCACGGTCAACTCTTTGTTGCTTACCGTTAATATTCCAATGGCCTCACCAAAATCAAGGATATAATTTTGTGGGTTGTTTATTTTAATAAAATAGCTTCCGGCAGGCAAGCTAAGACCCGCTTCATCTGTGTCATCTATGAAATATTGATCTAAAGTGTCCACATCCTCAAAATAATAGGGTATGACTATTGGACAAGTTTCACTCTCTGGAAGTTCCTCTGCAATACAATCAGGATCGGCAAAAACGGTTGAGCCTGTTTCATTATATACAAGGCCATCGAAGACCAAGGATGCGGGAGAAATACGAGAATTGATAAATTCCGTAGTAATGCCTACCCCATAATCGATCGCTAAATTAGGCGTTTGCACAAATAATGGCGTCGGAGTTACTGTGATATCTGCAGATCCATATTTAATAATAAAGTTGTTAGCATAAGCAGATAAAAACGCACCTGGATAAATCAGGGAAGGTGTTTCTCCCGCCGTGACGTCCAGACCGGTCAATAAGTTCGTAGCATATAATTTGTCCACAGTACGCGGCTCTTCACCTTCTGGGGTTCCATCTTCAAAATCGACCACAGCAAATACCTTGTCATAGGCTTGAAAACCATTCTCATTAAGAATGCCGGTACCGTTTATTACCGCTCTAAATTTATTAGTTTCAGGATTTAAAAGTTCAATTTGATTATTTAACAGGTTTTCTCCGTTGATCACCGCCCGAAATTTATTGATTACTGCTCTAAATTTGTTATCGATGGGCTCTATTGCAAAATAATTATCAAAGTTTTCTACTTCTAAGTCAATCAGGTTCATTTCGCCATTGATCACCGCACGGAATTTATTATTTGTGGGATCATATATGCGTTCACTCGCCATCCAACTACTTCCTAGTTCACCATTATTCAGAAGATCCAGGATATCCTGCTCATTAATGACTGCTCTGAATTTATTAATCAGAATAAGTGTGTTATCATCAAAGAAATCGCTACTATGCGCATTAACGATGGTTTGCAAAAAATCGTTATTCTCTTCAATACCATCAGTGTTGTATTCATAATTCAGGATAACGTTAACAGCTTCACCATAAACAATAGACTCATTTTCTGGGCTTATTGTCAAATCTTTTTTATTCACAGTAAGCTGTCCATTAATAAAGTTAACCTGATAGGCATCTAATTGTTCCTGCGTCAGCACCTCTTCACCAAAGCCGGGGGCAATGATATAATTATTTACATCGGGGTAGGGCAGGACCGCGGGAGATGTAAACAGTATCTCCGGAAGTGCAGGTAATCCCAATTCCTCCAATACTTCAGCCAGGGTTTTATCCTCCGGGATTCCATCGGTATAAGGTTCCGGCAAGCCATCTAACTGGAAAATAAAGTTAAATGATTGACCAAATTCTATATCAATATCATCTGCTATAATGTTTATTGCGATTTTACCATCTGAAAAGAACTTTAAGCTATTAGACTCGCCACCGCCTATATCGGCGTTGGTAAACACCGTTAACTCAGGGTTATTTGAGAAAGGTCCTACAATGGCCTTTATTTCGGTATCTGTATTCCCTTCTACAATCACCAATTCCATATCATCAAATAGCACTACCGGGTTTTCCGGGAAATACTTTCCGGAAATGGTTACTTCAAAGGGTTCCAAACTGGGTGTTTTTCCTTCTTCAACCGTTAAACTTGTGATAATAGCAGTTTGTTCCGCAAGTTGTTTGAATGCTTCATTAGCATTAATTAAACCGATGCCGGCAGTCTCCAAAGCTCCTGACGGCACTGCGGTGTTTTTAAACAATTGCAGTAACTGATCCGCAACCAAATTGGTAGACACAGTTTCTATTTCAATAGGCAAACCTTCGGGATACCAGGAAGGCAATGTGGATAGAGCCAACGCAAAAGTCGCCGCGGCATGTGGTGCTGCTGCTGAAGTCCCGAAAAAATTGGGAAAATTATCCTCATCAAAATCAATATCTTGTCCTACAGATTCCACATTTGTGTTTCCGCCATCCGGAGCCGAGATATCTACCTCCAGGATCTGATTGTTGGCCAGAATTCCCGCATAGGAAGAAAATGACTGAGAAGATGGATTTTGAGCTACTCTGAAGTCTACAGCGCCAACTGTAATTGCTTCCGGGGTCATGGCATGACCACTAACCGTAGGAGCTCCCTGGTTGTACTCTATAAATTTCAAACCATCGGCAGTACCTGCATCAGAACTGGTTCTAAAGGCTATATATCTCATCGGTAAGGGACCGGAAGGGGTGCCCGGAGCATTTGTACGCGTAATCAGAATATTGGCTATTCCATCGCCCGTTGCCTGAAAGACAAGGACTTCTGCCGCATCACCCATTTCATTTTTCCTATTGTTTCCAACAATTAAATTCCCATTATCATCTACCAGAAAAATATCTAAATCTGTAGTAGCACCCGTACTGTTGTCCTGTGATGCCAGGCCTTCTGCCCATTGCAAAACGATCATATAGGTCCCGGGAACTACTTCTATTCTTTGCAAAACATCCTCACTTCCATCCGGATTCATACCAAATACGTGTGCACTGGCATCTACTAAAGAAGGAATATTGGTCTCCGGGGGAACACTTGAAGCCATAAATTGGCTTTGATAACCTTTATTGGAAAAATTCCCTGCCGAAGTAAAATATAAATTACCCTCACCACTGGTAAACGCACGTATCGCGTCTGTTACTTGTCCCTCACCAAAAAATGGCTCAAATGGGTAGGTTATATCATCTGTTATGATATTGCAACCAACAGCCGCTAAATCCTGAATAGCCAAAGCAAAGTCTCTTGGCGATAAAACACCCGTGCTAAAAGCCAGTTCAGCACCCGGTGCTACATCGTGAATTAGATGAAGCATCGCGCGGCCTTCATCAGAAGCCACACCATAAGGATAATCCTTTAAAACATCTACTGGGGAACTGTAACCATTGGGGTTATCAACCCCCGGGAGATCTCCGTTGCCTACATCAACTGTAGCTTTTGAGATACCGGTAAAAGGTTGCTTATCAAAACTATCGGAAATTACACCAATTTTAACTCCGGAACCATCAACTTTGATGGGGGTTCCATCTTCTTCTCGGTCTAGTACGTAAGATTCCCGGACAATATCAGTAAGCATGGCCGTGTCACCTTGCGAGGTGACTATACCTTGTAATTTTATTGGTGTATACAAAGGCCTGGTAAAATTAATAGCTTCAATATCGTTTAGCTCTAAAAGATTTGCGATTGGGAAGAAGACGTCAATAGTAGCTAAATTTTCGGAAATTACAAGCGCAGGATCTACTACGAAATCGGTGCTCATGGCATCGGTACTGAATACCCTCCCATAAGTTCCGGTTAAGATATTAATAACCTCTTGCTCCCTCCCCATAGTGGGAACAATTTCCAGCAGCACTTCTCCGTCAGCGTTAATCTGATAAACAATATTTGACGGCAGATCACCCGCATTATCTTCAGCCAGGGCTGTTAGTTCCAGTCCTATTTTGGTTTCCGATTTTCCAAATTCCTGTCCATAGACAGGGATGATAACACTTGGTTCTACGCAAATAGGGGAATCAGAATTTGCTTTGACTTTACTCTTTTTACTATAGGGATTTTTAACGGACCATTCTAACAATTCACTTTCCGTTATATCGACAGAAAAGGCTTTCTCAACGATGCCTGGTTGAAACCTGTTCAAGGCGTAAAATGATTTCTTTTTGCTATAGTAATATTTACCTTTTTTACCCTTTTTCTTAAAAACTACCCTGCTGGCTTTCCTGCGAACTACAACCTCTGTGGAATTAGGGTTGTCATATCCAAAATTGACACGGTACTTATCGTTACCCAGGTCTTCTATGCATGCAAAAAGGATAATATTTTCTTTTTTGTTTGGATGATGCCATTTTCCATATTTCTTTTGCCCATAACCCATTGAGGAGATAGAACAAATTATAAGCACCATGATAAATTGCCGAAAGTAACTATATTGGGAAGTCCGGAAAGAACCAGAGGTTGGTTGATTAACTCTGGAATGCATTTTTAAAAATGACAAAAGTTTCCCTTCACCAGATAGGTAATTATTTTTCATTTAGTGCTTGGTTTGGTTATTCAATATAAATTGAAAATGTAATTTATCGTGTTCAATTAATTCTAAAATCTATGGAGACACTTGTAGACCATTGAAGTTATAATGTACTTCAAAGAGGCTATTTTTAATTCACATAAATCACCAAAGAG
>CBDTVZ010000120.1:0-6218 GCA_965363995.1 uncultured Eudoraea sp.
CAAACTATCTTTTACTTTTCTTTAAAGCATCCATCAGTTCCACCAAATCCACGACGGCATAAGTAGAGGAATAATCAGATACGGCATAAGGCAATATAAGGCTGTTATTGTGAATCAGAGAACCACAGGAATACACCACGTTAGGCAC
Source organism: uncultured Eudoraea sp. (assembly GCA_965363995.1). Lineage (GTDB taxonomy): Bacteria > Bacteroidota > Bacteroidia > Flavobacteriales > Flavobacteriaceae > Eudoraea. The sequence goes on from CBDTVZ010000120.1 coordinate 149, forward strand.
ATAGCCTTCTCGTTCATCCTCAAGAGGTGTAAGCAAAGGTTCGTCAAGCCTACCAATTTCTTTTGACGGATCAATAAGGTCAAACAATGATGCACCTATGCAATAACGTCTCATGGCACCTACTCCATGCGTGATAACGAGCCACCCTTCTTCAGTCCACAAGGGCGACCCACAATTTCCAATTTGCGTAAATTCCCATGGATAGAGAGGTCTCTGAATGATTTGGGGATCTTTCCAATCAAAGAGGCTATCCGAATACATCAGGTAATTGTTGACCCCATCAATCCTGGAAAGCATGGCGTATTTGCCTTTTATTTTTTTTGGGAATAACGCCATTCCTTTATTCTGAGCACCTTCGCCATTTAGAGGCATTACGCGAAACGTATAAAAGTCATTTGTCATAATTAATTTTGGAAGTATCGAATGGCCATTATAAGCGGTATAAGTACCCATAATCCTTTCAGATTTATCATCGTCAACAAAATGAACGAAACGGGCATCTTCAATGCCGCGGCTTTCGACATCTGAAATTGGAAATATAACCCTTTCGGAAATGTCGGTATCGTGTTTGAATTGTATATCATAAAACGAATCCATTAACCAATTCACTTCTTCATATGCTTCTTTCCTCTGCTTGCTGATATTTTGATTCTCTAATTCTCTTTTAAGCGCCTCTTTAAATACGGAATACTCAAATTTTTCAGGCAAGTCATTCATTATAGGGGCATAAATATCCATTGTTTGCATTTCCGCCAACTTCGAAGCAATTCGCTTTTTGTCAAACATCATTTTATGTACTATCTCTGCCTTTTCGATGCCATCTCCAATTCGCATCATTCTGATATTATTATCTTTATCGATTATCCCTCTTCTAAAAACGATGGAGGATACATGTCCTTCTCCTGTAGCTCGAAACGAAATTATCACGCGCTTTTCACCTATTTCTAAACTCGATTGATCAAAATCTTCTACAATCGACGGATTAAAAAAAGCAGCTGACTCTATTGAATACTCCATAGTAAGATAAGACCCTATGAGCATTTTTCGTTCATCTGACAGCTTAGCATGGTCAATCTGCATCCCATCAATTTGGCCTCTAATATTTTCGAAATGCTTAAGAAATATAGCCGAAATATTACGGTGCCTTCTAGCAAACCCTCGAAATATCTGTTCTAAGGTATGATTGACTTGTTGTTCATCCATAGTCATTATATGACCAACCAGTTCTTGTATTCGTTGATCTCCATTCATAAAAAATCTAGCGATAACTCTACTAGAATCAGGCTTAAACATTACATTTTTTCGGATAACAGGTACTGTCATATGTTTATTTTTTAAATTATAATACTCTAGTTTCGGGATTAATAATTTATTAAGTTCCTATCGGACAAATTGCATTTGATAGTTATTTGTTGTCTGATTTGTCTGTTCACAAGCGAAAAGCAAGACTAAGGCTGAAATTAATAAAAGTCTGTTCATAACACTGTCATTTTTTAGCATTCCGACTAAAGGAAATTATTTAGTAAATTTAATCATACTAAAATCTTTTACCGTTTGTATTAAACTCAACTATAATAGCTGAGTATGGGGATTTCATTATAACGGGAGTATTTAACAATTGCCACCAACAATTGGATATAGTAATTGATGATATCCTACTTATGCGTACTAAGATAATAATTCTTTGATTTTAACAAAGTTGCTGCATGTCAGATGCGTGTTTGTCTTCGTCTTCCTTGATAGGTTTCTTCACGAACAAATATATTAATTGGGGAGTTGGCCTTTCGACAGTACTTTTGATAATTATTACACAGGTACCAATGCTGTCTTCACTCTTTCATTTTCAACCTCTCCTCTTCGTTGAGTACATGATATTCTTCGGAAGTTCTTCCCTTGTCCTCTGGGTGATTGAACTTTATAAATTAGTAAAAAATAAGACTCATCCAGATTCCTAATCAAACCCAGCACCGTATGTTACATGTTCTACTTTAACTTCTCGTAAACGAAGCAACTCTTCAACATCTCGATAGCCTGTACTAATACCAAATGAATATAAGTGGGTTAATAATAAATATCACCATTAAACCCATAATTGTAAACTACATTAGTTGTTCTAACAATTGATCTTAGCCACAACTCAAAATAGAAATTTCATTCTAGGCATTAAGTATTGTTGGTTAATTGATATTTAATTTATGATTTCGTATAGACCTATCAGATTTATAAGTAGTTACTTTTTTGGAGTATCTATCCATAATTATTTGTGCTTTGAAAAAACATAAGGTGGATTCTGCTCCTTGATTAATGTTAATTTGTGTATCTTCAAGACCATCATAGGAGGCACCATTTTCTGTATTATACATGATTTGTTTAAGGTGATTATTTCCCAAAAACCAACTAAAGGCTAGTTCAAGTTGATTTTTATATTTGTTTTTCCCTGTTACTTCATAGAATAAATCTAAAGCAATAATTGTAGTAGCCACTTCAATAGGTTGTTCTCCATAAAAATTCCTTTCGTTTTTCTTTTTAAACCAACCTCTATTTGTGATTACTTTTATTTGGCCTTTCATAAAGTACTGTGCCAAAAGAAAATCAAAAGAAATTTCTGCAATATTCTTAAAACGCTCGTCCTTTGTAATCAAATGGCTATACATCATTGCCTCGGGGAGTACATTATTGGCATAGGTCATATAGTCTTCATACCAAAACCATTTGTCCTCTGAATTGATATTATAATGATGTAATAACATATCAGCAAAGCGTCCTATATGTTTCTTTATTATTTCTTCTTGATATACTAAATAATAGTGATAAAGTCCCTTTATGGCATAGGCTATGGCCCTTGGAGATGTAATATCGTTCATTTTTTCTAATGCACTATTCCAACATTTTTCCGCTCGCAACACCACTCCTAAAGGAAGTATCTGTCTATGAGCAATTAGATAACCTAAGCTCCATAATGCCCTTCCGTTAGCATCTTCAAGATTGACTTCTAAATTTTGTTCTGTTAATTGCCTGTTGGAATCGGTATAATTATCAAACCAACCGTCATCACGCTGCATACCTTCTATAAAACTTAAATAGATATTTGCCAATTTCAAAGCTTTCCGATCTTGGTAATATTTATGATACATGACCATAATTATCAATGCCCTTGCATTATCATCGAGTGTATAACCTGACTCTGGATCTGGTTGGCTAAATTTTGAAAATTGAAGTATTCCGAAGTCCGTGGTAAGTTCTTTAATATGATCCAATTTGACTGGTGGTAATTTAAACCTCAAATCTTCTGTTCTATTGGTTAATTCGCCGAATAGTAATCCATATTTAATGGCAATATTCTCCCATGTAGTGGCATGGGTTGAAGAAAAAGCATCTCTTGCCATCCCAATTCGTTCTTCTTTATTTTCAATGAGTTTTAGTATTGCTTTTTGAAACTCTTCAGGCTCGCCAAACCTGTCTAACAATATTCCAGTGCCTCCGTCAAGGGTTTCAATGGCATGGGGTATGGGATTAGAAATAACGGCACAGCCACAGCTCATCGCATAAGCAAGAGTACCACTCACAGCCTGATTAGGGTCTTTAGACGTAAACAAATAAATATCTGATAAGGTTAAATAGTCAAGTAATTGTTTCAATTCTAAATATTCGTTGATAAAAAGGACATTGTTTTCTAAATGAAGTTCCTGTACGGTTTCAATCAGCATATTCCGATATTTTTCACCCTCTTTTTTAATGATTTCAGGGTGTGTTTTTCCAATTACCAGATAGATAACCTCAGGATGTTTCTTAACAATTTCGGGTAAGGCGTATAATACGGTTTCAATACTTTTATTTTCGCTTATCAAACCAAATGTGGATAGCACTATTTTACCAGAATAATGATATTTGTCTTTTAATATTTTTTTTTGTTTCCAAAGCACAATATGATTGCCATGAGGGATTATTATTGTTTTCGTCTTTTGATAACCGTATTGGTTTATTAAAACCTCCTGGGATTTTTTTGTGAGTACTATTATTCTATTGGAGAGATTTGCAATTGCCCGAACAATTTTTTTTCGTTTTTTATCCGGTTCCGGCAAGACAGAATGAAAAACCGTTACAACGGGTTTGTTTAGTGCCAATAAGAACGCCAGTAAATAATCACCATACGTTCCTCCGAAAAGACCAAATTCGTGTTGAATACAAACAAGTCCGATATCGTCCCGTTCATTAATTTTTTCAGCAACTATACGATATTCCTGCAAAAGGGAAGTAGCTAAAATATGTGTTACTTCATTACTGTATTTATGTTGGTATTCACCATTTTGCAAAGCACATATTTCAATTGGTAAAGTATTGCCAAACACCCGGGCAACCGCATTTACAATATCATTTGAAAACGTGGCCAACCCACACTCCCGGGGAGGGTAAGAGCTTACAATTAGCATTTTCATGCCTCTTTCCAAAAATTTCATTTCATTTATTTTTTAAGGTTGTTTTCTCAATTCAAGTAGCAATTCGGATAAACTCATTTTTACAACGCCTATATATTTGTCTGCGGCACCATAGTAGATGTAAAGATCATCTCCAAACAAAGCGTGCCCGGTTGGAAAAACAACATTATCTGTGATCCCGTGTTTTTCCCATTTTTTTGTTGGTGAAAAAAGCGGGTGGAGCAATCTTGATATCTCAATTTCCGGTTGATCTCTGTGCAAGAGTGCCGCTTTTGCATGATACGTTCTTCCCTTTGTAGTTTCTTGAACCCCATGATAGATCAATAACCAGCCATCATCTGTTTCAATGGGCGGTCCTCCAGCTCCGATATAATTTACTTCAAAAATACTTTTTGGATCAAGCACAATATAATCTGTAAGGTTTTTGAGATAATCTTCCCAAAATGATTTGGTCAGATCTTTCCAGTCATCGAAGTATACGATTTGAATACCGGGCCAGATCCGATGTAGCATTGCAAATTTTCCGTTGATCTTTCTTGGAAACAATACTACATCTTTGTCCCTAAGTAATCTTGACTCTTCTTCTACCAAACCAATCCCGGCAAAAAACCTATAAAAATGATGGTATTTAGGATTTATTCCCTTAGCGTTACAACAGGTCACAAAATTCTCATATTCCTGGTAAGTAACCTGAGGTGTAATAATACCCCGCTTTTCAAAATGAACCATATCTTTAGACGTAGCCAGAGCTCCCATTGAATTGACACCATCATAAGCTGTGTAGATTATATAATAGGTATCGTTGATTTTTACAATTCTGGCGTCTTCCACACCATGTTTCTCATAATCAAAATCTCTAGTAATCAAGGGCTGTTCATGTCTTTCAACAAGTTTAAGAGGACCCTCTGTTTTAGCGTATCCGATTGTTGAGAAATTACCATCTTGTACAGCCCTGTATAAGATGTGCACAGTATTTCCCTCCTGATAAATACCCGGATTACATACACCGTTATTTTCGAACTCTCTTTCTGTAGGACCCAAAACAATACCATGTTTTTCTATTGCTTTCATATTTTCAGGTTTTCAGGTTTTCATATTTCGCCCAATGAGGCATTCTTACCACCCACTTTGGCAACATCTTAATTCGAATTTTTGTTAAAGAAAAGGGTATGTGCTGATGTTGTCATGTTTTATAATAGTTAATTTTTAGGATCAAATATTTTATTACAGGTTTCGTATCCATTTTTATTTTGCTGCTAAACTCGATAGTTCTCCCCAACAATGCCAAATATCGTTCAACGATACTGAGTCAGTCCAAGACCGATTCCTTGTATCTGCTCAGCATTTGTTACCCTAAAAATTGTTTAAAAAAATGTTGCTGCTCATCCTCCTGAATACCAATCCGTTTATCCATTACCCTCATGGCCACCTGTTCGTTCTCAAACAAGATATTCAGATCAAAATCGGCAGCTGAAAATTTTAACTGCATTGTAAAGAAGGTTTAAAGTATGATTCGTAGTATCTTTAAACGAGTAATAACCAAATGTAGCAAAGCCGGAAACTAACTAAAATGATATTGATCAGCCTTTCATGTTTTACATGACCAAATTTTTTTTGAAATGCATTCAGATCGT
>CBDTVZ010000121.1:0-6217 GCA_965363995.1 uncultured Eudoraea sp.
GTAGCCTTCGAAATCATTTTAATCTTAAGATCAGATAATTTGGTGTAATAATAACGAGGAGGCGAGGAATTAAACTGAACTCCTTTATTTAAAAGTTCTGTGATCTCACGGGCTACTTTTTCTATCAGAGCCACATCACCCGATTCTATTTGAACAGATTGTGATAACTCGTACCCCCGGAAGATTGTACCAACAAAATTTCCGTTTTCGTATTTATTGTCGCGTTGTTCACTCGTCTGTACAGAATTAAAAATTATGTTATCCGGGCTTATTCCTTTGGATACCAGATAATCACTTACTATTTCTTTATCATCGTCTAATTGTTTAAAAGCGGTCTTTAAAACTGTATTAAAGGCAACAAAACGCCCGTCCCACACAATAAGATCTGAAGTAAAATTCTCATTTCCCAGCCCTGTAATAGAAATCACCCGTGCAGGATTTGATCGTTTTACATAAGCATTACCCAGAAAATAGGCCGATATCACTATTGCGACTCCAAATATTATGGCGTTTAAATGTTTCATTCTTACAGCGTTAATAAAGATGTTATAAATATACCTAAAACTTGTATTTGAAAATGCCTTGAATTACTATTTTTGCCCATGCAAAACAAAGTCCTTATTTTAGATTTTGGTTCCCAGTATACACAGCTCATTGCCAGACGGGTTAGGGAACTTAATATTTTCTGCGAAATTAAACCTTACAACCACCTGCCGGAAGACCTTTCGGATTATAAAGCAGTAATCCTTTCCGGTTCTCCTTTCTCCGTTAGGGCAGATGATGCCCCGCATCCTGATTTATCGGAGATAAAGGGCAAGATACCCTTGCTGGCCATTTGTTATGGGGCACAATACCTGGCTCATTTTCACGGAGGAAATGTTGCGCCTTCCAATACACGTGAATACGGCCGTGCAAGGCTTACTTCAATTGATGGAGATGAACCGTTTTTCTACGAAATCAGAGAAGGTTCGCAGGTCTGGATGAGCCATAGTGATACCATTAAACAACTACCAGAAAATGCTCTAAAGCTGGCCAGCACAAATGATGTGCAAAATGCGGCATATAAAATAGAAGGAGAAATAACCTATGGCATTCAATTTCACCCGGAAGTGTATCATACCAAACAGGGGAAACTGCTTTTGGAAAATTTTTTAGTACATATTGCGGGTTTGCAGCAAACCTGGACCCCGGATGCATTTGTAGAAACTACAGTTGCGGAGTTAAAAAGTAAAATAGGAAGTGATAAAGTTATCCTGGGACTTTCAGGAGGAGTAGATTCTACGGTTGCAGCTGTTTTACTGCAACGGGCGATAGGGGATCATCTCCATTGTATTTTCGTAAATAACGGATTGCTCAGGAAAAATGAATTTCAGGAAGTGATGGACCAATATGAACATATGGGTCTTAATGTGAAAGGAGTAGATGCTTCGGCACGTTTTTTGAATGCTCTAGCTGGTGAAGATGATCCTGAAAAGAAAAGAAAAATTATTGGGGGCATTTTTATTGATGTTTTTGATGATGAATCGCATAAGGTTGAAGATGCCAAATGGCTTGCCCAGGGAACCATTTATCCCGATGTGATTGAGTCGGTATCTGCAACAGGAGGACCTTCGGCAACTATTAAGAGTCATCATAATGTAGGAGGATTGCCCGATTTTATGAAACTAAAAGTGGTAGAACCCCTGAAAATGTTGTTTAAAGATGAAGTGAGAAGGGTAGGCGCAACACTTGGAATAGATGAAGAACGTTTGGGTCGTCATCCGTTTCCGGGACCGGGTTTAGCCATACGTATTTTGGGAGATGTTACACAAGAAAAGGTAAATATTTTGCAAGAAGTAGATGCTATTTTTATTAATGGTTTGAAGGAATGGGGACTTTATCATGAAGTTTGGCAGGCCGGAGCCATGCTTTTACCCGTAAATAGTGTAGGGGTCATGGGAGATGAACGCACTTATGAAAAATGTGTAGCTTTGCGGGCAGTCGAAAGCACAGACGGTATGACGGCAGATTGGGTTAATTTACCTTACGAATTTTTGCAAAAGACCTCCAATGAAATAATAAATAAAGTTCCGGGAGTAAATAGAGTGGTTTACGATATCTCCTCAAAACCCCCGGCAACAATAGAATGGGAATAAAACCTACAAGCATGTCAATAAGATTTTTAATTACAACGGCAGCAATTATATTGTTTTCATGGCATGCCATGGCACAACAGTTTAGCTCTCATGCAGTAAAAGTTGGAGAAACCGTTTACAGTATTGCAAGGCAATACAAGGTAAACCCGGCTGATATCCTGAAGTATAACAAAGAAATCGCAGAGGACGATTTACTCAAGCCTAATACTATACTCGTTATCCCTTTGGGAGCAAAAGTCTTAAGCGCAAAGGATTCAATTGCGTTACAAAAAAAACTTGCAGAGGAAATTCAGGAAACACCAATTGAGTTTATTTCTCATAAAGTGAAGAAAAGGGAAACTATTTTTGGAATATCCCAGCGATACAATATTTCGGAAGAGGATATTAAACGCTATAATACCGAATTGTACGCAAAACAATTGAAAAAGGGAATGCGTTTAAAAATCCCAAAACACCAAAAAGTTGAAGTTGAAAAGGACAGTATTAACCTGGATGATTTTGAAAATTACACGGTATTGCCCAAAGAAACGAGATGGAGCATTGCCAATAAATACGGAATTACTATAGATAGCCTCCTTGCCTTAAATCCAGAATTATCAGATGTTACGAGTTTTCTGGCTGAAGGTCAAGAGTTGAAACTTCCTAAAATTGCAGGCAGCAGTCTGGAGGATCAAAATGTACAATTGTATATTTCCTATACCGTTCCGCTAAAAAAGACTTTATATAGCCTTTCACAGGAATATAATATTAGTTCCCAGGATATAGTAAGGCTTAATCCTGAGATTGGGGAACGCGGGGGTTTAAAGGAAGGTATGGTAATTCGGTTGCCTGAAATTAAAATTACTGATAATGAGGTTAATACGGAGAATTATATTTTTTATGAAGTTAAACCCAAACAAACAGTATACTCCTTAACAAGGAATTTAGGAATTGACTATAAGGAATTACTGGCACTCAATCCAGATCTTTCCAAAGGGCTAAAGGCCGGAATGGTATTAAAACTCCCTAAAGAGCAAAAGGGAAACTTAGAAGTGAAGAATTCTTTGATTCTTGATAAAATAAACCTTTTGGATAGTATCAATACCATTAATAAACCCAAACTAATATACTTACTTCCTTTTCGTACAGATAAATTAGACCTTAGTGATATTGATAGGGCTACAAACGCAATTGCACGAAGTAACGCAATAAGTTATAGCCTTGGCTTGTATAGTGGTGCCCTGGTTGCACTGGATTCTATTTCGGAACTTGGAATTTCTGTTGATGTAAAAACATTTGATACACAATTAAATCCTGACAAAACAAGACAACTACTTCAGGGAGAAAATTTAGAAGGAGTAAGTGCCATTATTGGGCCATTACAATTAAATTCCTTAAAAGAAGTAGCAGTTAAGGCAGCAAATGCTAAAGTGCCTGTTATTGCACCTTTGGCATCAACAAGTGATTTTGAACTCGAAAATGTTTTCTTTTCTATTCCGTCTGATCAGATATTACGCGAACGAATGCTCGGTTTTATTAAAGACTCTATAACGGATGAGAATATAATTGTGATTACCGATGCAAAGAATAAGTCGGTTGGCGAACAAATAAAAGAAAAGTTTCCTTTGGCCAAATCTATTGATCTTCAGGAAGATGAAAAAAATATTTCTTTAAATTTGGCTGTATTTGCAAGTCTTCTTTCCCTTGATACCGAGAACTGGGTAATTGTAGAGACCGATAATTTTAAAGTGGTTTCCAGTGTAAGTTCCATTCTTAATTCGTCTAATTCGGATTCCACCAAAGTGCGAATGTTTACTACAAATAAGAATAAGGCATTCGAAAATAATGTTATCTCAGGGGCGCATTTGTCTAACCTGAATTTTACTTATCCCTCTGTATATAGAGAAACAAATAACAATGCTTTTGTAAGAAGATACAAAAGACGTTTTGGGGCGGATCCCGACCGGTATGCGGTACGCGGTTTTGACCTTACATATGACCTACTTTTAAAATTGGCCTATAAACTTAATTTGTTTGAGGCCTCAAATATCATTGGGGTTACAGAGTATTGCGGGAATAAATTTGATTATGACAATGAACTATCTTCCGGATATTACAATACAGCCTCATATATAATGATGTATAAGGATATGCGAATAACCGAGGTTAATCCCCAACCATGACGTCAAAAGTTACATATGTAGGCGAATTGCGTACTAGCTGTATTCACCTGCGCTCAGGAAATGAAATCATAACAGATGCACCTGTTGATAATAATGGCCTTGGACAAGCCTTTTCGCCAACAGATACCGTTGCTACAGCTTTAGCCAGTTGTATGCTTACCATGATGGGTATTAAGGCCAGAGATATGGAGGTTGATCTAAAAAATTCTGAGGCAGAGGTCACCAAGCATATGGCTGCAGATCCCAGAAGGATATCTCAGATTGATTTAGAGCTCCACCTACCAGTGATAATTACTGAAAAACAAAAAAAGATTCTGGAGCATACTGCGCGAACCTGCCCGGTACTTTTAAGTCTTCAAACAGATATTAAAAAAGAAATTGTATTTCATTGGGATCTCTAAGATTCATATTCGGCCTTCTCATATTTCTATGGTCTGTAATGACATACGCACAGGAGGAGGCAATTCTTTGGCACCCAGAACTAAGGTTAAGCTGGTCTAATTTCAAAGCCAAACCCATTAAGGGTTCCAAGGTAGCGGCCACCACTGCAAGTGGCTTGAGCTATCAATTTTCTACAACAGAAGAAGATGGAAAATTTGAATTGGATTATACGGTAAGTGCTTTTTTTTATCCGGATAGATCATGGTATCAGCCAAAAATATGTGATGAGGTAATTCTGAGTCATGAGCAGTTGCATTTTGATATTTCTGAATTGTTTGCCAGGAAAATGCGAAAAATTATGGCTACTACCATATTTACAAAAAATGTGAAGGCTGAGGTAAAGGCCATCTATCGTCAGATAAATAAGGAGCTATCAGAATTTCAGCAAGTTTATGACAATGAGACGAACTACTCCCGAAACATTGAGCAGCAGCTATCCTGGAATCAGAAAATACAAGATGCCCTTAGAAATTAAGAATTTGGTTTCGGATTCTCTTATGCGCTATACATCACAAATGGTCACCCCCTGCTTTAAAGCAGCAATTTTGTCCTCCCAGCTGGGTATAAATTCCTGGGCCACATACCCTTTAAATCCCGTTTCTAAAATAGCCTTCATTATAGCCGGATAATACAATTCCTGAGTCTCATCAATTTCATGTCGTCCGGGATTACCTCCGGTATGATAGTGTCCAAAATATTCATTATAATCCCCGATTGTACGAATTATATCCCCCTCCATAATCTGCATATGGTAGATATCATATAGCAATTTGAAGTTCTCTGAACCTATTTCTTTACACAAAGCCACGCCCCATTCGGTATGATCGCACATATAATCTTTGTGGTCTACTTTAGAGTTTAGAAGTTCCATCTGAATAACCACTCCATGTTTTTCAGCCAGAGGCATAATTTGTTTTAATCCTTCTGCGCAATTTTTGAGCCCGTCTTCATCATTCATACCATTGCGATTTCCACTAAAACAAATCAGATTGGTGTAGCCAGCTTCCGCTACTTTCGGTATCATTTTTAAATAGTCTTTTATCAGTTCTTCGTGTAGTTTAGGATCGTTCCAGCCTTTCTCAATACCAAAACCTGCGCCCCAGCACATAGATGCATAGATGTCATACTTTTTCATTAAAGGCCAATCTTCGGGACCTGTTAAATCCATTGCTTTAATGCCTAATTCATTAAGGCTTTGTAGAAAATCCTCCATAGGAATCTTGCTATAGCACCAACGACATACGCTGTGATTAATATTTCCTTTTAAATCGCTGGGAGTAATTGATTTACTTTCCATGGCAACACCGGCAACGGAAAATAAACTTGCGGAGGCGGCTACAGAAGAGCCGATAAATGTTCTTCGTTTCATTTTATATCTTTCGTAACATATTTAAAGATAATTTATTTAGATTTAATAATGGAACTATTTCCCGATAGGAAAAAGATTATAGAACTCGCTCATTATAAAATGCCTTATGG
>CBDTVZ010000122.1:0-6192 GCA_965363995.1 uncultured Eudoraea sp.
ATCAGCCTTTCATGTTTTACATGACCAAATTTTTTTTGAAATGCATTCAGATCGTGCCATAATGATTATAATCTTCGGTCTTCCCGGAACAGGTATTCGCTTTTGCATTATAGAAATCATTATTCGTTTATCCGGAATCAAAAAGCTTGAGATAGTTTCACGAAACACTTCCATATGACCAATGTCGTTGATGATCTGACTAGTAGGTTTTAACTTACACCCGAACTCAAATTCTATAATAACCAAATCAAAAAAAACTGGTGTTATAGAATCTCAACTACACTGGTAGTACTTATCCACCCTGCAAATTTAATGACCGTATAGTGCTCTTATATGGAGGGTGAAGCAGGCAAGGATTTTATAATTAAGTCTAATATTCCGAATCATTAAGATCTTATAAGAATTCAACTAGAAAATTATTTATTCACTTAAAATTTAATATTATGGAATCAGATGTATTAAAAATGAAATTTATGGATACAAATAAATTTGAAGAGCTAATTAAAGAAGTTTTTGTGCCAAGGAAAATTCTTAGTGCTAGACATCAAGTAATTACATTGACTGTTAAAGTCGCGGAACTTTACAAAATGGCTAATCCAGAACAGCACAAAATTGACAGGCTTTGTGAACTTAAAGATCTAGATCATAAAAGTTCTTCTCAAAATGCTCCTCTAAAAGATTTTGAATCTCAAGTATTTTTAAACTTTTATGTAGAGTGGGTTGCTGAAACAACTGACCAAGATTATCAAGTTGTTATAGATAGTATTTCATACAAATTAGATTTTTTCGAGTCGACTATTACTCGTGATCCCAAAGAAGAACAATCGTTTAGAGTCAGGGTAAAAGATGATGGTAATTTGATTGGCAAGTACTACGATTACAAAATCAATTTTAGTATCTATGAATTAGGTTCAGATCCCAAAAGTTTTAAGATTGATCCAAAATTATGTGCTAACAATTAATTAAAATTGAAATCATTTGGCTATTTTGTTAAAGTCTGTGTTGCCGTATGCTTTTTCCATTTTCAATGTGTAAGCAGTACTGCGCAGGATCAGAGAATTGCCGATAGTCTGGTAAAGATTTCTCAGGAAGATAGACTGGAAGGCTCCGCAAAATTAGAATTGCTGAGAAATTTAGCCTTTAACGAGGTGAATGATCTCGAATTATCCTTAAAATATGCGGAAGAACTTATAGCCCAGTCCAAGTTAGAAGACAACGCTTTATACTTGTACAGGGGGTATCTTCAAAAAGGAAATAGCAAGAGAAGACTTGGAGATTTGCAAATTGCGTTAGATGCCTTTTTCAAGGCCGGCGAGGCAGCTAATAAGGCAGCATATATTCTTGGTGAAGGGATGGCTTACACTTCAATCGCAGACGTTTATTCACAAATGGGAAACTCCAATAACGCCGAGAGTTACTACAGTAAGGCCATTCAATTATTACGAAAGACTAATGATTCTATCACGTTGGCGACCGCTTTATTAAATGTTGGTGATCAATATTTGAAAGATAAGAAATACGATGCCGCCATAGCATATTTTGAAGAGGCCGGGCTTATCTTCGAGAATGTAAATTACTTAATCGGTACGGCCTATTACCTGGGTAATATGGGAATGGTATATGCCGAGCAAGAAAAGGATGTCCTAGCCAAGGCGAATATAAATGCTGCTATAGCGATTCTCGAGGAACTGCAGGATTATTCCCCTATTACGGAATACCTGACCATCATGTCCGATATCTATGCAAAGCAGGACCATTTTATTATGGCTTTCAGCTATGCACAAAGAAGCCTCGAACTGGCTACTGCCCACGGGTTAAAAGAGCAAATTAGTGTTGCAAATCTACAACTTTCAGAACTGTATGAATAAGCCGGAAACCCAGGAGAATTCTTCAAATTTTACAAGAATTACATCGCATACCGGGACAGTGTTAAAAACATCGTATCTGTCCAGCAAATGGCCGACCTTCGTACGGATTTCGAAGTTTCTCAAAAACAGATAGAATTGGATCTGATCAGCCAGAAAAAGGCAAAACAGCAGATCATTTTTATTGCCATGATCATCATTGCAGGTCTTACGATCATATTACTATTCACCTTGTACTGGTACTACAGATCTATTAAAAGGGAGAAAAAAATCTCGGAGAATCTCCTCCTGAATATCTTGCCCTCTGAGACTGCTGAAGAACTGAAAAGAAGCGGCAAGGTGCAAGCCAAAAAGTTTGATTCTGTTACCGTTTTATTTACAGATTTTAAGGGGTTTACACGTATGGCAGAAAATTTATCTCCGGAAAAACTGGTGGAAAGTGTTGATTATTATTTTTCCAAGTTCGATGAAATTATGGGTAGGTACCACTTAGAAAAAATCAAAACTATAGGCGATTCATATATGTGTGTCGGAGGTTTACATTACCAAAAAACAGATCATGCCCTTAAAATGGTATTGGCTGCTCTTGAAATCACTGAATTTGTATGTGATTGCAAAAAACAAAATTCTACGAATAAAATTTGTTTCGATATGCGTATTGGAATTAATACCGGTCCTGTTGTAGCCAGGGTTGTAGGTATAAAGAAATTTGCTTATGACATTTGGGGAGATGCCGTAAACATAGCCTCACGTATGGAATTTAATTCAGAGCCGGGAAAAATTAATGTCTCAGAAAACACTTATGAGCTGATTAAAGATTCTTTTGATTGTAAGTATAGAGGTGAAATTGATGTTAAAAATAAAGGAATGATGAAAATGTACTACGTAAATAATATTAAGGAAAAAACAATGTAAATTAGTTGTGAATCATGTAATCCTAAATTCTAACTATGTATAAGCGCCAATAAAACGACCGCTTATACCAGACATTAGAAAAGTTCAAATAAAATATTGATAAAATAGAAACTTTACAAGTGATGGAAAACACCAAAACACAAGAATTAGCTGCACTCTTAGAAAAAACTGGACATGCCCATCATCAAGCATTTATAGAATCAGATGGCGCGGATCCCGAATGGTCCCTTTGGTACGCCAAAACTTTAGAAGAACCATTATCCATTCTGTTAAACACGACTTTTACACAAAGTCGGATTGTCTATGAACTTATAAGGCTTGAAGAAACCGCAGATGTCACCAATAAATTCTGGCCCACAGTTTACGCAAAGGATTTGGTTGAGAAGTATGCTTAGTCATTTCTGAAAACAAATAAGTATCAGACTAAGAAAGATCTAATAATCTATTTGAGGCTCAATAGAACAGAGGCAATATATGAATAAGTTCAATAAAGGTCACAAGGTAAAATTGAAAATTTTACAGGTTTGTCAGGTTTTTTAATTTATAACTCATATCAACCGGCTGAAGTAATTCAAGCAAAGTAAGGCGATTTAGATTAGAAATAAATTAGTTGTCAAACCAAAATTACTTAATTTTATACGTAATATATTTATAGTCTTCTTCCAAATAAAGGAAACTACCCCATGCTAAAAAAAATAACACAATTTATTGTCAGTTTAATTCTGATTTTGGTAATTGTATTTGGGGTTATCTACTTTTATGTAGAAGGACATAAAGAAGAAGTTGTCAACTACATTGTAAATAAAGTCTCAGAAAATCACAAAGGCACGGTAAGTTTTGACGATATAACCATGAGTAGTTGGGGCAATTTCCCTAGTCCGGCATTCCATTTTAAAAATCTGGTACTTTTAGATTCTTCAGAACATAAACTCGCCCGCGTGGAGATAAAGGATGCCTTTATTAAAATTGCTGTCAATAGTCTATTTAAAAAGAAGATTCAGGTAAAATCTGTTCGTATAGAAAATGCGAATTATAAGTCTGTTACTTATAAAGAAGATCTGGCAGCTTTAACTGCTAAAAAAGACTCCCTGCCTGAAAAAAGTGCGGTCTCTGAAACCTTCGAGCCCTATAAAATGTCCTTTGACATTGAAAATTTTACCATTGAGATACAAAATATTCCACGTCATAAAGGATTTAAATTTAAGTTAAACGAAATATCATCAAACTTCCTTATCGGGCCAAATCGAATATCCTCTTCCCTGGATTTGGATGCTCATATTACACAATTAGGGTTTAACCTTGAAAAAGGGAGTTATCTCAAAGATTCTAAGATTGACGGGACCATGTACCCTGAAATAGACTTGACTAACAACAAAATTCATATCCCTTCATTTGATTTGTCCGTAAATGATCAGGTTTTTAATCTTATAGCCGATTTTGACACTTCCGGGCAGAGTAGTTTTTTATTTAAGATTGTGAATGAACATACACAATACAAACCAACCGTAAAACTTCTGGCTGACAATATTCAGGAAAAACTTAAGAAATATATTATTGAGCAGCCTTTTCCTACAAATACAACATTATCTGGCAGTTTTGCTCCTTTTTCCAATCCTTTGGTTCATGTAGAATTTAATAGTGTTGAAAATTCTGCATTAATAGTTGACCGTTTTAATTTGGACAATTTGTCATTCGCTGGAAGTTTTACCAACAGAATATACGATGATGAGCGCGCCAAAACTGAAGACAAAAAAGATATAAAGCTCATATTCAGTTCTGTTACCGGGGATTACAAAGAGACCAAATTTGAGGTAAGTAATGGCATATTAATAAGCACTCCGGAAGATAAAGCGCTTATTAAAGGTTCGTTCAAAGCCGATGGTGTACCTGAGAATTTGATTTCACTTATTAATGATCCTATCATTACGCTTAAGAAAGGTCGCTATAATTTAATCGCTAATCTGGAAGGCGATGCAACATCTGCTGCCGATTTGCTAACGCGGTCAAATATCACATTAAAGATTATAAATACGGACATTTTTGACAAAGAAGACGAGCTCTCTATTCCTGTAAAACAGCTAAATATTAATCTCAAAAAAGACAGGGCTGTGTTAGAGATTTTAGAACTTCCTTTAAGTTCTACTGATAAACTGAGCATATACGGAGAAGCTTCTCCCTTTTCCTCTCTTTTAAGTAAAGATGCCAAGGTCTCAGCAACAACTAATTTACGCTTAAGATCCACTAAATTGAGATGGGAAGATTTTGTGAACATTTTTGAGAATCCCAATAAAGGCCCTAAAGATAAAGTAAAAGAACCTGCCTATGTATTAAAGGACTTAGCAAGAAAAATCTACTTAAAATTCGATCCTTCTGTTTCCGTAGATATTGAGGAATTTGGTTATAAATCCTTTCAATTGACTAATTTCTCTACAGACATGGCTTTTAGTGATGTAAATCATCTTAATCTTAACAACACGGCTTTTGAAATCAGGGAAGGAGCGGTTAAGTTTAATGCTGCTCTTGATTTTGAACAACCTAAACAAATTATAATAGATGCGGAAGTTGATGTGACAGGCACCCCCGAAATATTGAACGATATCTTTCATAGTGACACTTTCTTTTTTAGAGGGGGTGGCTTTGACCTGCGAGGGCATGTTTATGGGGACGTACTCCAAATGGATGATTTTTTAAATGCATTAAATGGCACCTTAAGATTAACAAATACCAGTGTATTATACCAACCCAATAACCTTAACGTACCAATTGATTTATTAGATGTACAAATTAAAAACAATTTGGCCATCCTTAACACTTTAGAAATTAGCGTAGGTACCACAGATAAATTAAATTTCTCCGGAAGACTGGAGAATTTTAGTGCGTTCCTCTCACCATCGAACACAGATCGGGTTAATACCTTTATAAATATGCATTCCGATAGATTGCAATGGGACGATTTTATAGATGTTTTTCAAAAAGAAGTAAAAAAAGAAAACACAGCTACTGAGGCAACTATCAATAACCGTATCAAAGAAACCCTGAGGGGAATTTATACAAATTTTAATCCTAAGTTAGGCGTAAGCATTGATAGATTTGAATTCAAAGATTTGATAGTCTTAGAGAATTTTTCCACAGGTTTATATTTTGAAGGTCTTAATAGCTTGGTTCTGAAAGAAAGTAGATTTGATTACAATAAAGGAAGTAAGGTAGAATTTGCAGCTCAGGTAGATATATCAGAATCTGCAGGCACAAATATAGATGTTGATTTTAGAGCCTTTGGCGATCCCCTACATTTAAATGAAATACTAAACTATGACACCTTTTTACTTGAAGGAGGCAAAATTGAAATAACCGCAAAAATTGCAGGTGATCTTGAAAAAATGAATGAATTGGTGAGCTCTGCCTCAGCCAGGTT
>CBDTVZ010000123.1:0-6183 GCA_965363995.1 uncultured Eudoraea sp.
CAATTGGTTTTCGGAAGGTTTTGACTCAGTTGATCTATGCGAAGCAAAAATACTACTCGAAGAACTTAACAGTGAATTATCTTAAACGGTTTTATGCTAAAGTACGGGAGACTAAATTAAAGACCCTCATATTCGATAGAGTCACAGATGTAACCTTGGTCTTGACGCAAAAGTAATTCATTGTCCTAATCTATAATCAGGATTTTCCATCCAAAAGACTTCCTGGAAGCTTTTATTAGAAGATGATAACCAGCTACACATCGCCATTACTCATAATGCGAATGCTCAATCTTGTTATCGTGCGAGGTGTAAGCAATGCCTAGTTCCGTGAACTCATCCAGTATAGGATCATAAACTTCTTTGGCCCATGGAAACAACACACCAGGGCTTTTAATTTCTCCGTTAAGGATTAACTTTGCACCAATTGCCGCAGGCAATCCAACAGTACGAGAGATGGCGGTATGCCTATAATCTAAGCCCCTTGTTACCAAATAAGATAAATGTTCAAATAATTCGCCTTCGAGTTTGTATTCTATCCTCTCGTAAAAAACCAGCATATCCGTGTCGCCATGTTTAAATTTCAGCTTATCCATTAGTAAATCCAATAGTATCTCTGCAGGAGTTCCATTTACCCGCCTAATTGGTCTGTCGGACAGAAGTTCTGTCCAAAGCAATTGTTCATGAAGTTCTCCACCTCTTTCTATATGCAAGATGTCTGCCAGTTTATTTTCAAGACTTGCATCATCATCATCTGGTAGATACGATGCAACCCACTGGCGGTATGTCATGTTTTCACTGCCTTCAATGTGATAGTTGTTGACCGTTAGCCCTAGTTGTATAAAAAGATTCCATCCTTCGCAAAAACCGGGATAACGCAATGTTGCCCTTATAAATGTTGGAATGTCATCTAGGTTGTATTTTTTTCTATAGACTGCGGAATCGCGATTTTCATACGCTTCAAACGCTCTGAAACCAGGGACACTTATAACTTTTGGATTGGTAAATAAACGATGATAGGGGATGCAACGAAAATTGTCTTTTTTGTAATAACAAGCTCCAGCACTACCTGCCGTGATTACGTTCATTGGGCTCCAGGTAAACTTATAGCCCCATGGGTTATCATTACTCTCAGGGGCAACCAAACTGCCGCAATATGATGTAAATGCCAATAGCTCCCCTCCCTTTTTCCTGATTTTATCTATAGAACGCATTCCGTTCATATGATCAATACCTGGATCAGCTCCCAATTCATTTAGAAATGTGAGACCTTTTTCTTTTGCTTCTTCATGCATATCCATCATTTCCTGACTAGCATATGAAGCCGTTACCACATGCGCATTATATTGAAGTGCAATTTTTGCCGCAGCAGCATGCATTCCAGGAGGCAACAACGAGATTACGATGTCTGCATCCTTAATATAACGCTCCATAATTGTATCATCATAACAATCAAAGTATACCGCTTTCCCCCTTGGATGACCACCAATTTTCATTTTTGCGGTTTCTACTAAAATATCACCTACCGTTACATCCCAGTTGTATTCTTCGGCATGCTTAAGCATGTACGAAATCAGATCGGTAGCCGACATTCCTGCACCACAGATTAACACATTTTTCATATAGTTATCAATAAAACATAATGTTAGAATTAGGCTAATAAGATAAGAACAAAATAAGCGTGTGCCTAACAATGGGATATAGATATTGATGATATCCGACCTATAGAACTAAGATATTATAACAAATAGTATAAGTACAATTCATATAAAAATAAGAGCGTCACATTGTAGAGAACCACAGATGTTTTAGGGGTAGGAGGAAAATTGCCATGAATGATACTTTCCTTTTTAAAGTAGAAACTTAGCTACATTCAACTGAAATAAGTATGTATATACTTGATTTATAGAGTCCCGATAAAGGTTCGTTTTATGGTTGTTTTCAATGATGGAGGACATGATTTTATTTCCAATCATCGTAGGAACGACCGCAGTATGGATTTTCGCCAATTTTTTCATATATGGTCAGTCCTATTTCGGGTCGAATGAATCATACTGCTCCATTTGCGCATCGATGTTGTTTAAGTTGCCTGAATCGACTTCCTTGATAATCGAACTTTCCTTAGGGGAGCCGACCTTTAACATAGGGCATGTGCGTCTGGCCGAAGTGTTGGGATATAATTTAAAATAATTGTAATTTAGAAAAGATCTAATAATTACAAAAAGAGAAACTATGGCAAATCCATTGAAAAAGAACGAATCCCGTTCATCCAGAAGAAATTGGTTAAAGAACGTCGGGCTATTGGGTGCTGCATCGATGGCCCCGTCTTTAGTTTTGGCCGCTCCGGAAAACGAAAAAAAGAAGAGCACATTTGATAATCAAGCCATACGACTTATCGTATCAACCTACTCCTATTGGCATTTTGAACCGGAAAAGTATCCCATTGAGAAAGTTATCGAAAATGCGGCGCGCATCGGTTTTGACGGGGTAGAGATCCTGCACCGTCAAATGGAGAACGAAACGGTGCCGTACATGAACAAATTAAAACGAATGGCGTTCGATAGGGGGCTGGCCCTTCCATTTCTATCGATCCATCAAAATTTTGTGGAACCCGACGCGGCAAAAAGAAAAGAACATGTTGAACATACCCTAAAGTCCATCAAACTTGCCGTACAGATGGGCATACCCGCCATACGCATGAATACGGGCAGTTGGGAAGGGAAAAGAGCCCCCGATTATTATCAGACCGGTATACAAAAACCGGTCGAGGGATATACCGACCACGATGCCAAAAATTGGGTGATAGACAGTATGGGAGAATGTTTGAAGGAAGCTGAAAAAGCAGGGGTGATACTTTGCCTCGAAAATCATTGGGGCCTATCAACCAATATCGATTACCTTGAGGAGATATACAAAGCCTTGGCTTCGTCACCTGTAATGGGATTAAACCTTGATACGGGGAATTTTGTAGGCGAGCCATATCAACAATTTAAAAGATTGAGCGGGTATGCCAGTATCATACAGGCAAAAACATATTATGGTGGCGGGGAAGTATACGATAAGGACATTGATTATGACCGTATCGCCAAGATTCTGCGTGATGCGAATTTTACGGGTTATGTTTCACTGGAAATGGAGGGCAAGGAAGACCCCGAGACCGCTGTACCCAAAAGTTATGAGATGTTGAGAAAGGCTTTTGCGGTTTAAATTGATTTCAAAGGCAGGTTAAAATAAAAAGCAGCATAACGGAAACTTGTCGTTCACTCAAAAATATTCAATCCGTTACCAGTTCAAGTGAAGAATGGATTTCAGTCCCATAAAACGGCCGATTAAAAGAACGGAATGGAGAAAAAAGCTGATGTCCCAATAAAGGTTCATTTTAAGTGACACTTTCGCCACAGAAAGAGACTTTTCCCAAGTGTGTTCCATTTGTGGTCTCTTTTATTTGTCCTATAAATTCAGGTTATAGGGAACTGAGATTTTATCCGTTAACCCTTGTAATGCCTGACCAAAATCACTTAATATACAGACCACCACATTAGATAGGGTCACAGATGTTGCCTTGGTCGGCGCGAGCGTGACGCTCGCGCTAGCTCCTTCTTCATAGTATTACCTAGGAGAAGCCAGGGGCGTTATAAAGGAAATTCGAAGTGCTAAATACGAGTTACTAACTTCCAACTTCATACCTCTAACTTCGTGCCTCACACTTTATTTTCAACCCTATTTTTGATAGCAACAGATGTTATACTATATATCGTATAAAATATTTAACTGTTTTGTCGGTTTCTAAAATTAATCTTTTGTAGTGATGTCAGATATAAATATGGTGTGTCTGGAAGTTTCATTTACGGAAAATTTAGATGGCCGTAAGTAGAAACCCTACATACCTGGCTGATCCTGGTCATTTGATATATGCTTCCCATACCTGATATTTATTTATTGGCTAAAGGACCAACAAATGAATATCTTGCCTAAATCACGTATACAAAACAGCATTAGTAGTATAAACACCTGGCTAATCAAGTACCTCTATCGCTCGGGCGACAGCCAGGAAACACTATTGCTTAAAAAAATCTGGTGGATATTTAATGTAGGCGGATTTCCATTCTTATTACTTATGAGCTTTATTATGGGAGACAAGGAAGGCATTGGGGTGGTCATAGTAAATCTCATTTGGGTAACTGCATTGCTTTTAGGGCTGCTGATTTTTCATTTCTATAGAAAAAGAATTGAAGAATTTGCCCTCGCCTCTCAATTAGGAATTGTTTTACTTTCTTCCGTAAAAGTATACCTGCTGGGAGGGCTGCTGTATGCAGGTGCTCCGATTTTTATTGGCCTGATAGGCCCCTTTTATGCCCTGACACTTCCTGGTAAGAAACGAGCCGTTTTGGTTTTCTTATTGTATATGGTTTTAATGATGGCTGCCACGCTACTGCAACCACATAATACCGCGAACTACTTATTAGCTTACCACTTCCTGGGCTTTGTAATTGGTGCCGCCATGGCCTTTATGGCACTTTACTATTTCACCGGGCAGGTGGATAAATTAAAACTTGAAGAAAAACAAAGGATGCAGGAAGTAGATAAATTCAAAACCAGATTTTATACCCATATTACCCATGAATTTCGTACCCCATTAACTATTATTCTCGGAATGGCAGAACAAATAAAAAACAAACCCGAAGAATGGCAGCATGAGGGGCTAAAAATGATAAAACGAAATGGCAGGAAGTTGCTTAATCTTACCAATCAGATGCTGGACCTTTCAAAATTGGAGGCCAATGCTATGCCTGTTAATTTAATACAGGATGATGTAACCTTTTACCTGAAATATCTGGTTGAATCTTTCCATTCGCTTGCCGAAGCAAAAAATATACGTCTCTTGTTTTCTTCAATTCCCCAAGAGATTAAAATGGATTTCGATCAGGACAAAATACAGGACATCTTGTCTAACCTGCTCTATAATGCCATCAAGTTTACGCCTGTAGGTGGCACCATAGAAGTCTTGGTTTCCAGGGAAAACCTGCCACCGGGCAGCACTTTGATTCTAAAAGTTAAAGATACCGGTACGGGTATCCCATCAGTACATCTTCATAAAGTATTCGACAGGTATTTTCAGGCAGAAAACAACAACGAGGGCTTAACTGAAGGAACCGGACTTGGTCTTGCAATAACACAGGAACTGGTTAAATTGCTCGAAGGTGAAATTACTTTGGACAGCAGTCTTGGAAAGGGTTCTACCTTTACCGTCACACTGCCCATTACCAATAGGGCGTATAACGGACAACGATTGCAATCAAAAGTGATAGCCGCTGCCAGTCTTCCCTTAGAAAAGAGCGAGCTTTCCCTACACCCACAAAATGGCGAAACAAATGCAAAGTTGGTGATCCTTGTGGTAGAAGATAATAAGGATGTGATACAATACATTAGTTCCCTGCTTTGCGTTGACTATGAAATAGTGGTCGCCGGTAATGGCCAGGAGGGTTTTGAAAAAGCCGTTGAAATCATTCCTGATCTTGTGATCAGCGATGTAATGATGCCTATGATGGATGGCTTTGCCTTCTGTGAAAAACTGAAAAGTGATCTCCGTACCAGCCATATCCCAGTGATTTTACTCACAGCGCGTGCCGATTCAGAATCTAAAATGGAAGGTCTTAAGGCCGGTGCCGATGTATATCTTGCTAAGCCTTTCAACAGGGAGGAATTGTTTATTCGCATTGAAAAGTTGATCTCGCTGCGTAAAGCACTCCAACATCGGTACCAAGCTACTATTAGCTTACAACAAAGGCATGATCCTGTTTCCAGCCCTATTCTGGATAAAGAAGATGCGTTTATGCAGGAAGTACGTCAAACCCTGGAAAACCACTTGAGCGAGGAGGAGTTTGGCATTGCAGAATTATGCCGCTCCCTGGCTATGAGTCGCTCCCAGTTGTATCGAAAATTTGCAGCACTTACCAATACCAGCGTTCATCGTTTCATCCGAAAGCTACGTCTGGTAAAAGCCAAAGAACTATTGCTCACTACCGAACTCAATGTGAGCGAAGTAGCCTATGACACCGGATTTAAAAACCCCTCTCACTTCAGCAGGGTCTATTCAGAAGAGTTTGGTGTAGCTCCAAGCAGGACCAGAGTCTAACTGGGATTATCCATCCAATACTCGTCTTTTTTTAATTATTAGCCCTCTTT
>CBDTVZ010000124.1:0-6177 GCA_965363995.1 uncultured Eudoraea sp.
GATATAGATGCTATACTTTTAAAGATGGCCATTTGTGAGCTAACTGGTTTTTCTTCCATACCCGAGCGAGTCACCATTAACGAGTATTTAGAAATAGCTAAAGAGTATTCTACACCTAAGAGCAGTATCTTTATTAATGGCATATTAGATAAATTGGTAAAAGAATATAGGATTAATGGAAAATTGAAAAAAACAGGGAGAGGATTATTATAAACAAATATTCCTTAATTTTGCATGCAAATCTTAAACTTATATTGAAATGAAAGGATTATTTATTGCCCTCGGTTTAACCGCAGCGTTAGTGCTTAGCTCTTGTAAGGAAAATGCTTCGAGCAAGGTAAATACTGAAAATGTTGAAGTGGCAGCAGAAAGAGATTTGCAGGCAAAAAACCTTCCTGTAATGAATTTTGAAAAAACGGAATACGATTTCGGAACCATCACACAAGGTACTCCGCAGGAGACTATCTTCAATTTCACAAACACAGGTAATGCACCCTTAATTATTACAAATGCAACCAGTAGTTGCGGGTGTACGGTTCCTAATCCACCTAAAGATCCTATTGCACCGGGTGAAACAGGTGAACTTATTGTGAAGTTTAATGGTTCTGGCCAAAATCAGATTACTAAGACCATTACCGTTACTGCAAATACAGAAAAAGGGCAGGAAATTTTAAGAATTAAAGCATTTGTTAACCCCAAAGAAGGAGGACCTTCAACAGCACTTGGTCCTGTTAAATAAGTAGTGCAAAACTCAACAAAAAATTATGGGTGATATAGGACAATTTCTTCCAATGATACTAATCTTTGCCGTGGCATATTTTTTTATGATACGCCCACAGATGAAACGTCAAAAAGATGAAAAGAAATTTGCGCAAGCGTTAAAGAAAGGTGATAAAATAGTAACTAAAAGTGGCTTGCACGGTAAAGTTGTGGATTTGAACGATAAGGATTTTTCCTGTATAATTGAGACCATGGCCGGAAGATTAAAATTTGACAGATCATCCATTTCAATGGAAATGAGTGCCAAATTGAATGTCGTGCCAAAGGAAAAATAGATTTAAAAATAATTTCAGTTAAAAACATCGGTAGCCACCGGTGTTTTTTTTTGATCTGGTTATTAGTTGAAAATTTTAATATAAATCTTCTTCATACATATACAAATAAAGAAGAACGTAAATAATAAGAAGCCTTGTGTTCATTAGATTCAAAGAAGTAGCATTCCGTAAAATTAGGTGAAATCAGATGGCTTTAAGCTATGGCATATCCGGGGTGGATGTAACTCGTTCTTACTATAGCCGGAAATTGCCCCAATCGTAAATAAGCAAAATATAAAGCTGACCTTTTCGAAAATTTATGGTCACTAACAGAGATAAAAAGCTACAAGTTTATTTGTACTTATCATTTAACCCCTGGCCTTTAGAAATCATTGGAATAATCTTATCAAGTCGCGATTCCTTTGTCTTTTGTTGTTTTGCCTCTGCGATGTACTCGCAATAATCTCTTTGCTTATAAGGAGTGAGTTCATTAAATTGCTCGTTCAGCCTGGTGTTTTCTAACAAAGAGTCCAATAATAGTTTTGGAATAATTATTTCTGTCTTTCGCGATGGTTTTAATTCCAGTCCTTTCTTTTGATTCTCGATAGTTTCCTTTATATATTCAAGAACACCTACTTCATCTATATTGCCGACCGCCTTAAATTTCCAATGCCTCATCGATTTTGTTTTGCCTTCTTGTGCATTTTCCAAAACTCCCTTGGGATCACTAAGGAAAACTCCGTTAAAAAACCATAGGCCAAAATAACTTTTAAAAGCTAATATCCCTAATACATTTTTATTGTCAATAGTATATACAGGAGAGCCCCATTTATAAGTTTCTACCAATTGCGTTTTTAAGGCAATCTCCCTTAGCCGGGTAATGCCCTCCCTGAATTTTTGATCTTTGGAATAGTAGGCTTCTACTTTTTCCGCTATTACCATATTCCCAATTATTTACTTCCTACAATTTCGCAAATTTTCACGATAACATCAACTGCTTTTTGCATACTTTCCACTGGTATGTATTCGTACTTTCCATGGAAATTATGTCCGCCCGCAAAAATATTTGGACATGGCAGTCCCATATAACTCAGCTGTGAACCATCTGTACCACCCCTAATAGGCTTTATAATTGGTTCTATATTTAACGCTTCCATTGCCTCTTTGGCAATTTCAACAACATGAAAAACTGGTTCTATCTTTTCTCTCATATTGAAGTACTGATCTTTTATCTCTAGAGATAAGCAATCTACATGTTTTTCATTCAGTTCATTGACAATATTCTTAAGCAGCTTTTTTCTCTTCTCAAATAAAGACCTATCATGATCTCTTATTATGAGTTCCAACTCTGCTTTTTCTATTTCACCCCGGAGATGATTTATATGAAAAAACCCTTCCCGGCCTTCTGTTTGTTCCGGCACTTCTTCTTTTGGTAATAAATTCATTAATTCACTAATGAGGTTAATTGCATTTACCATTTTTCCTTTTGCGTATCCGGGATGTACACTTTTACCTATAGCCGTAATTTTTGCTCCGGCGGCATTAAAATTCTCATACTCCAGTTCCCCTATCTGGCTCCCGTCTATGGTGTATGCCCAATCTGCATTAAATTTTTTAACATCAAATTTATGTGCTCCTCGTCCTATCTCTTCATCCGGCGTAAAACCTATACGGATAGGACCATGTTTAATTTCCGGATGCTGTATAAGATACTCCATCGCTGTAATAATTTCAGTGATACCGGCTTTGTCGTCTGCTCCCAGCAGTGTAGTGCCATCCGTAACAATAAGGGTTTGTCCTTTGTAAAGAAGTAAATCATCAAAATAATCCGGTGAGAGTACAATGTTGTTTTCTTTATTAAGGACAATGTCCCTTCCGTCATAATTATTAATCAAACGGGGTTTTACATTGGTTCCAGAAAAATCCGGAGTTGTATCAAAATGCGAAATAAAGCCAACAGTGGGCACCACTTTTTTGATATTTGAAGGAAGGGTAGCCATAATGTAGCTGTTATCATCGATCGAAACATCTTCCAAACCAATTTGTTTTAATTCTTCTTTAAGTTTATTGGCCAGCACCCATTGTTTTTCTGTACTGGGAGTACTATTTGAATTTGGATCACTCTGTGTATCTATAGTTACATAGCTAATAAAACGGTCAATAATTTTTTGCATGCTAAGTTAGTTTGTATCAAAACTACAATATTACTTTAAAGACTCAAACAAGATAATAGCAGTTGTTTGGCTCAAAACCCAAATAAAAAAAAGGCAGTTTAACGGGCAATTTAAGATAAGTTTTATCTATCTTATGAAAATATTAACTCAAATTGGATAAGATATGAAACAGCATTACTTAATTATTTTGATCCTTGTTTTTGGTACTATTTGCATTGCAAATGGGCAGATAAGTGGAACGGTTAGCGATGATCAGGGGGTTCCGCTCGTTGGAGCTTCAGTTGTAAAAAAAGGCACTAGTATTGGCACAACAACAGATTTTGATGGAAACTACACTATAGATGCAATCCTTGGTGACAGGTTAATCGTTTCTTTTATAGGGTACGAACCTCAGGAAGTTTTGGCAAATACTACTATACTAAACATCACCCTGGTTTCCGGTTTGGCATTGAGCGAGGTAATTATTACTGGTTCTCGTAACCCCAACAGAGTTGCTACAGAGAGTGCGGTTCCTGTAGATGTTATAGATGTTAAGGAATTGGCGGCGGTTGGTCCTCAGGTGAATTTAAATCAGATTTTAAATTATGTAGCGCCGTCATTTACTTCCAATACACAAACCATTTCAGATGGAACGGACCATATAGATCCAGCCTCGTTAAGAGGTTTAGGACCTGACCAGGTGTTGGTTTTAATTAATGGAAAAAGAAGACATACCTCTTCATTGGTAAATGTGAATGGTACATTTGGTAGAGGAAGTGTAGGAACAGATTTAAATTCTATTCCTACGGCTTCAATACAACGTGTTGAGGTACTGAGAGACGGAGCTTCTGCTCAATATGGGTCAGATGCTATTGCAGGTGTTATCAATATTATTCTTAATAAAGATTCAGGTGAATTAAACCTTACCGTAACTACCGGTGCGAATTTTTCAAAGAATGCCAATGAACAAACAGGAGGTTCCGATGGTGAAGCTACTAATGTATCTGGTAGCTATGGAATTTCTTTAGGTGAAAGAGGAGGATACTTAAATTTTTCCGGAGATTTTGATGTTCGTCAAGACTATAGTCGAATGAAAGAATGGGAAGGTGATGTGTTTAATCAATACAATACTGTAGAACGATTTGCAAACGCAGATGGCTACGATGTAGCTGACTTACTGGATGACGATGTTACCGATGTAATTTTTTATTCAAATGCTGCTGGAATTGATATAATGGGAGCAACTACAAAAGCAGAATTGCAGCCTATTCTCGGGGTTGATAATACAGAATCTGAATTGACGGCAAGGGGACAAGTACGAAGTGATTATAATATGAGAGTCGGGCAGTCCGCATTAAGGGGTGGTCGTTTTTTCGTTAATTTTTCACTTCCCCTGGACGATTATGGAACAGAACTTTATTCTTTTGCCGGGATTAGCTCAAGGACGGGCAATTCCGCTGGTTTTTACAGGCTTCCTAATCAAAGTAGAACCTATACTCCTGCATATCTTAACGGATTTCTACCAGAAATAAATTCTAATATTAAAGATCAATCTATAGCAATTGGTATCAAAGGAAAAATAGGTGATTGGAGTGTGGATTTCAGTAATACGTATGGAAAGAATGCATTCCTTTATACTATAGGAAATACCTTTAATGCTTCCCTGCAAAGTGCATCGCCTACTACCTTTGACGCCGGCGGGTTTTCCTTTGCACAAAATACAACCAACCTGGATGTTACCCAGTTTTATGATGATATCTTTAGTGGTTTTAATGTCGCTTTCGGTGGAGAATACCGTTATGAGAACTATGAAATTGTTGCCGGGCAAGAGTCGTCTTATGCTCAATACACTGGTGCAGGAGAAGTAATTACACTTGCAACCCAGATACCGTCGCAGGATTTCTTTGGAAATTCCAGGCCTGGCGGATCGCAGGTATTTCCAGGATTTAGTCCCAATAATGAATTATCGAGAGACCGAAGCAGTGTTGCGGGATATCTTGATTTAGAGGCCGATTTTTCTGAAAGTGTACTTGTGAGCTTAGCCGCTCGCTTCGAAAATTATAGTGATTTTGGATCTACTTTTAACGTTAAGCTCTCATCAAGAATTAAGATTACTGATGAAATTAATCTTAGGGGTGCCGTAAATACTGGATTTAGAGCACCATCTCTTCATCAGATATATTTTAATTCAACTTCCACTATTTTTGATCAAGATGGGAACCCTCAAGAGGTGGGTACCTTTTCCAATGATAGCAGGGCTGCCAATCTTCTTGGGATACCAAGTTTAAAAGAAGAAACATCGAGCAGTGTAAGTATAGGTATAACAGCTCAAATACCTTCAGCGAACCTTACCATTACTGGCGATGGGTATTTTGTGAGAATAAATGATAGGGTGGTATATACGGGGCAATTTCAAGGTCCTGGAACCGGAACTGAATTGGATAATCTGCTTAGACAGGCAAATGCATCTGCAGCTTCATTTTTTGCTAATGCAATTGATACAGAATCAAGAGGTATTGATTTAGTTCTTACCCAAAGGGCTAATGTATGGGATGGATGGATGCTTAATTCATCTTTGGCAGCTACTTTTTCTAAGACTCAGCAGGTAGGGGAGATAAAGGCATCCCAGGTACTTGAGGATGCAGGTTTGGTAGATACATACTTCCCGGAAGATAGCAGGGTTTATCTGGAAGAAGCGGTGCCAAGAACAAAGGTGAACCTGACGTTTAATCTGTCTTCAGAAAAATGGATATTCTTTCTAAGAGGCGTATATTTTGGAAAAGTAACTGAAGCAACTACAAATATAGATAGACAACAAGTTTTTGGTACTAAATTTGTAACTGATCTTTCGGTGAGTTATAGAGCTACACCCTCACTTACTTTTACAGTCGGGGCAAACAACTTATTTGACACTTATCCCGACAGGGCGGCCGAAGTTTTGGCTGACGGTGGGAATAATCGTAGTAGCGGTCGTTTTGATTGGTCTCGTA
>CBDTVZ010000125.1:0-6137 GCA_965363995.1 uncultured Eudoraea sp.
TTGTTTAATAAATATAATATATTTGTAATTCATTTTAAAACTAACTAAAAATATGGAAAATCTATCAGCTCAAGAAAACACACCTGCAATGTCATATAAAGATTGGGCGTTGACAATTTTTTTAGCATCGCTGCCACTAATAGGAATTATATTAGTTTTGGTTTGGGCTTTTGATAGCGATACAAATATTCATAAAAAGAATTGGGCAAAAGGAAATCTTTTAATAATGGTTATTGCTTTTATTTTAATATTTATGTTTCTTTTTCTTTTTGGAGGACTAGCTTTGATAACTGGGTTGAGTGATTAAGATTCATATTATTATATTTATAAAGGAACTACAATTAAGTAATTCCTTTTCTATATTTTATGTGTTAAAGTAATTAAACCAATTCTACAAACAATCCCTCATCTGCTAAACCAATAAACATTCAAATCACGTTAAAAAAGAGTGTGCATTAAAAACAAAAAAGTCCAACATTTCTGCTGGACTTTTATAACCATTTCGCTATGAAGTAGAACTAACGTTCACTACATAGCTATAAAGCGAGCTTGTCTCTGCTTTATGGCTCCCCCTCTTGGACTCGAACCAAGGACCCTCTGATTAACAGCGCGATTATTTGTCTTTTCATCTGTTTTCATTTCTCTTCAATCTCTCGAAACCCTTGTTTTCATTGGTTTTTTGTTTTTACTTGTTTTCATGCGTTTGCACAAAAAGTGCCATTTGTTTCACCTATGTTTCACCCCTTAAGAGCAAAATCATGGTAAGCATCAAACTAAAACTGAAGACTAAAACAAACTCAGATGGAGAACATTCCATCATCTTACAAGTGCTAAAAGACCGTCAGAAAAAGATTATCGCTACGGGACTATTGGTCAAAAAAGAGCGATGGGACGACAAGGAACATTGTTTTAAAACAAGACATCCGAATGCGATGCAAAACAATCGCCTATTGGACACCATAAAAATAAAAGCCCGGAATATTATTTCGGAATTTGAAATCGACGATATTGATTTTACCTTAAATGAATTTGAAAGACGTTTCCGATTTGGTTCAAAAAGAAGCAAAATAGATTTGTTCGAATTTTGG
This sequence comes from uncultured Eudoraea sp., assembly GCA_965363995.1. Classification (GTDB taxonomy): domain Bacteria; phylum Bacteroidota; class Bacteroidia; order Flavobacteriales; family Flavobacteriaceae; genus Eudoraea. The sequence goes on from CBDTVZ010000125.1 coordinate 1,089, forward strand.
GAATCCTTCGTTAAGGATCTGGTTGTTTCCGGAAGAACTGGTTATGCGCGTAATAACCGTGATACCGTTCGTTCATTGAAACGGTTTTATAAAAAACCAGTTTTACATATGCGTGAAATTAATGTGACCTTTCTGGACAAGTATGAGGTGTTCTTAAGAAGCAGGGGCGGCTCCAACGGCGGTATTGCGGTTCGTATGCGAAGTATTCGTACTGTATTTAATTTAGCGATCCGCAGGGACCTCATCAAGCAAAACCTTTACCCTTTTTATAAATACAAGATATCGAAGCTTCGAGGCAAACGTATCAAGCATGCCCTAACGATCGCAGAAATAGAGTTGTTCAAAAATGTAGATTGTGAAGGGGATATCCAGCACATCAATGCAAAAAATTACTTTCTATTTAGCTTCTACACTCGAGGTATGAACTTTGCAGATATGATGCGTTTAAGATGGTCCGACATAACCAATGAGCGCATTACGTATGCAAGGGCTAAAACACAGGGCAATTTCTCCCTAAAGATTGTCCCGCCGGTTAGAGAGATCCTAAATTATTACGATAAGAATAGGAGGGATACCAACTACGTTTTTCCAATTTTACTGCACGATGTTTTGACTCCCATGCAAATTGAAAATCGCAAGCAAAAGATTTTGGGACAATATAATAAAGCACTTAAAATCCTGGCTGAAAAAGCAGGAATTTCAAAAAATGTGACCAGTTACGTTGCACGTCATAGTTTTGCCATGTGCCTGCGTGAAAAAGGGATTAGCATTGACGTAATCGGAGAGACACTGGGACATCAAAGTGTTCTGACTACAAAAGCTTATGTCCGTGAATTTGGCGTAGAAGTATTGGATGAGGCCGTGGAAGTATTACTATGGTGAAATATTAAATGTAAAAAATAGCTAATATATTATCTATTTAGTGTATTTTAGAGTATTATTAGCTAATATATTATCTCTACTATGAATAAGTACAGTGTTGACAAACTTCCTAGAGATGTTCGCATAGAAATTGCGAACAAACACAAAAAGCTTCGGAAACAAAGGGGACTATCCCAAATTGACTTAGCAGAACGTTCGGGAGTATCCTTAGGCAGCTTAAAACGTTTTGAAACCAAAGGGCAAGTTTCTTTAGAGTCACTTTTGAAGCTTGTATTTGTGCTAGGTCGGTTATCGGATTTTGAAAGTATACTGAAGCCGGATGAAAATCTTAGGCATATTGAGAAATTATTTGATTCGAAAAAGAAAAGCTGATGGAACCAATTGAACAACTAGAAGTTTACCTTCGTTTTTCCGACACTCCCATTGAAGTTGGTCAAATGGTCGCCGACAATGGAACTATTTTTTTCAAATACGACGCTGCTTTTTTAGAAAGAGGTTTAGCCATTTCTCCTTTTAAACTGAAACTTTCCGATGCTATTCTAACACCTGAAACAACGATTTTTGATGGGCTCTTCGGGGTATTCAATGATTCACTTCCAGATGGTTGGGGCAGGTTGTTATTGGACAGAACATTGTTATCAAAAGGAATATCCCTAAATCAAATAACACCCTTAGACCGTTTGGCTTATGTTGGTTCTGGCGGTATGGGCGCTTTGACCTATAAACCAAATCTAAACTCCGAGGTTCAGGCCGACAAGCTTTTGGAACTGGACGAAATTTCTCAAGAGATGAATAAGGTGTTGGAAGGTACACCTTCCGATATCTTAGAAGAGCTATTTAACCTTGGTGGTTCTTCCGGTGGAGCAAGACCCAAAATTTTTGTAGGTTATAATCCTAAAACCAATCACCTTATCCATGGGCAATCGTCACTCCCTGATGACTATGACCATTGGATTATAAAGTTCCCCTCTTCAACCGATCTGATCGATATCGCACAAATAGAATATGCCTATTATAAAATGGCTTTAGCTGCCGGCATTGAAATGTCTGAATGCAGACTATTGGAAGGTCCATCTGGAAAAAAGTACTTTGCGACCAAAAGATTTGATAGAATAAACAATGACCGTTTGCATTTACATTCTGCAAGCGGGCTTCTGAACGACAATTTTCGTTACAGCAATTTAGACTATGGCAATGTAATGGACTGCGCGTTTCGCCTTGAAAATCATGTTGCGGCTTATTCAAAAGTACTTCGGTTGGCAACGTTCAATGTGTATAGTCATAATCGGGACGACCACAGCAAGAATATTTCCTTTCTAATGAACCCTACTGGAAAATGGAAATTGGCCCCTGCCTACGACCTTACCTTTTCAAATTCATCCCATGGCATGCACAGTACTATGGTTGCAGGGGAGAGTAAATCTCCTGGGCAACAACATTTGTTGGAATTGGCCAATACCTTTGAAGTCAAAAATGCGAAGGCTATTATCAACGAAGTTCAAACTGCGATTTCCGATTGGGAAATTTATGCCAAGGATTCCGGTCTTAGCGATGATTCCACGAAACTAATTGCCAAAACTTTGACGGAAATTAGCAAGGGGTGAAATACGGGTTGTGATTGCTTTTGTACAAATAAACGGCATATGGCTCAACAATCACAACCGGTATTCTGCGGAACCGGAAGCTGTTATTTTTGAGTGAATGCAGCTTGCGATATGAGGGAAAAGATAAGTGCTGTAGGTGGGGAAGTGTATTACTGCCATTTTACAAACTTGTATGTATATATTCTCACAAAAACAGTTCCGAAAAAGGTTACTTTACAAGACCATTAAAAAAGACGGAAAATGGGACTATGGTGGTTTTGACTAAAAAGCTTTTAATGTTGGTCCCATTAATCGGCCGTTTTACGGGACTATTTTAAAAAGTCATAAAGTAATCAAAATGTACGTTTATCCGGAAATATTTAAGGGAGTATGAGTATATTTATTACTGATATAACTAGTTAGTGGCAAGCTGAAAGAACTGCTGTAACAATCTTCAAAATATGGTGTCTTAAAAAATCAATAAGTATGAAAATAATGAGAATAATAATTTTAGTAACCTTAGTACTTTTTCAAGTATGTTTTGTAAAAGGACAGACATCATTAAAAGAAATAAACCTAAATAGCGGAAAGTATAAAGTAGGTTTCAAACACTATACAGCTATTGATAGCACAAGAACCTATCAAATCAAAAATGAGTTTAACAATCAATTCATAAATAGACCAATTCCTATTAGTATTTGGTATCCAGCAAAAATTAAAAATAGTAATTCCAAGGAATTAGCTGTTTTAGATTATTTGGAGATTTTAAAAGAAGAGGAAGAATGGAAAAACTTACCAAACGAGTTTTTACTAGATTGGTTTCCTGACTTATGGAATACACCTGAAAACACGGCGCATCTTTCTGAAAAAGCAACTGCTTTTTCTAATTCAACTTTTTTAGACGGAAAATATCCAGTTGTAATTTACGCGTCAAGTTATCAAGCCTCATCAATTGAAAATTTTGCGTTATTCGAATATTTAGCTAGTAATGGTTTTGTAGTGATATCTAGTCCTTCAAGAGGAACAGATACAAGATGGTTAGAAGGGGGAACTACAAAAGATATGGAAACACAATCTAGAGATGTAGAATTTCTTTTAAAAGAAATTCATAAATACGAAAATATAGACTTCGATAGAATAGCACTTATGGGTTTTAGTTTTGGTGGACTATCAAATGCTATAACTGTTATGAAAAATAAGAGTATAAGTGCAGTAGTAAGTCTAGATGGTACTGAAAGATACAATTACTCTGTCTTGGAAAAATCACCTTACTTTAATTTAGATAACTTTAATATTCCTTACATTCATTTTGCTCAAAAAGATATTCCTGAAGAAGTTTTGACTAGCGATAAAATTCCTGCTGAGTTGAATTACAAATTCCAATTATATGATTCTTTAAAATATAGTAATGCTTATAGTTATAAATTTCACGACCTAACACATTCCTATTTTAGTTCTTTTGGGGTATTGTTTGCCAATAGAGATAAAAGGCAAGATAAAAGTGATGATAAAATTATGGCTTCTTATAAACTTCTTTCTGAACATACCTTACAGTTTTTAAATGCTACCCTAAAAAATGGTAAAAAAGCAAAAATTTTCATTGAAAATAAACCCGAGGAAAATGGATTTTCTGAAACTTTGATTTCAAAAAAAATGAAACAATCACTTTCGAGGGAATTCGATTATAAAGATTTTAATGATTTAGCACTCAATCAGGGTTATCAAGATTTAATTCCCTTATACAAAGAAACAATGGCAAAAAACCCAAAGCTTAGACTTGAAGAAGGTATGTTAAATACACTAGGTTTACGATTGTCATTTAATTCTTCAAAAATAGAACAAGGTATAAATGTATTTTTATTGGCTTTGCATATATATCCAAAATCAGCAAATTTGTATGATAGCCTAGGCGAAGCTTATCTTTACAAAAAGGATATTAAAAACGCTATTTCTAACTACAAGAAGTCGTTGGAATTAAATCCTGAGAACCAAAATGCAATTGACAGATTAAAACAACTTAAGGAATAAAGCCAGCAGGTAACAAAGAGGTGTATAAGTAATAGCGGTATGAGTGATAAACAAAAATATAAATTTAAAATAAAGGTCAGTGCTAAGCTGAAAAGTTAGTGAGTAGAAATCCGCTACTACTCATGCACTCGACCGTTATTTCAAAAGTCCCGTAAAACGAACGTTTTTTGGGACGTCAGCATTCTTCTTCATTTCGTTTTCTTAATCTGCCATTTTTTGGAACCATGAATACCGATTGAAAAAAATGTCAAATTCGTATTGTTCGCATAATAAATATATGATCAATGATCATATACGTTAGTTGGTGGTAATACTAAAGACAACTACGGCGATTACAATAATATAGCCTAATGTAACAAAACTGTAAATCAATCGTCATATGAAGAATATAAACATCTTAATAAATATGAAAAACATAGTTAAACTTGGATTCACGGTATTTGGTATACTTTTTATTACCTCAAATACAGTTGCTCAAACTGAAAATAATGAATCAAACACTCAATTAACAGCATCCGATTCAACTGAAAAAAAGAGTCGCAATGATTTTGATTTT
>CBDTVZ010000126.1:0-6123 GCA_965363995.1 uncultured Eudoraea sp.
TATTCCTGGAGGTTATGGTATATCCATCTTCCTGGTTTACCTGATAGCGTTCATACAAGTCATCCCGTGCTTGCTCCCATGGAATGTTTTCATCGTATTTCCCTTTTACAAAGTCGTACATTTTAGCCGCATATGAATCATTGGGAAGATGTTGACGTGCCTGCAGTGCCATCCATGCTATCTGTTCTTTCTTCGACAGGTCTTTATCAACTTCTGACGCTAATGAATACATAATAACATAGAATTCAGATATCCACTGGGCGTTTTCCCGGGCCGTTGTCCGGATGGGTAATTCGGCCATTTTTAAGGCTACATCAGGCCGGGAAGGAGCAAAAAGACCAAATATCTCTGTTGTTAGCTGGGCATCAATCATCTCATGGTAATTATCATAGATACTATCTTTGGTAATTTGCGGGTCACTTGTTTCAGGGGGTACCGCACCATTGAGCATCATATCTAATGCTTTTTGATTTGACACCCATAAGAAATTTTCTTCCTCGTGTTTTATATGTTTCAGCCAACCTTCCTTAATTTGCTTTCCGGACAACATGCTGGTCTTATTGGTATACAATAAATGCTGATACATATATTCAATATCTGTATCATCATCTGCACCCCAAATCTCATCTTCGCCCCTGAATACAAAATCAATGTTCACGGATAGATCACTTGGAATGCCTTCACCCCAAATACTTGGCTGGTCTGGCTTTCCCCAATCTTCCCTTGTGTAGAAGGGTCCTGTTTTTATTTCGCCAATATTTCCAATTTTGTCCATTTCGGTAACTAATCCTGTCCAGTTGGCAATGCATTGGCCCAACCAAAATCCATATAGTTTACTGGAATAGTCCGTACGCGAAATGACCTTATCCACTGTTTTTGATGAATAGGGATTATATGTAAGTTCAGGATCAACCAAGATATTTTCAACCGGTTTTAGCCTATCTTTTTGAACATCCTTGCATGATAAAATAAGTAAACTAAATAGGAGGGTAGTCCCTATTGGAAATATTAATTTAAGCGCTTGCTTCATTTTAAATGTTATTTAGATGGTTAAAAACAAGCTACTTCAATTTATCCCATCCAGCCGGCCGGGTCTTTTGATTAGAACTGGCAAAATTTTCTTTTGGGTATACCGAGGCCTCATAGGTAGCTCCTATCTCCAAATCGACATATTGTTTTCCCAGTTTGGAATAGTGTTTTTCATTGCCTTTACCTGAAAATAATTCAATCCCGTCGTATCCCGCTTCCTTTAAGGCATCAATAATTTGGAGGCTACGCCATGGCAGTCTCAGCCTTCCGTTTCTTTATCCAGAACCATAGGAAGGTAAATAGCACTACTAAAATTACAGGAAATATCACCATAGTTCCCAGGGTTTCTTGTCCGGCTACTAATTCCAGCTCATCACCCGTAAGTCCACTGGCGGCCACCTCGGCCCTGTCAGAATCAATCCATTTGCCTATGATAGGTTGAAAAATGGAAGATGAAAACATGCCAACCGCGCCAATAACAGACATTCCCAGGGCCCCGCTTTTAGGTATCTTAGCAGCAGTAAAGCCAATCATATTTGGCCAGAAATATGCGATTCCCAGGGCAAATATTACGGCTGCCACATAAGCCATGCCTCCGGTTTGAGTACTAAAAAGATAAATACCGATAGTTGCCAAAATTGAGGACCCAAGCAATACTCCAGTCTGATCAAATTTTTTCACAACGACACCCCCAAAATACCTCGCAACCGCCATAAGTCCGGTTACCAGGGCTAATATCAACATAGGTTGAGCACCACTTTTAGATAAAATAAGGCCTACCCATTGTTGTGGACCAAACTCCGTTATAGCAGTTAAGGCCATACAAACCAGCATAAAAATAAATAAAGGAGAGAACATTGCTTTAAAGTTGCTTCCAATAGATGCGGCTTCCTCAACTTTTGCCTTAGGCCAGGGTTGTCCAAAAAATAAATAGGCATAGATCAAAGCGGGTAATAAAATAACCCAAATTTGGGTTTCCCATCCGAACCCCGCATCTGTCATAAATTTAGAAACCAGACTTCCAATAACTATTCCTCCGGGAAACCACATATGAAACCGGTTCAACATTTTACTCATCCTGTTTCCCTGGTAAGCATCCGCAATCATCGGATTACAGGCAGCCTCTGTACAGCCATTTCCCAAACCAATTAGTAAAGTAGAAATTAAAAGTCCTATATAACTACCGGAATAAATGGTCAGAATAATACCAAGCGCATGGGCAAAAAATGCAAATTGCATAATCCTTTTTCCACCTACACTATGATATATCAAACCACCTATGACCATGGATATTGGAAAACCAAGGAACCACATAGAGTTAATAAAACCCAATTGTTCTGCAGATAAACTAAGTTCTTCTCCCAGTTGTGGAAGAATACCGGCCCGTATACTAAAAGATAAAGCCGTAGTGATTAAGGCAAAACAACTACCATAAAATAGGCGTTGAGAATTAATTTTGGGGGCGTTCGTTGTGTTTTCCATTTGTTTAGTTTTGGTTGATTTGCAAACTCATATTGGTCAAAAAGAGATAGTTTGAATATATAAGATTAATGTCTTTTTTATTAAAATCATAATTAAATTATAATTGTCCTGTCAAATCCTTTAAAAATCCTGTGCATTTTTGGGCAACTCATAAATTTAATTGATTTTTAGCTAATTTAGAACAAAATACTGTCGCCCGTAACTAAGGATGCGGAAATCGCGTAAAGTATAAATACGGGTTTGATTATTTTATTAAACTATAAAGGTTGCTGCATACACCAGCAATGCTGCAAATGAACCAACGACAAATGTACCTAAGGTATATACTTTATATCCAGTTTTCACATCTATCCCTGCAAACTGAGTAAGGATCCAAAAGCCGCTATCGTTTGCATGGGAAACTACCATTGCACCCGCACCTATAGCTGCAACAACCAAAGCCTTATCTACTTCAGACACAAATCCCATAGAAAGCAATAATGGGGCTATGATTGAGGCTGTAGTTATCAGTGCGACAGTTGAGGAACCCTGCGCGGTTTTAATCGCAGCACATATCATAAAGGGAAGCCAAATACCCAAATTGGCGGTAGAGAGTGTATCTGCCAGGGTAGTAGCAATTCCACTATTCTGTAAGATAGTGCCAAAAATCCCTCCGGCTCCCGTAATAAGAATAATGTTTGAGGCATCTGTGAGTGCCTGCCCTACCCAACCTGTGGTAGATAATATAGTTTTATCCCATTTCCTTGGGAGTAAAAATGCGAATAGCATTCCTATTATAAGAGCAATTACCGGAGAACCAACGAAGGAAATAAATTTCACCCATGCAGTCTCCGCCTGGCCGGGAGTCAAATTAAATTCTACCATTGATTTTCCTACGATCAGTAAAATGGGGATCAAAATGGGTAAAAACGACTTAAATGCACTTGGGGCCTGCTTAATTTTTTCCTGAATCTCATCTTCCGAAATAGCCGGATTTGGATCAATATAATGTTTGGCACCCATTTTCTTACAATAAAAAATGGCCACTAACAGTGAGAGAACACCAATGATCAGACCAATTAACATTACCATGCCTACATCCGCTCCTATTATTCCCGCGGCTGCTATAGGACCTGGGGTAGGAGGAACCAGAACGTGAGTGATCATTAGCCCGAGCATCAAAGCCGTGGCAGTCCCTACAATAGACAATCCGGCCTTTTTAGAAAGGCTTTTATTTAATGGATTAAGTATAATGAACCCGCTATCCGAAAATACAGGGATCGAGACTACAAAACCTACTAAACCCATAGCCTCATGTACCCGGTTTTTACCTATTATTTTAAGGATTATTTCAGCCAGTTTAAAGGCTCCTCCTGAGTGTTCCAGGAATGCGCCAATTATAACACCCAGGACAATAACCACTCCAATTTTACCCAATGTGATACCGAATCCGTCATTTATAGATTGTACAATTATATTCAATTCCATCCCCGATAACAGACCAAAGAAAATAGCTGCAAATAGTAAGGCTAAAAACGGATGAACGTTTAATTTAGCAGTGAGGAATACAATGATTGCCACACTCAAAAGAAGTAATAAAATAGTCATCATAAAGCGATTGGTTTAGAGTGCAGCCATGTTTTATATCGGAATTTCGTTTATAAGAAATCAAGGTATCATCTTTAATGTTGTTTACAAAATGGATAGCTCATTTTATTCTCAGTTAATGGCATTTTTTGGTTAATATTTACCGTTACTGCAGATTTTTTGTTACTTTTATTTAGAAGATTTTATGTTGTGGATATCACAATTTGTGTTTTATCAAACAATTATTCTATTGTTTATAATTAGTGAATATTCTGCTTTATATTAACTCTTGGCAGCTATATGTAACAACAGTTACATAAAAGAGATACATGACTTATGTCATATTTTACAAAGCTTCCTATAATTAATTTTACATCATTAAATACGGGTCAAAAATTCCTGTATACAGAATTATAAATAAGTAAATAGTCATGAAAAATTTAGTCATATTAGGTGCAGGGACTTCCGGAACCATGATGGCCAATCATTTGGTATCCAGTCTGCCTAAAGGAGAGTGGATGATTTCCATTGTAGATCAATACAAAACCCATTATTACCAACCAGGGTTCTTATTTCTTCCTTTTGATATTTATACTACAAAACAGGTTAAGAAAAAAGGTTCCAAGTTTTTACCTAAAGGTGTTAATTATATCCAGGAAAAAATAGATCTCATTGTACCTGAAAACAATAAGGTAATTCTTGCTGATGGGCAGGAGCTGTTATATGATGTTTTAATTGTAGCCACAGGAACGAAAACTGTACCGGAAGAAATAGAAGGTATGAAAGGACCAAAATGGTATAAAAACATCTTTGATTTCTATACCTATGAAGGTGCCAAAGCATTAAGGGATAAATTTAGAACCTGGGAAGGTGGAAAACTGGTAGTTCATATAACAGAAATGCCTATAAAATGTCCGGTAGCTCCCTTGGAATTTGCATTTTTGGCAGATTCCTATTTCAAAAACAAGGGGATGAGAGATAAGGTAGATATTACCTTTGTAACCCCGCTGGATGGGGCTTTTACTAAGCCACGCGCTACGGAAGCCCTTCATTATTTGTTAGAAGAAAAGAACATTAAAGAAGTTACAGATTTTAATATAGAGCGTGTTGATTACGAGAATAATAAGATCATAGATTACGCGGATACTGAGGTAGAATATGACCTTTTAGTGACCGTCCCTACGAATATGGGCGATCCATTACTAGAACGTTCAGGCCTGGGAGATGATCTTAATTACATTCCAACTAATAAAACGACATTACAGTCCACAGATCATAAGAATATATTTGCTATTGGTGATGCTACCAATGTACCGGCATCAAAAGCAGGTTCTGTAGCACATTTTGAAGCTGAAATTCTGACGGACAATATATTACGATATATAAATAATGAGGAATTAAAAGAGGACTTTGACGGTCATGCCAATTGTTTTATAGAAACCGGAGGGGGCAAAGCATTATTGATTGATTTTAATTACACAACAGAACCGGTTGAAGGTACATTTCCTTTTCCTGGAGTAGGTCCTTTAAGGCTTTTGAAAGAGAGCAGAATGAATCATATGGGTAAGCTCGCATTCCGCTGGATATATTGGAATATGCTTTTAAAAGGTGTCCCTATCCCATTTGTTGACGCTAAAATGTCTACAAAAGGAAAGAAATTAGAAAAAACTCAATAACATAACTTTAAATTAAATAGCATGAAAAAAATAATAGCAGATCGGGAAATTGAAGTTAACGAAGAAGGCTATCTAGTCGACTTCAATCAGTGGGATAAGGAAGTAGGTCTAGGTATTGCAGAAGAGCAGAGTATTCCCATGACGGAGAAGCATTGGGAAGTTATAGAATACCTGCAAGACAAACATCATAAGGAGGAGCCTTTGTCCGTTCGGGGTATTAAAAAGAGTGGTGTTATTAATATTAAAGAGTTCTACAGTTTATTTCCAGGAGGACCTCTTAAAAAATCCACATTGATAGCAGGGATACCAAAACCGAAGAGTTGTATTTAAATAACAAAGAGTTATATAAGATTTTAATAAAATCATAAAA
>CBDTVZ010000127.1:0-6122 GCA_965363995.1 uncultured Eudoraea sp.
TTATAAAACTTTGAGACCTTTTTTCTCCCATTCATTCCAAAAGGGTAAAAGTAATCTCCTTTCTCCCATTTTCTAATGCTTAGCTTAAGGTTTAACGTTTCTTTATCAACATATAGTATCCTATTGGAGGTCTCCCCCATTACTTTTACCTCATCAATCTTCATATGCAGGGGTTCGGTAATAGTTCCTGCAATTGCATCAATAACAAATTTTTCAAATATTAAAGGATAAATAGGTTGTAATAGCAGATACTCCCGGTCTTTAATAAGTCTATATGTACTTGAGTGAACTTCTTTTCCGCTTATAGCACTTAATAGCCCAACAACATCATTCCATTCTTTAAAACCATATTCATGAAACAACTCATACATGTATACTTTAATGGGTTCTAATTTTGAAAGAGAATTTAAAGGGATTCTTATAATATCATCCTGTTGTTGAAAAAGATTTTGCTTTAATTCAGCCAGATAGTTCTTCAAAAGAGCAGAACTTCCTTGCAGGTTTGACAGAGTAGATTCAAAATTACCAAGAAATCCCGGGTGTAAGTCCTTTAATTTGGGAATAACATCGTATCTGATTTTGTTCCTTAAATACCTGGTCTCACGATTACTTTGGTCCTCACGCCAACTTATATTCTTAATTTCGGCAAATTGCATGATTTGCGCTTTGGAAAATATCAATAGTGGCCGGCTTATATTGGAAGTTTTGGCAGGAATACCCATAAGCCCTTTAATGCCCGTACCCCTGGATAAGTTAATAATAAAAGTCTCCAAATTGTCATCTGCCTGATGTGCTGTCACCAACGTCTTTATCTTGTTTATTTGCATTAATTCTTCAAACCAGCGGTACCTCAATTCTCTTGCTGCCATTTGAAGTGAAACTTTATTTGTATTTATATAACCAGCTGTATCAAAATCTTTTATATATATTTTTTTTCCAATCTTTCTAGCTAAGTCTTCAACAAAAAAGGCATCCATATCACTTTCCGTATCCCGTAATTGAAAATTACAATGCGCAATAGAGAAGTCCATATTATTTAGTTTACATAGATGTGTCAGGACCACACTATCTATGCCACCACTGCAGGCAATTAAAAATTTATTTTCCAGGAGATGTGGAAAATTAATTGCTATATGATATTTAAACTGGTTGAGCACTATACAAAATTAATAAAAGTTGATACCTCCACCAATCTATCCTTCCAATACTTCACGCATTGCCTTGGCTTTTAGCAGACATTCCTGATATTCATTTTCAGGGGAAGCTTTGGCTGTTATAGCACTGCCAACGGAATATGATACATATTTTTTTGTGTCATTATATAGAATACTGCGTATCACAACATTGAAATCAAAATCTCCCTCAGGAGTAAAATAGCCTACTGCCCCACTATAAAGTCCGCGTTTTGAAGCCTCTAAATCTTCAATAATATTCATTGCAGACACCTTTGGAGCTCCTGTCATACTCCCCATGGGAAAGGTTTCCTTTAATATTTCAACCCCACTTTTTCCTTTTGACACCTTTGCTTCCACAGAAGATATCATTTGATGCACCTGTTTAAAGGTATATACTTTACAGAGTTCTGCTACATGAACACTACCCTTTAATGCGCTTTTTGAAAGATCATTACGAACCAAATCCACAATCATAATATTCTCAGCCCGTTCTTTAATATCCTGCTCCAGGTTTCGTTTAAGGGCTTTGTCTTCTTTGGTATTTGCAGATCTTCTTGCTGTTCCTTTAATGGGTTGAGAAACTAATTTATCTCCTGTTTTTTTTAAATAGCGTTCCGGGGAGGCCGAAAGAAGATATTTATCTTGCATCCTAAGATAGGCCGCAAAGGGTGTTTTGGAGATAGTGTTTAATTTTTTATAAGTTCTTTCAGGATCGATGGAAGTGTTTTCCGCAAAAAACTCCTGACAGAAATTTGCCTCGTAGATATCCCCGCGGTGAATTCTCTTTAGCATCTCATTTACCTGCCGGAAATATTGGTCTTTATAAATCCTGAGCCTAATCTTTATGGGAATATGTGTGTGGGGTTTGGTACTCTCCTTCTGAATATTTACAGCAATAATACTATTAAAATCTGCTTCAATTTCTTCCGATAGCATGTTCAGATATATAAATTCCGCTATTTTACCCTGAATTGTAATTATCCTTTTAGGCTGAAAAAATTGGAGATCAGGGAAGCCGAGGTTGTCTGTATTTTGCGAAGTAAGATCTTCAATATCATTTTTTAAATCGTAAGATAAATATCCAAATAACCAGTCATTAACCGCCTCCTGATATGCTTTCAGATCTGCAAAAGCACCGTGATAATCCGTGGATAAACTGGTAAGGGCATCAGCAGCAAACAATGCATCATAGGCCCCGTATTTATCCTTATGGCCATTGCTGTCTAACCAGACGACTTCTGTGAATTGTTTTGCCCATATCAAAAGATTGGATTTAAACCTGGGAATATCGCTAATCCGGAAAGCGACTTTAGTTCGCAAAACTTTCAGATTTTAGATAAAAATTCAGTCAGGACCATTTGATGTCTTTCTGAAAGTGTACCATCAGTGATGCCATTCTCCGAATCAAAATTTTCGTAAAAAGAGGGCAAAGAAAATCTAGCGCTGACATTTGCACCAAACCTGGGTAATAACTTATCAATAATTTCCAATGATCCCAGTCCGCCACGTTTACCCGGGGAAGTTGACATAAGTAGTACTTCGGTACCTTCCAAAAATTTGCTTTCCAGGCGTGACAGCCAATCCAAAACATTTTTAAAATATGCCGAAGGATTACTGTTGTGCTCATTTACAGAAATAATCACCCCTTTCGCTTTCATAATATCGTTGCGTAATTCTACCAGTGAATTAGAAAAACCCATTTCCCGCTCATAATCTTCACTATATAAGGGGAATGGATAATTGGCCATATTTAAAAGTTGTACCTCCTTGTCCTCAATTAAACCCGCGGTATATTGGACTAACTTAAAGTTTATTGAAGTTGAGGAGTTGCTTCCTGCCAAAGCTAGTATTGCTGACATAGTGAGATTATTAAGATGACGAAAATACCTCAATTTAGCTTGAATTGCGAGTAATTTGGCTAATTTTGCATTTTTAAACATCCAAACGCGCTGTTAAACAAGTATATAGGATAGTTGTTAGGTATGAGAAATAAAACTGCAAGACTATTTTTTATTGATGCCATGAGAGCCTGGGCAATCCTTATGATGCTACAGGGGCATTTTGTGGATGGCCTATTGGAAAATTCTTTCAGGGATCCCGACAGCTTAATATTTACAATTTGGAGTTATTTCAGAGGAATCACAGCTCCAGTGTTTTTCACAGTTTCGGGCTTTATTTTTACCTATCTGTTAATCAGAGTGCCTGAGAAAGGATTTAACAACCCAAGAATAAAAAAAGGGATTAAACGAGGTATTCAACTAGTTTTAATTGGATATCTTCTCCGTTTAAATCTATTAGGATTATTTGAAGGCGAATTTTATGCTTCCTTATTCCTGGTTGATGTCCTGCATATAATAGGCTTATCAATCCTCGGCATTATAGGATTGTATTTATTCAGTTATAGACAAAGAAAGTACGTTTTCCCTCTTTTATTGATTACTATAAGCTGTTTGCTTTTTAGTTTTGAGCCAATATATTCCAAATGGACCTTTCAGATACTTCCTGATGCTTTGGCCAATTATTTTACCCAAACCAATGGGTCCGTGTTTACCATAATACCCTGGTTTGGCTATACCGCTATCGGAGGCTTTTTCTCCTATCTGTTTACCCAATATAAAAATTCCCGATCTCTCTATCCTGCCGCCATTTCCATTGCAGCGCTAATGGGTGTTTTTTTAATCTTTTTTTCATCAGATTTCTTTTTGTTGTTTTCTTCAATAAGCGGGATTCAGTTATTCGAAGCTGTTTCCGTAAATAATTACCTTTTTATAAGATTGGGAGACGTTCTCATTGTCTTCGCCTTATTCATGCTGTTGCGTCAGTTCATAACAAGCAGGACCGTATTAAAAATAGGACAGAACACGTTATCCATCTATATTATCCATTTTGTAATTCTCTATGGAAGTTTTACCGGACTTGGGTTATATCAGTTCTTTTACCAGTCCTTGTCACCTGTTATATTGATTCCCGCGGCAATTGCTTTTATGTTCGTATGCTCCTTTTTGTCTCTGTATTATGCCAGGAATGAAGATTATTTAAAACAAGGAATAAGCATTGGGCTAACAGATCTGCGAAGTAAGCTGGAGTCATTGGTAGTTTACACGCAAAGGATATTAAAAATAGGTATTTACAGGATACTTAGATTAATTGGTTTCGTAAAGAGCTAAAAAAAGACTCCCAAAAATTCTATTTTGTATTAATATAGGCCTGAATTTTCTCAGCAAAACTCAACTTGATCAAATATGTAAAGCTCTGTCATCAGTAGCGGCCAGAGCAGCTTCTTTTACCGCTTCTGCATAGGTAGGATGTGCATGACTCATGCGTGAAATATCCTCAGCTGAAGCTCTGAATTCCATAGCGGTGACCGCCTCGGCTATCAGATCTGCACATCGGGCACCTATCATGTGTACCCCAAGGACTTCATCTGTTTTTTTATCTGCAAGAATTTTCACAAAACCATCGATATCCATACTGGCTCTGGATCGTCCTAATGCACGCATTGGAAATTGACCCGATTTATATTCCACACCAGCTTCTTTTAATTCTTCTTCCGTTTTCCCAACCGATGCCACTTCCGGCCAGGTATATACAACACCGGGAATTAAATTATAATCTATATGCGGCTTTTGTCCGGCAATAATCTCAGCAACCATAGTGCCCTCCTCCTCGGCTTTATGTGCGAGCATTGCGCCTTTAACTACGTCACCAATGGCATATATATTTGGAATTTTGGTCTGTAAGCTGCTATTCACTACTACCCTTCCCACATCATCCAATTCAACGCCTGCGGCTTCGGCATTTAAGCCATCGGTATAAGGCCTTCTGCCTACTGATACCAGGCAATAATCGCCTTTTATTATTACTTCGATCCCTTTTTTGTCATCGGCTTTAATGATTACCTCATTATTCTTGCGCTCAACAGACTTAACCTTATGCGAAAGCAAAAATTTTACTTTTTGTTTTTTTAAGACTTTTAAAAGCTCTTTGGAAAGTGCTGCATCCATACCGGGAATAATTCTATCCATATACTCCACAACGGTAACTTCAGACCCCAATCGCTTATAAACCTGACCTAATTCTAACCCAATAACCCCACCGCCAATAATGATCATATGTGCAGGGATTTCCTTTAATTTTAGGGCCTCTGTAGAAGTGATAACACGTTCCTTGTCCAGCTTAATAAACGGAAGTGTAGAGGGTTTAGAGCCTGTTGCAATGATTATATTTTTGGCTTCAAGTGTCTGTGGTTTTCCTTTTGTTGGTTCTATTGTGATATGGGTCGCGTCCTTAAAACCTCCTTTGCCCTCATAAACATCAATTTTATTTTTATCCATCAAAAACTGAATCCCCTTTGTCGTCTGGTCTACTACGGCCTGTTTACGCCCAATCATCTTTTCAAGGTTTATCTTAATATCACCCGGGATTTCTATGCCGTGAGCTTCAAAATGTTTTACCGCATCTTCATAATGATGGCTGGAGTCTAATAGCGCTTTAGAAGGAATGCAACCCACATTAAGACAGGTTCCTCCTAAAGTTGAATATTTCTCGATTATGGCAGTTTTCATACCCAATTGTGCACATCTGATGGCAGCAACATACCCACCTGGTCCAGAGCCTATAATGGCCACATCATATTGATTCATAGTCTTCTTTTTTAAAGTAAAAGATTCGTTTTATAACAGGATATTCAGAAAATCAGAACACAAAAGTACAAATGTTTTTTGTTTAGGACATAAGAGAATCCAAACTACTGGTGCAATTAAAAGTGTACGGCAGTGCTGTATTTTACCTCATTAATTACAAAAGAACTCTGTGTGCTTCCTATATTTTTTATCGCAGTAAGCTTGGTCACCATAAACTCTCTGTAAGTTTCCATATCACTTACATTAACTTTAAGGATATAATCATAATCCCCGCTAATATGATGGCATTCCGAAACTTCTTCCA
>CBDTVZ010000128.1:0-6084 GCA_965363995.1 uncultured Eudoraea sp.
CTAATAAATACTGATTTAAATGGAATTACAAGGAAAAATTAAAATGATTGATGAGACTAAAACCTTTGGTAATAACGGTTTTAGAAAAAGAGAGGTAGTTATTACTACTGAAGAACAGTATCCCCAACATATATTGGTAGAATTTGTTCAGGATAAATGTGACTTGCTTAATAAGCACAAAGTTGGAGAAACTGTAAAAATTAGCATTAACCTGAGAGGAAGAGAATGGACAAACCCTCAGGGGGAGGTTAAATATTTTAATTCTGTTCAAGGATGGCGAATTGAAACTTTACAACCCGATCAAGGGGATAGTGGAATACCACCGGTACCTCCAAATGAGGCATTTGAACCGGCCGAAGAACTAAATGAAGAAGATCATGACGATCTGCCATTTTAGATAGAAGCACTTTTCAGCTGCAGATTATTTTTAACTTGACGGATAATTTTAAGAACTGTTAAGCTTGAAAAACAAGAATAGCGATATTTACTTTTTAACAGAACTGTTAGAGTTTCCTCTGGCAGATAATGCTAATCCGGATGGTTTACTGGCAGTAGGCGGGGATTTATCTCCTGAAAGATTATTACTGGCATATAAATCAGGGATATTCCCCTGGTTTAATGACGATGCTTTGATCTTATGGTGGAGCCCGGATCCCAGGATGGTCCTATTCCCTCGTAAGATTAGGATTTCTAAAAGTATGCGACAAATTTTGTCGGGTACACGGTTCACTTTAACCAGGAATAAATGCTTTAAGGATGTTCTGGAAGCCTGTGCCGAAATAGAGAGAATGGGGCAGGAGAGTACCTGGATTACTTATAATATGAAAGAGGCCTATTTACGATTGCATGATCTGGGGTTTGCCGCTTCGTATGAGGTTTGGGAAGATAAGAAATTAGTAGGTGGGCTTTACGGGATTGATCTTGGACACGTATTTTGTGGTGAAAGTATGTTTTCTAAGGTGAGCAATGCATCGAAATTTGCATTTATTAAATTGGCCAAGGACCTTGAAGAACAGAACTACAAATTCATAGATTGTCAGGTTTATACTGAGCATTTGGCAAGCTTAGGGGCTGAAGAAATTCCAAGGAAGGAATTCTTAAAATTATTGCAGGACAGTATTTAAGGACCTAAGGAAAAGGAGCCTATTTTGAGTCCACCAAGTCTAGTATATAATAGCTTTAGAGAACAGATTAATTTCAATTATTATTAATGTAAATGATTTAGTTTCCCTCGCGTTCCGGGTGCAAGCAGAAATCGTTATTTTCTGATTAATAAAGGACATGATCATAGTTGGCCGGAAGAGATTCCCTCATTTTCAAAAAATCTCCCTCCGCTCCAAATAATATTTCAAAGTCCGCGCGCTCATCCTGTCTTTTTCCCCGTACCATTAGGTCATAATTTAAGGAAGGAATCAAAAGATTTTGGAATGCATTTTTAAAGGTAGTTTCGGCAGTTTCATCAGGGGTAATGCGATATTGCTGTTGAATCTTTCTAATTTTATACTTATTAAACTTTTCATTAAGGAACTTTGTGATATTTGACCATGAATCCTCAGGGACATCTAATTCCTTAATTAGAATTTCAATACCCTCAAGTTTGCCCGATTCATCAAATTCAATACTATAATACAATTTATCCTTTTTAAACCAGGCTTTATAACTAATTTTTGTAGTATCTGTTTCCTTATAAAAACGAATCTTTTTAGCATCCTGCAGTTTCTCTTTGATGAAATCATGTGCAGTTTCAGGAAATTGATTTTTTTTAATACGGTGTTCCCGCTCAACCTTCACTTGAGAATTAACTATTGAAAACTGAGATAAGACAAATATTAATAATAGTAAACTCCTATACCTCTTCATATCTAAAACAATTTACTTCGTGATCATTAACCATTCCCGTGGCCTGCATATGTGCATATACCACTGTACTGCCAACAAATTTAAAACCACGGTTCTTTAAATCCTTGCTAAGGACATCAGAAAGTGCTGTTTTCGAAGGGTTATCCTTATGATCTGCAAAACTATTTTTTATGGGCTCACCATTTACAAAACCCCATATATAAGTACTAAAACTTCCGAATTCTTTCTGTACCTGAAGAAATGCCTGGGCATTGGTAACTGTAGCCTTAATTTTAAGTTTGTTGCGAATGATACCGGCATCCTGCAGTAATGTGTCAATTTTAGATTGTTTGTAGGTTGAAATTTTTTTATAATCAAAATTATCTAAAGCTTTCCTAAAATTTTTCCTTTTCTTAAGTATGGTAAGCCAGCTTAGCCCGGCCTGAAATGTTTCAAGGACAAGGAATTCGAATAAAGTAGCATCATCTCTTGCCGGTACGCCCCATTCTTCATCGTGATAAGTTTCATAAAGTTTGTTGCCCAAACACCAGCCGCATCTGTGAGGTTCCATTAGTCCTGATCTTTAATATAAAGATATGGTATAAATATGAATCGAATTGATACTGATTTGATATTTGGCGGCTATTCATATTTATTTAAAATTAGTAATACTATGGTTAAAAATTAGTTAAACTACTATATTTTAATAGTAATACTATTATATTTGATCGATTTTTAAAATTATATCTATGGAAAAGTTATTACAGTCCGTAAAAATTAACATTAATGATAAGTTGTATGTCAAAGACCCCGAGTCCTCGAGTCTTGGTAGACGAATTGTTGAATACAGTATTCTAATGATTAATGATATTGGTTTTGAGAGTTTTACATTTAAAAAATTGGGTCTAAAAATTGGATCTAATGAAAGTTCCATTTATCGTTATTTTGAAAATAAGCATAAACTATTGCTTTATCTGGCTTCCTGGTATTGGGGTTGGCTTGAATATCAGTTGGTTTTTGCAACAAACAATATCCCTGATGCGAATACTAAACTGGAAAGAGCCATTGAAATCATGACAAAAGCAACAGAAATAGATTTGGCCTTTACCCATATTAACGAAGTATTGCTAAATAAAATCGTAATTAATGAATATTCTAAATCTTATTTAACAAAAGAAGTAGATCAGGAAAATAAGGACGGCTATTTCGTTATTTACAAAAGGCTTGTCAATAGAATGAGCCTAATGATAAATGAAGTAAATGCAGATTATCCTTATCCCTCAAGTCTTGCAAGTACCATTATTGAAGGTGCACTACATCAGTATTTTTTGATTGATCACTTTTCTTCTTTAACAAGTTGTGATGTCAAAACCACTCCTACAGAATACTTTAAACACCTCGCCTTTAACACCCTAAATATTAAAAAGAATGGCTAAAAATATCCTTAGTGCCTGGCAGCGTTTAATAGGACTACTAAAGCTTGATAAGAGAGATATTCTCCAGGTATTTTACTATGCTATATTTGCAGGTATCGTCAATTTATCCCTTCCACTGGGAATACAAGCCATAATAAACCTTATACAAGGCGCCCAGGTGAGTACTTCCTGGATAATATTGGTAATACTTGTAACCTTGGCTGTCGCTTTTGTTGGTGTGCTGCAATTAATGCAAATAAGGATTATTGAAAATGTACAGCAAAAAATATTTACAAGATCTGCATTTGAGTTTGCCTATCGGTTCCCAAAAATAAAGATGAACCAATTACTTAACTTCTATCCCCCGGAGCTGGCTAATCGTTTTTTTGATACCCTGAATGTACAGAAAGGACTTTCTAAAATTTTAATTGATTTCCCGGCAGCTTTATTACAGATAATTCTTGGCCTGCTTTTACTCTCATTTTATCATCCTTTTTTTATTATTTATGGGATTCTGCTATTGCTACTAATATATATAGTCTTCAAATTTACTGCGCAACGGGGGATGGAGACCAGTTTAGATGAATCAAAAAATAAATATAAAGTTGCGCATTGGATACAGGAGGTAGCGCGGTCAATAGTTAGTTTTAAACTGTCTGGTAAAACCAATTTAGCCATGAACAAAACGGACGTTTTAGTGTCTGACTACCTTAGTGCGAGGGAAAGTCACTTTAGAATATTAGTGATTCAGTTTATTCAAATGATTGGTTTTAAAGTTCTGGTTACCCTTGGCCTATTGTTAATAGGTGGAATTCTTGTCCTTAATCAGGAGATGAATATTGGGCAATTTGTTGCAGCCGAAATCATTATCTTATTGGTAATAAGTTCAGTAGAAAAATTGATTTTAGGTTTGGAAACCTTCTATGATTTACTCACCTCAATGGAAAAGTTAGGCCAGGTAGTGGACAAGGAATTGGAGCCACAGGACGGAGAAAAACCCTTTAAAGATGATGAGGGTTTTCAGGTTGAACTGGAAGATGTCAGCTATAATGTCCCCGGAAGAAACAAACATATTATTGACGGTGTTTCACTTAAAATAACGCCCCAATGCAGCATTTTGATTCAGGGTGGTAGTGGATCTGGCAAGTCTTCTTTACTTCGGTTAGTGGCCGGTATAATTGAACCTGATCAAGGTGATATTTTTGTTAACGATGTTTCTTTAAAATCAATTAATTTAAACTATTACCGCTCACATTTAGGCCAGTCTCTAACCGAAGAGTCTCCTTTTGAAGGTAGTATTTTGGAAAATATAACATTTGGAGATAAAGACATCTCCGATACGGATGTATACTGGGCACTGGAAAAGGCTGGCTTGATAAAATTTGTAAAGGAACAACCTTATGGTCTAAAAACAATGTTGTATCCCGAAGGTCAACAAATACCTTATGTCATCTCTAAAAAAATTGTTCTGGCACGCAGTATAGTTAGAAAACCAAGATTGTTGATTCTCAAAGATCCATTGGATCAGTTTGACACGGAAGAAACCCGGGAAATTATGGATTTCCTTTCATGTAAAACCAGACCCTGGGCGTTGGTTGTCATTAGTCAGAATGACGATTGGAAAAAACATTGTACGAGAATTATCACAATGGAAAAAGGTAAAATCATAAACGAAAGTTAAAAGATATGCTTAATATATCTCCATTTAAATTAAACAAAAAGGTGAACTTAGCTCAATTTAGTTCAGCCCGGGAAGTCTTTCATACTAGACATTATAAGCATTTTAATCGCTTTTTACTGGGCTTTGCATTGGTAGGTTTCATCGTACTTTTTCTGCCGTGGACACAAAATATAAGCGGAAAGGGATATTTGACCACTTTAAAACCAGATCAGCGCCCTCAAACGATTCAATCCCCAATTCCAGGGAGAATTGAAAAATGGTATGTTCAGGAAGGAGATTATGTAAAAAAAGGAGATACCATTCTTTTTATCTCTGAAATTAAGAACGAATATTTCGATCCCAGATTGGTAGAGAGAACGGGGCAGCAGATTAAGGCAAAGGAAGCCTCAGTCACTTCTTATGAAGGTAAAGTAAAGGCGTTGAACAATCAAGTTAATGCTCTATCGATTGAAAGGGGATTAAAATTGCAACAGGCTAAAAACAAGCTTTTGCAGTCCAGATTAAAAGTACAAAGTGATAGTATAGATTTAGAAGCAGCAAAAACCAATATCCAAATTGCACAAAGGCAATTTGATCGTACAGAGCAATTGGAAAGCGAAGGTCTAAAAGCTGTGACAGATGTGGAGGAAAAACGCTTAAAACTTCAGGAAACCCAAGCCAAATTATTTTCTCAAGAGAATAAATTTTTGGCTGCCAAAAATGAGGTTATTAATGCAGGAGTAGAGATCAATAGGGTAAAAGCCGAGTATACTGATAAGATTTCAAAAGCGCAGAGCGATATGTTCACTGCACAGTCCAATCAGTTCGATTCCGAAGCTCAAGTAACCAAATTGGAGAACGCATATACCAATTATGAGATGCGGAATGATTTATATTATATCCGTGCCCCGCAAAATGGTTTTATCAATAAAGCTATTCAAGCTGGTATTGGTGAAACCTTTAAAGAAGGTGACCGTCTGGTGGGGATAATGCCCTCAGATTATGAATTGGCTGTAGAGACTTTTGTTGAGCCGATAGACCTTCCTTTGTTGCATATAGGTGAAAAAGTAAGGGTACAGTTTGATGGTTGGCCTGCAATTGTATTCAGCGGTTGGCCCAATATCTCCTATGGCACCTATGGAGGTGAAGTGGTTGCGATAGAAACATTTA
>CBDTVZ010000129.1:0-6067 GCA_965363995.1 uncultured Eudoraea sp.
TTAGGGTCCAGTCCTTATAGACTATAGCGCTTAGATTATCAAAAAGGCCCAGCGGATAGCTAAGTTGTAGCGCTGTAAGATTTGTATTATTGGCAAATTGAAAAGGGTCTGTATCAAAGGTGGTGATCAGGTGTTCTGCAACCGCATTAAGGCCTGTCCCAATTTCGAAAGTATAATCCACCCCCAGATTCAAAAGGGTTTGATTGGTAAGAATGCCTACATCTTTTGATTTATGAATGTAAGAAGCCTCGAACCACAATCCAATTTCTACATCCCATTTTCCATCAAGAGCGATACGGTTTTCAGGAATTTTTTCAAACTCCGGAGTCCCCGGAAGACCTTCCGAATCTGCAGTTCTTTGATTGTAGGAAATTCCCAATTCCCCTTTGGGTACCGGAAATTGAACTCTTGCCCCAAATTCAGGGTCATACTTGTAGGTCTTTACCGTATCAAAACCTCGAGCATTTTCGTTGCCATAGAGGCCCCAGACCCAAATATTGGCATTGTTCAGAAAATAGTAACGGCCCAAAACCGCATAAACACCATCTGTAAGTCCCAGAGGATCACGAGGGTCTATCTCATTAAACCATTGTAATGCGCGCAATAGGGTAGCCACTCCAAAATCTATTTTTTGGAGTCCGGCACGTATTTCAAACTGACGGCCATTATATCGGGCCCATAGTCGATAAGGGTCTATATAGCCATCGGTCTCCCCTTTATAAAACGGGCTAAATAATGTAGCTCCGTAGATATCTGCAGATATCTGAAAATCCAAAGTTTTGGTAGAATCCAGGGGAATGGCATAATCCAATTTGGGAATATAACGTGCCCCTATCAAAATATCGAACTCACTATCCGGGCTATAATTACCAAAAGCAGATAACTGGCCATCAAACACTAACCGTTTTTGCCCATAAGTTTGAACAACTACAAGCATTAAAATCCATACGATTCTCGTTAGTACGGTCATTTTTTATCGTTAGGCATTACTCCGTAAAAAATAAAGTTAGTCAGTTCTACCGCTAGCTCCTGTGTACTTCCGTACATGGAGGTCAGACGTTTGTCCAGCAACTTTTCATTCAGGCTATTTATCATATATATCACGAAGTCAATTTTAAGGTCTTTTCGGATTTCCCCCTTTTTTTGGGCTTCACTAAGGTCTTCATGTAAGGCTTGCATCATCGTTTTTTGCCATTCCTCCAGGGTATTTTTCAGCCCGGTTTCAGTTGCGCCATATATATCGTGCAAGAACTCCTCACTCAGGTTTTCATTATTATCGTGTTCCATCTGCACCAGGCGATGTATCTTTTCATTAAAAGGCAAATCGGTATCCATGATCCTTCGGTAATCCAACACTCCTTTTTCCATAATCTGTACAAGGACTTTCCGGGCCACGTGATTTTTGTTCTCAAAGTTGCGGTAAAATGTCATTTTGCTTATTTCGGCCTTTTTGCAGATTTCCTCAACGGTTACTTTGCCGATACCATATTTCCAGAAAAGGGCGTGTGCAGCATTTAGTATCGCTACATAGCTTTTGCTCTTTTTCTCTTTTGACACTTCCATAGATGGGACAAATATAAGCATTATGTTACTTTTATAGTAACTTTATCAAATATAAGTAACATTTTTTGAGAAACCTTTGATGTGATATTGACTTTCGCAGTCTTAATTTTCCGGGATAACCAAAAAATCCAACTTAAACCAAAAGACCGGATGCTTACTAATGTGGCCTATTCACAAAATACATCTTCATTTTGCCACGGTTCTTGACTGCTATTTCTCCTCTGTAATCACAGTTAAATTCATCTTTTACCAATTTAAAAGTGTGTTCACTGATATTGACCTTCCCTGTTTCGGAGTTCGTTTCCATCCGGGAGGCCACATTTACGGTATCACCCCATATATCATAGGAAAACTTTTTACTGCCAACCACTCCGGCAACCACCGGTCCTGTATTGATCCCTATCCGCATATCAAAGGAGAGTGTATCTTCTGTTTCGCCGGACTTTGCATCTTCTACGAATTGTAAAATCTCAAAGGCAGCCTTTACCATTTTTATTGCATGATCCTCTATAGGAAAAGGCAATCCGCCGGCACACATATAAGAATCTCCTATAGTCTTGATTTTTTCGAGCTCATATTTTTCAATAATGTCGTCAAAGGCCGTAAAGTAAACCCCAAGTCTGTTGACCAAAACTTCAGGATTTACGTCTTCAGCAAGCGCCGTGAACGCCTCAAAATCTGTAAACAAGACGGTGACAGATTCAAATTTATTCGCCTTAACCACCCCTGATTCTTTTAATTCCAGGGCAGTTTCTTCAGGTAAAATATTAAGTAAAAGACGATCGGATCGGTCCTTTTCTTTTTCTATAATGGCCTTGGTTCTTTTGATGTATATATTGCGTCTGAACAATCCCGCCGCCAGCAGGAAAATCAGAAATAAAGCAGTTCCGGTGGAGATTGTCACTATCTTTTGTGTGCGTTTCTGTTGATTCGCTAAATCCAGTTCTATCTGTTTTTGAGCAACTTCCATCTCGGCCATTTGTTGAACTGAAGTAATGTTTTGTACACTATCCCTGAAAGTAATGTAATTCCTGTAATATTTCAGAGAAGCGGAGGCGTAGCCAGTCCTTTCATACAACTCCGAAAGCTTTAAGTAAGCGCTGCCCATTTCTGCTTTTAAACCATATTGTTTGGCCAGGTTTAAAGAACGCAAGGAGTAACCAAAGGCAGCATCCCAATCGTTCCTATCTGCATAAATGTCGGACATGTAGGTAAGGTATGTTGTAATAGGTCTATAGTCTCCTAATTCTTCAAGGATGGCGATTGCTTCACTGATATTTTCCTCTGCCTGAACTTCCTCGCCTTTTTGAGCAAAGGCCAAGCCTTTATTACCAAGATTATATGCTAAATAAGGTTTTCTGTCCAGAGCTTTAAATATGGGGCCCGACTTATTAAATAAAATAAGGGCAGAATCTGGTTGGGCCCATTCTAAATAAGAGTCTCCCAGGTTTTCTAGTGCAATTGCGTAATTAATCCTTGCGTCCAGCTCTTCAAAAATTTTAATGGCATTGCTATAATATTTTTTGACATTCTGCTTATTCCCCATTCCGGAATAAACTCCAGCTATTGCCGTATACAATCTGCCCAGTTCTCTTTTTTCTGCGCGTTCATTGCTGATGTCTACCCCTTTAAAATAACTTTCAAGGGCGCTGCTCAGATCGCCTTTTTGTTCCAGTATATTGCCTCGAATTAAATATCCTCTATAAACATACCAGCTCGAATCGACTGCTTTAGCTTCTTTTAAAAGCTGATCACTGTATTTTAGGGCTTGATCAAGGTTTGACCTATTTCTGGCAATTCTCTCTAATAACTCTAGTCGTTGTGCGCTGTCATAGTTTCCGGACTCATAAATTTCAATTAGGCTATCGAATACATTTCGATTTTGACCAAAACAAGGAGAAATGGCCAGGACAAGGAAACTACATAAATAAATTCCTTTGATCACCGACGTATTCATATTTTTAACGAAAGGCCTCATAAAATAAGAATTGGGTTTGTAACTAAGCTTTTCTACTCTCCGATTTGGATCTTTGGATCAATGGTAAATGTACCGGAATTGGAACCTATACTAAATTGAATTTGATATTTATAAGGGGGTTTTCCGCCGCGTATTACCGTAGCCTGAACAAGCTTATCACCCTTGATGGTGTCTGAGGTAAAAATTCTTGGGCCACTGATATATTTAATAGCGGTAATCTTCACCGGGATATTAGGCTCTGTGGATGACGCTCCTTTCCAAACAATATTATCTCCCACCTGGGCGAAAATAGTAAAGGTCTCCGGGGAACTATTATTTAAGACAGTTGTATTCTTGCCCACATTAAAGTGGCAGGTCTTTCCAGGATTTGGATTCTTTGTATCCACGTGAAGGGTTATTTCATGTGCCGCCTGTGCATACAAACCATGGGTGGCCAAAGCTATGGCCAAAACCAAAACACTTCTACTAATTTTATTCAGTTTCATTCACTTTAATTAGAACTATCAAACAAAAAAAGAGGTTATTCAATACTTATCCTATTTATTTAAAGGGATTATATCAGAAATATACTTAAATATCTATAATTACTTGCATTCGCCAAAAAAGAAAGCCCGGGTTAGCCCGGGTTTTCGTTACTTAAAAGGTATTCACTTTTAGGCCGCAATGGCTAACTTAATTCACAGTATTAGTCATCTCCAACCACAATTTTTGGGTCGAATTGATACAATTCCCCATCTACCATAAACTGAATAGCATAGCTGTATTCCTTGCCCTTAGCATTACCTTTAACTTTTTGCTTTACCTTCTTTTTTGCCCCATTCTTCTTTTCGCCAAATTTTTTAGCCTTACTAAATATATTTTTGCTCTTACCACCCGCTCTAAATTCTATCATCTCAATATCAATCTCTTCCTCGGAGGTGGTAAAACCTTCCCATTCTACAAAGTCTTCAGGTTTAACGAGGATGGTAAAATCTTTAGCTGGTTCGCTAACCTCGACTGTTGTAACGCTTTCATCGGCCACACTAAAAGTACAGGCAGCAGCGGGATCATCCTGAGTTAATTCTGCAGTATCTACCGTTAATATAATTAAATGGGTAACATCCTGGCCGTAAAGGCTGGTTCCAAAGCAAATTAATAAAAGGGCTATTCCTAGTAAATTCCTGTTGATCAGTTTCATGTTTGGTTTTTTGGTTAATTCGTTATCTTCTCCAAAAGTATTTGGAGGTTATTTTACTACTGTCAAGGTAGAAAATATAATCAAATTAGAGTGTAGGTTTTAACCTACAAAAACATTCTCCTGGCGGCGCCTGATTTCCTGTATCCCCTTATGTGCTTATTCTTAAAAAACTAAAAAATAATCCAACCTAACATATAGGCGTGATTTCTTCTAAGCATAGATGATCCTGATCATTTCCTGGATGATTCCTATTTCAGAAATTTACTGGTTAAAGGGAACCGAACTCCAGCCCATAGTATATGGGTACCAATTTGGGAAACAGTTTCACACCGAACCATAGATAAAAATGCTAGTATTTTTTAAAAAAATCCGACATCGTCTTTTAACTGACAAGTTCAGCAAATATCTGCTATATGCTATTGGAGAAATTGTACTGGTAGTGGTTGGGATACTCATTGCTTTGAGCATAAACAATTGGAATGAAGATCGCAAAGAAGAAGTTCTGGAGCTGGAATATTTGGAACGGATTCTTACTGACCTGAATGCAGATACCCGATATTTTAATCGACAAATAATGGAATGTAAACAAGTTATGGATTTGAGTTATCAATACATTCACATAGCTTACGAAGAACAAAAAAGTAAGGAAGACTATGTTGCATTAATTGAATTATTTACCGATAGAACAGAAAATTTGGTGGTCCAGAATTCAACCTATTTAGAACTAAACAATGCGGGCAAATTAAGTATATTTAATAATCAACAAGTAAAAGACAGCTTAATTGCACTACACAGAGATTATGAATATGCCGCTTCAAGAATTAAGGAATTTAATGAATACCACACCAATTTATTGAGTTTGGGTAGAGTATATCCCAGTAAGTACTCAAAACGTCGCGCATTTATCTTTGACAAACCCTATATGTTTAACCCTATAGAATGGGATTATATTAATGATCCAACTTCAGAAAAATTTAGAGAACAAGAATGGATAGTAGCCATGTTTCTAGTTAAACATATGGAGGCCATGGAATTTCATAAGGCCCTTCTGAGCAAAATTGAATTTCTTAGCGAGCTTATTGAAGAAGAACTGGATATTAGAAAATGACCCTGTTCTTAAAGCTATTAATGTCATTTTACCGTTGAAATGCATAAAAAGCATGACTAAACCACAACTTTTGGGGCTTTCACAACAATTAGACTCACAGTCACCACACAAAATCGTAACTTATTACTAATAGAAATATGAATTTAAAAACAGTCGCTATGGAATCTAATTCAAACAAACACCCCATTTTAAATACTATTCTTTCAGTATTGAATATTAGCTTAGAGGTATTATTGGCATT
>CBDTVZ010000130.1:0-5996 GCA_965363995.1 uncultured Eudoraea sp.
CCTTAATCGATGAATCGGGGGATTTAAAATTCCTGGAACTATCAGGGCAGATTCCGCGACGACAACAAATAAAAGACAATGAATCATTTCAATCATTCCTGAAACAAAATCCTAAAATAATTCCATTTATCGATCAATCCAGTTATGTATACGGAACCGACAATTGTGAGGTGCTGATCGAAGTATTGGACATCATTTCCCAGGAATACGAATCCTGTGTCATTCACAATAAAAAAACACCCACTCAAGCCATTGCGGATGCCTCCAGGGCGGTCGATGTCTTATTGGGTAATTTTTGAGACAATAGTATGCAAGCAAGACCAAATAAGAGACGCAGTCTAATACCGTACCTTCTGGTATCACCTTACGTAATTTCCTTTATCGTATTTGTGGCCTTTCCGGTGCTGTTTTCCTTCTTTTTAACTTTTCATAAATGGAATATTATCTCCCCAATGGAATATTCCGGATCGGACAATTATGTGAGAATGTTTAATGACCGCCTATTCTGGAAGTCGCTGCGAAATACGTTATGGTTTCTCGTCATTCACATTCCACTGCAGATCGTGTTTGCCCTGGGACTGGCCGTTTTCTTAAATGGAAAAATAAAATTCAAAGGATTGTTCCGTTCTGTTTTTTTCTTGCCGGTTATTGTGTCGGGTGTTGTGGTTACCATCATGTGGCAACAATTATATGGTTTCAACAGCGGTGTGATCAACCAACTACTTACCTCTCTTGGCCTGGGGCGTGTGGGTTGGCTGACGAATCCTGATATGTCCATGCCCTCAATAGCTATTATGGCTACCTGGAAAAATGTAGGGCTGTACATCATCTTGTTTCTGGTAGGCTTACAGGCAGTACCTGCCCACTATTACGAAGCAGCGGAAATAGATGGAGCTTCTGCATGGCAGAAATTATGGTACATAACCATCCCGGCCATCAACCCTACCATATTTATGGTTATCATTTTATCTACCATTGGCGGTTTTTCTTTATTCATAGAACCTTATGTAATGACGGGTGGCGGGCCATTGAATAGTTCACTCTCTTCGGTATTATATATTTATAAACAAGCATTTGAATTCTACCATATGGGCTATGCGGCTACTCTGGGTTTCGCTTTTGCTTTTATCATATTGATCATAATAATAATTCAGAAAAAATACATTGAAAAAAAATATTGATGCAGACCTGACATGAAGAAAGCACTAATTTATATCTGCCTTATCGTAATGGCGATTACTTTCATATATCCATTTTTTTGGATGATCATGGCATCGCTTACCCCTGAAAAGCAGATAGGAAGTTTGACATTTATTCCGGACAGCTTTACTTTTGATAATTACCTTTCCATGTTTGGCAAGATACCCATAGGCAGGGCTCTGCTGAATAGTATGTTCGTCTCGAGTGTTATTACTCTAGGGGTTATTCTTATTGGGGCTATGGTTGGATATGCACTGGCTAAAACCAAATTCACAGGGCGTAATTTTATATTTTACCTCATCATATTTACAATGACTCTGCCTTTTCAAATTACCTTAATTCCAAATTATATAACCATTGTAAAATTCGGATGGGTAGATCAATACACCGCTCTGATCATCCCTTTCTTAGTCAATAATTTTGCTATCTTAATGTTCCGTCAATCCTTTATGTCTGTTCCCCAGGCACTTATTGATGCCGCAAGAATTGATGGTTGCAGCGAATTGCGCATCATTTTCCAGGTCTTGTTTCCAAGTATCATCCCTACCATAGTAACCGTGGGTATCCTCACTTTTATGACTACCTGGAATGAAGTGCTATGGCCATTGATTGTGGTACGGGATGAAATGGTAATGACCATGCCTCAACTGGTGACCTTATTTTCAGTCGGTGGTCGTGCGGACGCACAGTTGGGGGTAAAGCTGGCATCAGCAGTGTTGTTGGCCTTACCCATTATGGTTGCCTATGCTTTCTTTCAGAAATATTTTATTCAAAGCATGGCCAGCTCCGGTATTAAATAATTAGGAGATTATATACTATGATAGCTATCAACAGATCAACTACCATACTAAAAGCAGATCCAAAACGGGTTATATTATTGTATAACTACCTTGGCGTAGGAGTATATGCCACAGAGAAAAGAGCAGTTAAATTGCTTCAAAGGGTTTTGAAATTAACGGAAGAAGAGGTAGAAACCATGTATGATGAATTACTCCGGGAATTTAATCATCGCCATAAAAATCTAGACGCTGCCTTTCTAAAATATTATAATAAGATCCACGATCTTGTACCTTCAAATCTTCAGATCTCTGAAAAAAAGAAGTTGCTTTTGGGCGCTCATTTTACAAAAGAATATTCCAATCAATCGGCCGCCCTGTTCAATCCATCAATTGTTCCTCATCCCTATCAGAAAAACCTTGGGGAAGGTGAAAAAAGGTTTATCATCAGCTTACGTTCTGTTGGAGAAGTCCATATTTCGTCCATTGAATTTCGCGAAGGCATTATTTCTAAAGAAGGAGAAGTCACTTTGGATAATATCACGCCCTTTGCCACACTTTGTGATAAAGATATGTCTACTATTTACAATAAGGATCAACTAATAGAAAGAGCTACATCTATTCCCAATTTTGACACCGGTA
This sequence comes from uncultured Eudoraea sp., assembly GCA_965363995.1. GTDB lineage: Bacteria > Bacteroidota > Bacteroidia > Flavobacteriales > Flavobacteriaceae > Eudoraea. The sequence goes on from CBDTVZ010000130.1 coordinate 2,619, forward strand.
TTTTTGATGCTCTCCAAAATGATTTTACTTATCAGGACTATAAAGTTGCTCTTGAGGCCAAGGTCTTTATTGATTATAATGCTGACGCACAAAAGTTTTTGTTCGATTTCATGGATACCAACTACAATTTGGTAGCCGATGCAAAAGCCCCACTTTGCGAACGCGTAATTTTTCCGAGTGCCAAAGGAGAATCAATGGGTATGGAGGATGTTCGTTTTGTAGAATTTACCTATGAAAACGGACGCAAAGAATTCATCGGCACCTATACGGCCTATGACGGTTATAAAATAACGCCTCAATTAATTATGACTGAAGATTTTATCCATTTTCAAATTCGTACCATGTTTGGCAAAGCCGTATCAGACAAAGGTTTCGCTCTTTTTCCTGAAAAGATCAAAGGTAAATATGTTATGACTGCCCGGCAGGGGGGAGAAGATCTTACCATTATGAAATCGGACGATCTTTACCATTGGGAGAAATACGAAGTCATTATGTCCCCTCAATATCCCTGGGGATTGGTACAACAAGGAAACTGTGGTTCTCCGATCAAAACCGAAAAAGGATGGTTATTGCTTACTCACGCTGTAGGCCCCCTGAGAAAATATGTGATCAGTGCTATTTTGTTGGATTTAGAACAGCCAAACAAAATAATAGGTAGATTGAATACTCCTTTGATATCGCCAAATGAAGACGAACGCGAAGGTTATGTACCCAATGTCGTATACAGTTGCGGTGCTATGAAACACAACGGCAACCTCATTATCCCCTACGCCATGTCCGATTCTGCTTCCAGTTTTGCTACGGTTTCGGTTGCTGAAATTTTGAAAAATATGGAGGTGTGAATCTGATCAAAAGGAAAATACAAGTGCCGAAACATAATCTGATCCAACCTATCAGTACCCTAATCAATGGCCAATGGAAAAAACAGTAATCATAGGGCGAAAAAGTGAGAAAATCAACCTTACAAAGGTGGTGCATCGTTATGAAGGCAACCCCATCATAAGCTGTCATGATGTAAACAACGTATGGCAGCCACCGCACTTGAAAGTTGTTACCGTTCACAATGCCGGAATTACCCGATACAAAGAGGATGTGTTGATGTTATTCCGCTCACATCTTCGGAATGGGATTTCGGTGTTAGGAATTGCCCGTAGTAGGGATGGATTAACGGATTGGCGTATAGACCCGTATCCTGCAATGATGCCCTGTGATCCCGATGATGAATTTGCCGATGGAATGGATAGTGATACACTAATTGCCAATGAAGGAGGCGGATTAGAAGATGCAAGAATTACGAGATTAGGAGAAGACTATTTTATTACATATAGCGCCTATCACGGAAGTATTCAGCATCGGGTAAGGGTTTCTCTGGCCGTCACAAAGGACTTTAAAACTTTTGTCCGCTATGGCCCTATGTTGGAAACCGACATGCGAAACGTGGTGATCTTCCCTGAGAAGATCGGAAGGTATTATTATGCCCTTTTTCGCCCAAATGATGCTACAGAGGAGCATACCGGAGGAATATTCAAACAGATCCTGTTAGGAAAGACGGCTGATTGTTATACTAATACATGGGACGTAGATCTCAATCCAATTATGAAACAAAGCGGCCTTCCCAGCTTTTTTTCCGATAAGATCGGGCCAGGGGCACCGCCAATTAAAACTAAACATGGCTGGATCAATATTTTTCATGGGGTAAGAAGCACCATGGATGGAAATCCCTATTATCTGGGTGTCGCAATACATGATTTGGAAGATGTCTCTAAAATCCGGGTGGCTAATTTTCCCATTCTCATGCCATCGGAAGCAGATTGCAGGGTGGGAGAAGAGGATTATGTACATGTGCCCCAGGTGGTATTTTGTTGCGGAGCGATGAGGATGGACAAGGGTGAGATATATATATATTATGCGGGTAATGATACAGTGATGAACCTTTGCATTACCCATGAAGATATTTTGGCAGAATTGTGCCATCGCTATCCGCAAGATGCTGCTACAGGAGTGGCCTTGTTTAGTTTAAAATCAAGATAAATTAATTACAATAATATGGCACAAGTCCGGTTAGAACACATCGAAAAAGTTTATGAAGGCGGTTTTAATGCTGCAAAAGATATTAACCTGCACGTCAAAGATAAGGAGTTTGTGGTTTTTGTGGGGCCGTCCGGTTGTGGAAAATCTACCCTTTTACGCATGATTGCCGGGCTTGAAGAAATCACTTCGGGTGAATTGCATATAGGTGAGGATGACGTTACCTCTACCCCTGCAAAAAACAGGGGGATCGCCATGGTTTTCCAAAACTACGCCTTATATCCTCATATGACGGTCTATCAAAACATGGCTTTTGGCTTGAAAATTAAAAAGGTAGACAAGAAGGAAATTTATAAACGCGTTATGGAGGCGGCTAAGGTATTGGAATTAGAAGATCTCATGGACAAACGTCCGGGACAAATGTCGGGTGGACAGCGCCAAAGAGTAGCCATAGGCAGGGCCATAGTAAGACATCCAAAAGTTTTTTTATTTGATGAACCCCTTTCTAATCTGGATGCAAAATTACGAGGCCAGATGCGGGTTGAAATAGCGAAGTTGCATCAAAAACTCGATGCCACCATGATTTATGTAACCCACGACCAGGTGGAGGCCATGACACTGGGGGACAGAATTGCCGTCCTGAATGACGGGCGATTGGAGCAATTTGATACGCCCATGAATTTATATAATCAACCAGTGAATATATTTGTGGCAAGGTTTATTGGATCTCCCCCGATGAATCTGATTGAGGGCCGTATTTCCCGGCAAGAAAAAGAGCTTCACTTTTTGGACACCAGTGGGAACCTGGAATTCGGACTTCCCACGGCCCTGCAAAAGCATCTTTTAGAACATTTAGACAAAGCTGTGGTATTGGGTGTGCGATCAGAAAGCGTTACAGATAATAACAATGCCGGGAGCATCCCTTTCCAGGGTACAATAGCCACCATAGAATTGTTGGGTAACGAACAGATCATAGCGGTTACCGGGCTTTCTGACACTATTATTAGCAGGGTGTCTACCAAAAGAGTTTGCGCTCTGGGAGACATCATAGAATTGTTCATGGATAGCTCTTCCTTTTATTTTTTTGACAAAGAATCTGGACAACGGCTTATTTACAGTTAAATTTAGTTCTTAGGGGTTTGATTCGAGGATAACTTAACACACAGTTACAGAGCAGAATAAATACAACCTTCCCTTTTTTTAATACCGTTATTCATTCGAGTTTGCTTTTTGAAATTAAAAGCAAACGGCTATTTCTATTTATTGGTGTTTATTTCTTTAAAAAATAAAGGCTTCAAACTATCTTTTACTTTTCTTTAAAGCATCCATCAGTTCCACCAAATCCACGAC
>CBDTVZ010000131.1:0-5954 GCA_965363995.1 uncultured Eudoraea sp.
TGGATAAAAGCTTTTCAGCATATTCATTTAAAGAATCATAAAGATACCTTGTGTTTGTATTTAGTTTAGCCATTTGTCGCTGCCCGGCTTCCACTACCTTTGGATGAGCATGCCCTACATGAGGAATGTTGTTGTAAGCATCCAAATAAGTATTCCCATAGGCATCGTACATGTATTGAAAGGCAGCAGCTTTCATGTAAATCGGAATGTCATAGCTCACCGAAAGTATTGAACTCAAATGTTCATGCCTTTTCTCCAAAATCTTTTCAATGGGTATTTGTTTTTTAGCAGGAAATCCGGCTGCCCGACGAAAACTTGTTTCCGCCGCAATAGGATTTATAGACAACCAGCGATATAACATTTGCCAAGCATGCTTTTCACTTACAAAGGCATATTCATTGTTGCGGTTTTCTTCTCTTGCATAGGCAGAATTACAGATACTTATGCAGAGTCTTGCAGCTATTAAGTAATATAGTACTTCCAATTCTTTTTCCTGAATGGGTAAACTTTCGTGGTAGGATTTTATAAGTATTGATGCCCATTCCAATGGGCTTTCTTTATCATAGCACAAATAAGTAATAGCAATAGCCATTTCATTTATGAGCAACGTATGCGTCATATCACCAAAATCTATAATTCCTGAAACTTCTTCATGCGCAACCAGGACGTTCCATTCATTGGCATCATTATGGATTATTGATGTTCTTAACTCATTAATATTGGGGCTTACATTTTCCTCAAATTGTTTAAAAAAATAATAAACAATGTTTCTATCCTTTATATCCGGAATATGTTCAAGGTGTTTTTTGCTCATACTCAGGTACTGAATATCCCATTTCAATTTCCTGGCTTCAAAGGTGCAATTGCTAAACTTTTTTAGTTTTATATCTAATTGGGCAAGAAATTTCCCGAAAGACTGGAACAACTTTTTTGTGTGAGGCACGTCAGCAATAAACTTACCATCCAAATAGGATAACATTCTACAAATAGATTTTTTCCCATCGATATTTAATATTATAGTGAAGCTCTCATCCTGCAATGGAATGGGTTTTGGCGTATTATTTTGGCCCTCTTTTTGTAGAAATAAAAGAGCGTTATTTTCAGCTTCTACCAAATCCAGTGTATGCTGTGTATATAAATAGGTTTTGAAAATATATTTCTCTGTACCGGTTTCAACGAGATAGTTGGCGTTGTCTAAACCACTAAGTTTTTCAATTCTGGTGGCATTAATTTTAAAATGTTCAAGTAAAATGGTCTTCATTGAAGCCATAGGATGATTTAGAAATATGTTTCTGAAGTTGTGACCAAGTGATGTTAATTACAAAACACTAAGCTAATAATTCTAATGCTCAACCCAAAACTATCTTAATATAACTAAGGATATCAAAATTCGATAAATAATGACCCGACAGTATATCTCGGACGGCATAACTCTGTATAGAACACTAAAGTGGATTATCCCCTTTTGATAGAATTCAATTAAACATTATATTGCAATATGACTAGAAAAATAAACTTCCTAAGCTTACTGCTTTTGCTCGCCACCATTTATGGATGCCAACAATCAGCTTCATTCATATCAGTAACATCACCTTCAGACAACAATAAAGTACAGATCGCTTTGGACAACCAGGGAAGTGTGTATTACAGGGTTATGCACAAAGGTGAGGTCGTAATTGATACCTCAAATATTGGCTTTGAATTAAAAGACCAGCCCTCTTTGGCTAAGGGCCTTAAGCTCGTTGGTTCAGAAAGTACTTCTCAAAATGAGATATGGGAAATGCCCTGGGGAGAGCAGCGTGAAGTTGCAAACAACTATAATCAGATAACGATTCATCTGGAAGAAAAAGAGGAGCCAAAAAGAAAATTTGACATGATTTTCAAAGTCTATGATGATGGAATCGGTTTCCGATATCATTTCCCTGAGCAGGAAGCGCTTTCTGAGGTAGTTATTATGGATGAAAATACACAGTTTAAGCTTACCAACAACCCAATGGTTTGGTGGATCCCCGGAGATTGGGATATTTATGAGCATACGTACAATACCACTCCATTCAATAAGATTGATGCGATTAGTAAAAGGAACCATCCTAATTTGGCGGCCACTTACATTCCAGAAAACGCTGTGAATACCCCTGTGACCATGAAAACGGAAAATGGATTATACCTAAGTTTTCATGAAGCCAATCTTACTGATTATGCCGCTATGACTTTAAAAGTTGATACGCTAAATTATCTTATGCAAAGCGAGCTGGTAGGGTCAGATATCACTGGTTATAAAGTGAAAAGAACAACTCCTTTTAGCACGCCCTGGCGTACAATACAAATTGCAGACAGAGCAGGTGATCTTATAGAGTCCAGGTTGATTGTGAACCTAAATGAACCCAATGAATTAGGAGATGTTTCCTGGATAAAACCCACGAAATATGTGGGTATCTGGTGGGAGATGCACCTTGCGAAAAGCACTTGGGACTACGCAGGAACCCAGGATATGAATAGCTGGGAGAATCTTGCAAATGTTAAGCCTAGCGGAAAACACGGCGCAACGACCGAAAATGCGAAAAGATATATTGACTTTGCTGCTGCAAACGACATCCATGGACTGCTGGTAGAAGGCTGGAATACAGGATGGGAGCATTGGATAGGATTTGAAGACAGGGAGGGCGTATTTGATTTTGTAACACAATATCCGGACTACGATTTAAAAGAAGTAGTAAGGTATGGGAAAGAAAAAGGGGTTGATTTGATTATGCACCATGAAACATCAGCTGCACCTCGTACCTATGATCAACAAATGGATGCGGCATATAAGTTAATGGATTCATTGGGTATCCATGCGGTAAAAACAGGTTATGTGGGTAAACTGATCCCGAAAGGCCAATACCACCATGGTCAATGGATGGTTAATCATTATAGAAGGGCTTTATTAAAAGGAGCAGAACACGAGGTTGCGATTAATGCCCACGAACCTATTAAGGCTACGGGTATAAGAAGAACCTATCCGAATGCCATTTCGCGCGAAGGCTTGCGGGGCCAGGAATTTAATGCATGGGCCACAGATGGGGGTAATCCACCAGAACATTTACCTATAGTCGCTTTTACGCGAATGCTTGCCGGCCCTATTGATTTTACACCCGGTATTTTTAAGATAAAGTTGGCTCCGGAAAAACCTGATAATCAAATAAATACTACCATAGCTCAGCAACTCGCATTGTATGTAGTTATTTACAGTCCTGTGCAAATGGCTGCGGATCTTCCAGAAAATTATAAGGATCACCCGGCCTTTCAATTCATACGTGATGTAGGGGTAGATTGGGAACAAAGCAAAGTGCTGGATGGGGAAGTGGGAGATTTTGTAACCATTGCCAGGCAAGAAAGGGGAACAGAAAAATGGTTTATTGGATCCATTACCGATGAAAATGCACGTGAGATAAAAATTAATTTAGATTTTTTATCACCATCAAAGAAGTATAAGGCCATTATGTACACCGATGGAGAAAATGCGCATTGGAATGATAACCCACGCGATATTGAGATTCAGGAAAAAGTTGTAGATAACGCAGCTATTCTAACTCTTCAACTGGCACCTGGAGGCGGAGCCGCTATAAGTTTAATTCCTATTGAATAACTTTACAATAACCTGTGCAATTTGAAAATTTTATTCAATAACAAAAATCCGCTTTGAAAGAAGAATTGATTGAATAGACTAATCATCTTAATTGAGTTGCTCCATAATACACCGCACCCAGGAGTGGTGTTTTTTCATTTAAAATTACCTTTACAGGCATAGGCCGAAGCAAGGAGTTCATACGGCCGGACTGTACAAAGTTTTCATTAAAAATTTCCCTGTTCATCATCTTGATTATTTTCGGCACAATACCGCCACCAATATAAATGCCCCCCGTTGCCTTGGTCTTTAAGGCAAATTGAGCTGATTCTATGGCTAAAAATCGTGTAAATAAATCCAGGGTTTCTATACAAATCGAATCGCCTTTTTCATGAGCGCAAGTAGTAATTACAGCTGCCGCGTCATCTTTTTGAATTTTATCTTGAAGCCATTTGGGCTCCGGTTTTCCTCTAAACTCTCTTAAAAATTGATAGATATTATAAATACCTGGTCCGGATACCACTCTTTCCCAGCTCACATGTCCATATTTTTTATGCAGGTATTGCCATAATTCCCAATCCAAATTACTACGCGGACTAAAATCGCAATGTCCCCCCTCAGTAGCAAATGGATGATACCGTGAACCATCCCAATATAATCCTGCCTCTCCAAGTCCAGTTCCCGGGGAAATAATAACCGCATTTCCTGACATTTGAGATCCTTCTTTTAGAATTTCAAAATCCTTATTTTGGAGTACCGCCAAGCCGTAAGCATTGGCCTCCATATCATTAATGAGCGAAACGGATTGAACCCGCAGTTCCCTTCCAATTTCTTCACTATCTATTTCCCAAGGAAAATTTGTCCCCTTTACTTTGCCATTAATTACGGGGCCGGCTACACCCAAGGATATCCCATCTATGACAGGCAATTTATTCCTATGAAAGGAAAGAACCATTTCAATAAAAGAATTGTAATCCTTTGTACGAAACGATTTCTCACTTAATAATATAATTTGTCTATTCTTGAATTCAAAAATTGCCAGGTTCGTTTTTGTTGCCCCAATGTCTGCGGCTAAAATGACTCCTTCGCCGTTTGAGGTTTTTTTATTTCCCAAAAAGGCCAATGGAATTTGCGAATCATATATAAGAGGTAATGAAAAACTTTCCTGTTTTTTCATAATAGTGATCTGTTAAACAATGGCAATGTTCTGACCTCAAAAAAATATGTACGCTCTTATGGTGCTGGTAAGCACTTGCATTTATGAACGGTTGAGACAGATATTACCTATAGACATATAAATACAAATATCCCCTGAATACTAATGGTTTAAAATGATTTAAGTCATTAGGAATAAATAATACTTTAGTAGTTAAAGTGAAATCAATTAAATTGAAGAATGGGAAAAATAAAATGATGCTAAGGAGCCCTTCAATTGAATGGAAAAATACTAAACTACCTGCGGTTCCTCACCTAATCGCGTGGCTACAATTAGTCTACCAATAAAATACCCAATAATAAATACGGCTGCAGATATGCCAACAATAATAAGCATTGCACTCCATACCTCTGTAAGTGGTATACTGTTAGTAGGAATTTTTTCCAAGATCTTTAAGCTTCTGAAAACTCTAAATGGAAAACTGAAATAATTAATCAAAGCATCCTTGAATTCACTAAACGTAAAGAGCATATAGACATTGCTGGAAATTCCATAGGCTATAATACTCAATCCAAACCCAAACATTCTGCTATATATTTGACTATACTCAACTTTATGGGATTTTATTAATCCATCACTAAAAGTAAGCCCATTATTGGTTAAAGACCCAGATAAATCTTTCTTGTTCCTGAATTTTCTCACATATTGCTTAGAATAGTAAATCCAGCAAAATATTAAGAACAGAGGAGTAACCACAACAATCAATGTAATACAAAAAAGCAAAAGCAAAGTTACCAATTCGGTAAGTCCATCATAATTGAAATAACTCTCAACCGGAACTTCGTTAGCTTGTAAAGTATAAAAGGTTTTTACAAAAAAGTTTATATAATTGAGAACTAAGTGGTTCATTCAAAAATAATTTAGAATTTAAGTCAATTTTAGCTATGCACCACATTCACAATACAAACTCAAACACATTCTGCAAATAGTGAATTAGTCCAAATCAGAAGTATTCTTTTAATGGTAATCTATTCTAGGTATTATTTATCTCTTAACGAAATGGAAAGTGACGAAACCGCTCATTCTTTGTCCCAATGGCCACATTTTTTTATCAAATATTCTTTTAAGTACAAATTGGCCAAACTAAAAGTCAGGTCGATTTCCAAATCTACTTTTGCTAACATTGTGGCT
>CBDTVZ010000132.1:0-5933 GCA_965363995.1 uncultured Eudoraea sp.
TTAGGGGCAATGAAAAAAAATGTATCCACTCCCGATGGCGCACAGGGGTTGATGAGTGCTTTATCTTCTAAACATGATGGAAGTATCCTTGATGATCTGGGGGGCCTATTTGGAGGTGGTGTGAATCAATCCGTTATGGATGATGGAGCAGGCATTTTAGGGCATGTTTTTGGTGGCAAGCAGGCAAATGTAGAAAATGCATTAAGCCAGCGATCCGGTATGGATGCAGGGTCTGTAGCTAATATTTTAAAAATTGCAGCTCCCCTTGTTATGGGTGTTTTAGCAAAACAAACGACTGAAAATAAGGTTAGCGATGCGAGTGGAATGAATAATCTGTTAGGTGGTATGCTGGGTGGACAGCCGGCTGAAAACCAAAGTCTTCTTACCTCACTGTTGGATGCAGATGGCGATGGCAGTATTCTTGACGATGTTGCAGGGATGGTTATGGGTGGCTCTAAAAAGAAAGGTGGAATAGGAGGTTTATTAGGTGGCCTTTTTGGAAAGTAAATTTGAATTTTTAGATTATTAATTAACAAAACCATTTGTTTTAGCAAATGGTTTTTTTTGTATTTTATTGTTTCAAATAAATTTCTATGAAACTTAAAATTTTAATCAGAAGTTTTTCCGTGTTGCTTTTGTCAATATTAATTATGCAATGTTCGGGTTCTAAGGCAGTTGTCGATATTTCAAAAGAAGAAAAAGAAGTATTTAATCAAAATACGAGAGATACCGTTACCATTAAGAACGAGGGACTGGAATATGAAATAATAATTATCGAAATCGGTTTTAATACATGGCTCCAAAGTATTGCAAAGCCATGGGGATATTATACTCAAGAATTTATGGAAAACAGAAATCAAATTTATGTTATAAACTGGAATCAACGCGTTATGGAACCTTTAAGGTTTGATGCTAGTTTATATGAGTGGAGGATCGACTATAACCCCAATATTGATTATGGTTATGATGTGAACTATCAACTTTACAATTATTTCATTTATTTTCAACGCAAATACAATCAACGCCTCGGACCGTTTGTACCACGAATAAATTGAATATATTTACCCCGATTTTGTTTTATGGATAAACTTAAAAAACGCTGGGGTATAGAATCCAGTTTTCAACTCATCATAATTCTTATTGTATTCTCAATAACAGGTTCTGCAGCAGTATATATTGCAAAACCATTTCTTGGCTGGGTTGGTCTAGAAAGAGGCAATTTTCCCGAAACTTGGTGGAGTGGTTGGGTATACTGGACTTTGAGAATAATGTTGATCTTCCCATTCTACCAAATTCTTTTGGTCCTGTTCGGCTGGCTTTTTGGACAGTTTAAATTTTTCTGGAACTTTGAAAAAAAAATGTTGAATAGACTGGGATTAGGTTTTCTTATTAAGTAAATTAATCTTTCCTTAACTTGTCTTGATCACTTTATTTGATTTCTTTGTATAGCGGTGAATCAAAAAAAAGAAATATCCTTTTCCATAATTTCAATAGTGCTAATAGTATTTTTGGCGCTTCCTTCGGTTATTCAACTGTTACACGCGTCTCATCATTTGGTCATTAACTGTGACAACACTTTTGAGTCCCATATTCATCCTAAAGAATTGGATTGTGATTTTAATAAATTTAATTTTTCTCATCACTATTATATACCTCTTTTTAAAATACAATTAGTAGCCACTGTTTTAATAAGAAATGACTTCTCACAAACTTATTTCTTTACACCGAAATCAGATACTCCACTCTTTTCTCTAAGGGCTCCACCTTTATTTTCATAACTCTAATTGTAGATTTTTTTCAATTTAAAAACAGGTTATGAAAGCTTTATTTTCCATACTTTTTATATTATTTTATTTTAATAGTAATGCACAGTGTGCCGTTACAGGCTCTATTTCATCTGAAGATACGAATAGCTCATTAGATCAGGTTTCCGTATATATGCCACAATTGGAAAAAGGCACAGTAACCGGTAGCAATGGAGAATTTGTTCTGAATAGTCTTCCGGTGGGCACATACAAAATTGTTGCTTCCTTTATGGGATACCAAACATATTCTTCAACCATAACACTTACTGAGGGCACAATTACTTTGAATATTGTTCTCTCGCCAAGTGCCATAGAAATGGAAGAGGTAATTGTATCTACTCCATTCCATAAATTACAACGTGAAAACGTAATGAAGGTAGAACAGGCTGCAGTTGAATCATTGAGAAAAATGGGGGCCATAACGCTTTCTGATGGGATCACGAACATCCCGGGTGTGGAAAGTGTTTCTACAGGTGTAGGGATTGGAAAGCCGGTGATCAGAGGTTTAAGCTCTAACAGGGTTTTGGTATATGCTCAAAGTATACGACTGGAGAACCAACAATTTGGTGATGAACACGGTCTTGGAGTGAGTGCGGCAGGCATAGAAAGTGTGGAAGTCATTAAGGGTCCTGCCTCTCTTCTTTACGGCTCGGATGCCTTAGGCGGGGTAATTTATTTAAATCCCGAACCATTTGCATATATGAATTCATCCGGGGGTGATATAAATTTAAACTATTTTACCAATACACATGGTATCTATGCCAATGCAGGCTTCAAAACCTCTGGAGACAAATTCAAATTTCTGGTACGCGGCGCATATAATTCTCAAGCCGATTATAAAAACGGGGAAAATTTAAGGGTAACTAACTCCCGTTTTAATGAATTTGATGTTAAAACAGCCGTGGGATATCAATTCGGAAAATTTAAAACAGAATTGCGTTATAATTTAAATAGCTTAAATATAGGTATTCCTGAAGAGATTGGAATACAGGAATTAGGACGAACTCCTATTTCACCTTATCAGGAAATAAACAACCAAATACTAAGTTCAAAAAGTGATCTGTTTTTTAACAATTCAAGCCTGAGAATAATACTAGGCTATATCTTTAATAGCCGAAAAGAGTTTGTGGAGGAGGAAGGTTTAGAAATATCTTCGGTAAACCCGGCTGGTTTAAAACCAGCACTGGACATGAACCTTTCTACATTTAGCTATAATGTCCAATATAATTTACCAAGCTTTGGCCGCTTTCAAACGATAGCAGGTCTCCAAGGAATGAACCAGAATAATAAGAACTTTGGGGAGGAGGCCCTAATACCTAATGCAATTACCAGTGACATTGGCCTTTTGGCAACCTCACATATTCACTTCGAAAAAAGCGATGTCCAACTTGGTATCCGATTTGATAATCGGGCTATTAAGGGAGAGGAATCCGGCATTGCTGGTGAAGAAGGATATATAGCACAATTGGATCGGAATTTCAATAGCTTTAATGCAGCACTGGGGTATCGAATTGATTTTCTAAAGAATTTTATAGGTCGAATTAATCTTGCAAGTGGATTTAGAGCCCCTAATTTGGCTGAATTAACTTCAAATGGTATTCATGAAGGAACTAACCGCTTTGAAATAGGCAATCCCAACCTAAATAATGAAAAAAATCTGCAATTAGATATTGCACTGGAATACAGCAACCAACATTTTGAATTCTTTGCAAATGGTTTTTACAATGATATAGGAGATTATATTTTTATTGAACCCAACGGAGAATTTGAAGATAATAACCCGGTGTACAATTACAGACAGCAGGATGCCAATTTATACGGTGGAGAAATGGGTTTTCATTTTCACCCACACCCGCTAGACTGGTTGCATCTGCAAAGTAGTTTCGAATCTGTGATAGGGCAGCTGTACAGTGATGACTACCTACCGTTAATACCTGGAAATAAATTAAGTAATACCATTCGTTTGGAATTTAATAATTCTCAAAAAAGGATAAAACATAGTTATGCCTTTGTCACTTTAAACACCATATTTGATCAAAATAAAGTAGCCACCTTTGAAACTTCCACTGAGGGTTATAATCTTTTTAATGCTGGTTTTGGAGCAAGTCTAAAACTTTTTAAACAAGATGTTGAATTGGTGGTAACTGCCTTAAATATTTTGAACAAAGATTATATTTCGCATTTATCCAGGCTTAAGATTGACGATATTTCAAATATTGGAAGGAATATTAATATAGGATTAAGCATTCCTTTATAAGATATATCGGTTAAAGTTATAATATGAATTAAAATGGGTGGTTTCAGGAAATTGAAATATACGGCTTAGCTTTCTTCAATAGTTATGGTCTTATCGGCCTTAAAAACATAGGTATATAGCCACATTAGGGTGAAAGAAGGAATTACATCTAAACCGGGCACAATTTCTTCGATAAAAGCAATCAATCCCGCTATTTTCCCGGGATTTCCCTTGTACATTCTTGTCATTAACCAACCTGCCATAGGCGCCCATATCAGATCTGTGAATTCCCCAATTCCCGGCATCATAAAAGAAAGCATTCCAATACCATCGAAAAGGAGTCCTAATAAAAGGAGTTGATATTTTTTCTTTTTAATCATTTAGAAATTATAAATAAGCGTCCTATTTAAGATATTTAACTGCTTATGTGAAAAAATTAAGACAGATTTGAACTGATTAATTTTAAAAATTCATTACGAGTTTCTTCTTTTTCGAAAGAGCCCCGAAATCCTGATGTTGTAGTAACGGAATTCTGCTTTTGAACACCCCGCATCATCATACACATATGTGCGGCTTCGATAACAACAGCAACTCCCTGAGGCTTTAAAGTGTCATTTATACAATCTAAAATCTGCTCTGTTAAGCGTTCCTGAACCTGCAACCTTCGTGCAAAAACATCTACTATTCTTGGTAATTTGCTCAAACCTACGATCTGTCCGTTTGGGATATAAGCAATATGAGCTTTCCCAAAAAAAGGTAGCATATGATGTTCACAGAGAGAATACAATTCAATATCCTTAACAATTACCATTTCGTTATAAGACTCTTTAAACATCGCACTCTTCAGTATAGCGGCGGCATCCTGTTTATATCCCTGTGTTAAAAACAGCATTGCTTTTGCCGCTCGTTCAGGTGTTTTAATTAATCCTTCACGGCCAACTTCCTCCCCAATTTCGTGGATTATTCCGGAATAACGTTCCGTTATTTCATTAGTAATCTCTATATTATATTCTTCCAGGTGGCGGTACAATGTCATAATGAAAAATTATAAATGGCTTGATTTAAAAGAAATTCGAATTTAACGGTTTCTACCTTAAAAATCCTAAATTAATGTATTATTAATAAAATGAAAACATCTATAGTTTCTCTGCGCTACTGCCAACAGATTCCCGGTCCATTACATTTTGAAGTGTTATGGGTATTGTTTACTTTCATGCCCAAATTAATTATTGATGATTAAGGCCACTAATATCCAAAAATATTTCGGTGAACTTCAGGTTTTGAAAGGAGTAGATTTGAGCATAAAAGCTGGGGAAGTAGTTTCTATTGTTGGGCCCTCAGGTGCCGGTAAAACTACCTTATTACAAATTTTAGGTACACTGGATGCCCAGTCGAACAAAAAGGAAAGTGACTTAGAAATTAATGGCATTGATATTACTTCATTAAAAGATAAAGCACTGGCTGCATTTAGAAATAATCATATTGGATTTATTTTTCAATTCCATCAGTTATTACCGGAATTTACGGCCATAGAAAATGTCTGCATTCCGGCATTTATTAAAAGAACTGGAAAAACAGAAGCGGAGTCCAGAGCAACCGAACTGTTAAATTTTCTTGGGCTTTCCAATCGCATGCACCACCGACCTAATGAGTTATCCGGCGGTGAACAACAACGTGTTGCAGTTGCAAGGGCTTTGATAAACAATCCAAGTATAATACTTGCCGATGAACCAAGTGGCAATCTGGATACCGAAAGTGCAGATAAACTGCATCAACTCTTTTTTCAATTGCGTGATGAATTTGGGCAAACTTTTGTTATTGTCACTCATAATGAGGAATTAGCTGATATGGCAGACAGAAAGTTAACTATGATAGACGGACAAATCATAGAC
>CBDTVZ010000133.1:0-5882 GCA_965363995.1 uncultured Eudoraea sp.
CATCAGGGGTGGTTTTCTGAAGACCAACGCTATTTTATTTTGGGAGATGAATTAGATGAGATCCAACTTGGTTTTGATTCACGTACCCTGGTCTTTGATCTTTCAGATCTCGACAATCCAATCTTGCACACAACATATTTAGGTGAAACTGCAGCAATTGATCACAACGGTTATGTTAAAGGAGATGCTTTATATCTCGCAAATTATACTGCAGGGGTCAGAATTCTTGATATTTCTGGAATAGACGGACAAAGTATTGTAGAAGAGGGTTTTTTTGATACATATCCGGCTGATAACACCGCTGCTTTTGAAGGCGTATGGAGTGTATATCCATATTTTGAAAGTGAAAAGATTATTGTGAATGATATCAATTCCGGTCTCTTTGTTATTAAAAAGTCAAATTAGTATGGGCGCGAAAAACATTTTTATATTAGCCATAGCGCTGTTTTTCTTTTCATGTTCAGATGATGATTCTGTAGTTCAGGATAACGGCTATGACCAAGCGGTGTTTTTAGGTGAGATAGATTGGGTGAAGAGTTTCGGTGGTACAGATGAAGAAACGGCACAATCAGTAATTCACACGAAAGATGGCGGATATGCAATTCTCGGGTATTCAAAAAGTACCGATGGAGATCTTGCAGGCAAGTCTATGCCAGTAAATGACTATTGGGTTTTGAAGTTAGATGAGGAAGGAAATGTAGCATGGAGTAATACTTATGGGGGCAGTAAAGATGACCGGGGTCAGTCAATAATCCAGACCTTAGATGGCGGCTATGCCGTTACGGGTTATGCCATGAGTGATGATGGGGATGGAAGTAACAACGAAGGATACCATGATAACTGGATTTTAAAACTGGATAAATTAGGGGCTATTGAATGGGAACAAAGTTTTGGATTTTCCGGTCATGATCATTCATATGATTTATTGCAAACAGCTGACGGAGGTTTTTTCTTCGCAGGATTTTTGGATATTACAGCCGCCCTTGACGACGGCACTTATTACAAGGGCAATTATCTAACCAGACATGGTGTAGGGGAATTTTGGGGAACTAAAATAGACGCCAATGGCAATTTGGAATGGAGGAGTTACTACGGAGGCACTAACAATGATAGAGCCCATGCGGTTATTGAAGCGGATGATGGCAGTTTTGTGATGGCTGGGTTTTCAGAAAGTGATGATTATGATATTTCCAATACCAAGGGCAGCTACGACTTTTGGGTAATTAAATTAACAGCTAGGGGTGAATTGTTATGGGAACGATCCTTTGGCGGTTCCGGAATAGAAATCGCCTATGATATTGCTAAAACTGATGATGGGGGTTATGTGGTTACCGGGAACACATTTAGCACCGATATAGATATTTCGATGAATCATGGGGAATCTGATGTGTGGCTTATTAAAATAGATGATAATGGTAAGCTGTTATGGGAAAAGACCTTTGGAGGTTCGCAGTTCGATGCGGCCCAGGGTGTAAGTACGACATATGACGGCGGATTTATTATTACCGGAAATTCGAAAAGTAGTGATGGTGATGCTGAAGAAAATCAAGGAGAAAACGACATTTGGTTAATAAAAACAGATCCAGACGGCAATTTGATCTGGCAGGGTTCTTTTGGAGGATCAAGTTTGGATTATGGTTTTGATGCTGTTGAGAATCTTGATAAAAGTATACTTCTGGTTGGTGAAAGTTCCAGCAATGATTTCCCAAACCTAATAAATAAGGGGCTTTCAGACGTTATAATTATAAAAATCAAATAAATGTCTTCAGTTAAGGGCCCCCTTTGCAAACCTGGCTTTTAAATTCACCTTTTTTATATTAACCATTACACCTGTTTATCTAAAAGCCCATAGATAACCTCTATAGTTTTATACGTTATTATAATGTTAGTAATTATGATAAAACCCTAACTATACCCTATATTTGTAAACTATTTAGAATAAGACCAAATAAGGATATAATATGATTAAAGTATCTGAAACAGCGAAACAGTGGGTTACCTTACTTATGACCGAGGAAGGTTTTGACGCTGAAAGGGATTTTGTTAGAGTTGGTGTAAAAAGTGGTGGTTGCAGTGGGTTGTCTTATGAATTAAAATTTGACAATAAAGTTGATGAGGCTGATAAAGTTTTTGAAGACAATGCTGTACGTATCATCGTAGATAAAAAGAGTTTTCTTTATCTGGTGGGCACAACTCTGGAGTATTCCGGAGGGCTTAATGGTAAGGGCTTCGTTTTTAATAATCCAAATGCACAGCGCACATGTGGCTGTGGTGAGAGTTTTTCATTATAAAAATATGGGATCCCTTTAAGGGGTTTAAAAGCCTATGGCATATACCGAAGAAGAATTAAAAAAAGAGTTGGAAACCAAAGAATATGAATATGGTTTCTATACTGATATTGAGTCCGATACTTTTCCTAAAGGTTTAAATGAGGACATTGTTATCGGTATTTCTAAAAAGAAGGAAGAACCGGAATGGATGACTTCATGGCGCCTTGAAGCTTTTCGGGCGTGGAAAGAAATGATAGAACCCGAATGGGCTAATATCCACTATAAAAAACCGGATTTTCAAAATATTTCATACTATTCGGCACCTAATAAAAAACCGAAATACGAAAGTTTAGATGAAGTTGATCCTGAATTATTGGATACATTTAAAAAACTGGGAATTTCTTTGGATGAACAGAAAAAGCTTGCAGGGGTAGCGGTGGATATTGTAATGGATTCAGTTTCCGTTGCCACTACTTTTAAAAAAACACTGGCAGAGAAAGGAATTATCTTTTGCTCTATCTCAGAAGCAATAAAAGAACATCCGGAATTAGTTAAAAAGCACCTTGGTACCATAGTACCACAAAAGGATAATTTCTATGCCGCCTTAAATTCTGCAGTATTCTCAGACGGATCTTTTTGTTACATCCCAAAAGGGGTAAGATGTCCTATGGAATTGTCAACTTATTTTAGAATAAATCAGGCTGGCACCGGACAATTTGAGCGCACACTGGTTATTGCTGATGAGGGAAGTTATGTGAGTTATCTGGAAGGTTGTACTGCACCATCGAGAGATGAAAACCAATTGCACGCTGCCGTGGTGGAACTTATCGCTCTGGATAATGCAGAAATTAAATATTCTACGGTTCAAAACTGGTATCCCGGTAATAAAGAAGGTAAAGGGGGAGTATACAATTTTGTAACAAAAAGAGGGTTGTGCGAGAAAAACGCCAAAATTTCCTGGACGCAAGTAGAAACGGGATCAGCTATTACATGGAAGTACCCATCCTGTGTTTTAAAAGGAGATAATTCTATAGGTGAGTTCTATTCTATCGCTGTTACAAATAACTATCAGCAGGCCGATACGGGAACTAAAATGATCCATTTAGGGAAAAACACCAAAAGCACGATTATTTCGAAAGGGATTTCCGCCGGGAAGTCACAAAATAGTTACAGAGGTTTGGTACAGGTGAACAGCAGGGCCAAGAATGCCAGAAATTTTTCCCAATGTGACTCGTTGCTGATGGGAAATGACTGCGGGGCTCATACTTTTCCATATATAGAAGTGAAGAATAAAACAGCACAAATTGAACATGAGGCCACTACCAGTAAAATTGGAGAAGATCAGATTTTTTATTGCAATCAAAGAGGAATAGAAACGGAAAAAGCCATTGCCCTAATTGTAAACGGTTTTAGCAAGGAAGTACTCAACAAACTTCCCATGGAATTTGCCGTTGAAGCCCAAAAGCTATTGGAAATCAGCCTTGAAGGTTCAGTAGGTTAATTACTATGAAAAAATATATAGCATTATTGGTAGTTGTCGTCTTATTTGCCTGTAAAGAAACAAATAAGAATCTAGCGAATATATCTGAAAGTAAGGAAGAAATCTCTAAAGCTGAAGTGAAGCTTTATGCCTTTGATGGTGGTACCGTTGTCGTAAACACATTAGGACTTTTTGCTCAGGATGAGACCTATAAAGGACAAAGTAAGGAATTTGCAGATGCATTTTATGTAATTCAACACCCAAAAGGCAACCTTATGTGGGATGCCGGACTTTCTGAATCTCTGGTTGGACTTCCTGAACCATATACCTCACCAGATGGTGCTTTTACTGTCTCCAGAAAGGATTCTGTTTTAAGTCAGTTAAAATTAATTGGAATGACCCCTGACGATTTTCAATACATTTCATTATCCCATACCCATTTTGATCATAGCGGGCATGCTGACAAATTTAAAAATTCAACATGGCTTGTTCAGAATGAGGAGTTTGATTTTGTAACTGGCGAAGAAGTGAAAGCAAATAATCCAGAGATGTATGATGCCATAAAAGACTTAACAAACATCAAAAAAATTAATGGAGATTATGATGTGTTTGGAGATGGAACCGTGGTTTTAAAATATATGCCAGGCCATACGCCAGGACATCAGGTTTTATTTCTTGATTTAAAGCAACACGGGCCTTTGCTTTTATCCGGGGACCTTTATCATTTTTATGAAAACAGGGAGTACAAGAGAATCCCAATTTTTAATTATGATGTAGCGCAAACCAGGGAGAGCATGAAAAAATTTGAAGCTTTTGCTCAGGAAAAGAAGGCTAAGGTATATTTACAACATCAGCAGGACGACTTTGATAAAATGCCAAAAGCACCTCAATATTTAAACTAAATAGAATATGTTAAAAGTAAATAATCTACACGCAGGTGTAGAAGGGAATGAAATATTAAACGGAATAAACCTCGACGTAAAAGCAGGAGAAGTACATGCTATTATGGGCCCTAATGGTTCAGGAAAAAGCACCCTCGCTTCGGTGATAGCCGGAAAGGAAGAATTTGAAATTACAGAAGGGAGTATTGAATTTGATGGTGCAGATCTGGAAGGCACTTCTCCTGAAGAAAGGGCGCACAAAGGAATTTTTCTTTCGTTTCAGTACCCCATTGAGATACCGGGGGTTTCCGTAACCAATTTTATAAGAACGGCAATAAATGAGTCCAGGAAAGCACGCGGATTAGAAGATATGCCTGCCAACCAAATGTTGAAACTTATTCGTGAGAAATCTGAGTTACTGGAAATTGACAGAAAGTTTTTATCTCGCTCTTTAAATGAAGGATTTTCAGGTGGCGAGAAAAAGCGAAATGAAATTTTTCAATTGGCTATGTTAGAACCAAAACTCGCCATTTTAGATGAAACAGATTCCGGTCTGGATATTGATGCTTTGCGAATTGTTGCCAATGGGGTGAATAAACTTAAGAGCAAAGACAACGCTATAATAATTATTACTCATTACCAGCGATTACTGGAATATATTATTCCAGATTTTGTACATGTTATACATGACGGTAAAATTGTAAAATCAGGCACCAAAGAATTAGCATTGGAATTGGAAGATAAGGGCTACGATTGGTTAAAAAATGAATCGGTTGTTTAATATTCGGTTGAATTAATTGATTATTTGAAAGCGATTTCTTTTATAAAGGCAATAAACAGAAAACACAATGATGGATTTAAAGGACAAACTGGTTTCTTCGTTCCTGGCATTTGAGAACAATGTAGATGTTGATCATCCGGTTCATGATATACGCTCGGAGGCAATTAAGAACTTCGAACTTAAAGGTTTTCCTAACAGAAAGCAGGAGGCCTGGAAATACACCTCTTTGAACAGTTTACAAAAGATAGATTTCAGCATCTTTCCAAAACAGATAAATGCCTTGGAATACAAGGATGTTAAGCGGTATTTTCTTCATGAGATAGATACTTATAAGATTGTATTTATTGATGGTGTATATAGTTCGTTCCTTTCCGAAACCACACATGACGGGGTAGATATATGCCTTATGAGTGCAGCTTTAAGCAAACCAATGTATAAGCAGATAATAGATGTTTACTTTAATAAGGTAG
>CBDTVZ010000134.1:0-5867 GCA_965363995.1 uncultured Eudoraea sp.
AAAAGTATAAGAATAAAAAGAATTGTTAAAAAAATGGTCATTTTTTCGAATGATAATATAATTGGTTAACGCAAAATTACTTCTTTTCTTGTATTATACGAATGAAAAGCCAAGATTGTTGTCAATAACTACATTTTTGTGGTGTTCTTAGTAAATATGTTAATTTTTGAGGATGTACTTAATTAAAAATAAGAATATTATGAATATTATAAACACAATTCCCACCCACTTTACCCCCCGGTAATTTTTAGCATGAAGTTTTTTGTCTTTTCGATAAGAAAATATCAAGATCAATGTGAATAACAATATAAAAACTACCGCAAATATTAGTTGTCCTGTGCTAAACATATTCATTATTTTTACGCAAAACTAAAACAAAAAAACCATGAAAAAGAAAATTGCTTCTGTTGAACTTTTTCATAAATCTTTTGGGCTGGGAGTATCCCATTCCATGAAAGCTGATCTGGGTGCTGCAAAGAACAAGTTGCGCTTTAACCTTATGGACGAAGAAAATAAAGAATATCTGGAGGCAGCACAAAACAATGATTTGGCAGAGGTAGCGGATGCTTTAGGGGATATGCTTTATATTCTTTGTGGAACTATTCTGGAACACGGTATGCAACATAAAATTGAAGAAGTGTTTGAAGAAATACAGCTTAGTAATATGAGTAAATTAGGAAAAGATGGTAAGCCAATTTATAGAGAGGATGGTAAAGTGCTTAAAGGGCCAAAATATTTTAAACCAAATATTCAGGCTATTCTGGATAAATAAAATGGACACTAAACTTTAGTGCCCATTTCTTTTTGTTTTATTGGATTGCTATACCTTGTACCTCCATCCAAACTTATCCTCAATCTTATTATATTGTATATCCAATAGTTGTTGCTTTAGGATTGATGCATATGAATTTTCAATTTTTGGTAATTCGAAGCGTTCTTCTTTATAACCAAAGCCCAATATTGGATTAATCACCGCTGCTGTTCCACTACCAAACATTTCTTTTAGAGAATTATTTTTTATGCCGTCAACCAGCTCAGACACCTTTATAGGTCTTACTTCTACTTCAATTCCCCGGTCTTTTGCCAATTCAATGATGCTTTTTCTGGTTATACCATCCAAAATTCTATCGCCGGTGGGACAGGTAATCAGTTTGTTATCTAGTCGAATAAAGATATTCATTGTACCGGCCTCTTCAATGAACTCATGTGTGCTGGCATCTGTCCAAACCACTTGTTGAAATCCTTCTTCCTTCGCCAGGTTGGTTGGATAAAATTGTCCGGCATAGTTACCGGCAGCTTTGGTAAAACCAAATCCACCATCTGCGGCCCTGCTATATTTTTCGGCAATCTTCACTCTTACCTCACCTCCGTAGTAGGATTGTGCAGGAGAGCAAATAATAATAAATTTATATTCTTCAGAGGGAGAAGCAATGATACCTGCCTGGGTGGCTATAACAAAAGGACGGATATATAAAGAATTACCTGCCCCTGGTTTAATCCACTCCTCATCTAATTGTAAGAGCTTTCTAAGACCGTCAAAAAAATATTCTTCAGGAAATTCAGGCATTGCAAGACGGACACTTGATTTATTTATACGCCTGTAGTTTTCATCCGGTCTAAATAACCACACACCACCTTGATCATCCTTGTAGGCTTTCATTCCTTCAAAAACTGCCTGACCATAGTGAAATACCCTGGAGGAAGGTTCCATTTGCAAGGGCTGATAAGGAATTATTTTGGGCGTTTCCCATGCACCATTCCTATAATCACAGACGAACATATGATCTGTGAAATATGCGCCGAAAGGAAGATGATCAAAATTCACCTTACTAATCTTTGATGTTGCGGCCTTCTCGACTATCAGGTTTTTTACTTCTGTATCCATTGAAATCACTTTTTCTAAGAATAAAATTAAACAATTATCACCTTTCATGACTTCTTTTTTCGAGGAAAAATCACCAGTTTTGCAGATAGGTCATAAATATTATTAAAAATGAAAAGTTTTAACATTTTACTTGTGTTTTTAGTACTGTTAGCGGGATGCAAGAATCAACCAAAGCCATCTGAAGAAAGTGAAAATGTCCAAAATGAAAAGAATTATTCTTCATTTGGGAAGTTAATTGACTTAAAAGGAGCTATTGGGAGCGTAGATATGCTAGATAAATTCCAATCAATTACAAGTGCAGATACTCTGAAAACAAAGTTTTCAGCCACAGTTATTGATGTCTGTAAATCTAAAGGTTGCTGGATGAGACTGAAATTAAATAACGAAGAAGAAGTAATGGTGAAGTTTAAAGATTATGGCTTTTTTGTGCCCAAGGATATCGAGGGCAGGGAAGTTGTAGTAAATGGAATTGCTTTTGTAGATAACATGAGTGTTGATGACCAAAAGCATTATGCTGAAGATGCTGGTGAATCTCAGGAGGATATCTCTCAGATTAAAGAACCTAAAAAAACTTTTGAGTTTGAGGCAAATGGGGTGCTAATAGGGCAATAAGTTGATAAGAAAGATAATTACAACGGGCGATGGTTCTAAAACCATCCAAATACAGGATTGGAACGAACAATATCATTCCATACACGGGGCAGTAAATGAGGCTTACCACGTTTTCATTGATAAAGGTTTTACATATTTGACCAAGGAGACCATAAGTATTTTGGAGATTGGTTTTGGAACAGGTCTTAATGCTCTTATTACTTTGATTGAAGCCGAAAAGAAGAACAAAAGTGTTGATTATACCGGCATTGAGGCATATCCCATATCTAGAGAGGAAATATCGCAATTAGATTACATCGAAACTTTAAAAGCTGATGCTTTTAGAGAAGTCTTTTTGGAAATGCATAGAAGTTCCTGGGAAAAGAGGATAGGACTTACACCGTATTTTTCATTTAACAAACAAAAAAAGGACTTTCAAGAAATTTCTGACAGTAATCTTTACGACCTTATTTATTTCGATGCCTTTGGAGCCAGAGTACAACCAGAACTTTGGACAGAGATAATTTTTGATAAGATGTACAATGCTCTTACAGAAAATGGAGTTTTGGTAACCTATTCGGCTAAAGGAAGTGTGAGAAGAGCTATGCAAGCCGTTGGTTTTGTTGTTGAAAGGTTACCCGGACCACCCGGAAAAAGGGAAATGCTGAGAGCACTTAAAGTATCTGGGTGAAGGAGTTTTTGCAATAAATCATAAACGATACTGTTAAATCCAAATTAAACCTGATTGCCACGGGTATAAAAACCAATATCTTTAGCCAAAATTATGCGATGAAAGTTTTAATCACCGGAGCCACTGGACTAATAGGGAGCGCGCTAACCGATTTATGTCGTGAAAAAGGGATTCCAGTAAATTATCTTACTACTGATAAGTCAAAAATTAAAAATGAAATAGAGTACCGCGGATTTTATTGGGATCCAAAGATAAATGAGATAGATGTAAATTGTTTTGAAGGAGTTACAGCAATAATCAATCTGGCAGGGGCTACTATAGCCAAAAGATGGACAAAATCGTATAAAAAAGAAATTCTATCAAGCAGAGTAGATAGCTTAAAGACACTTTATATTGCTCTGAAAAATCTGAAACTGGAAGAAAGCATATCGTTTATTTCGGCATCTGCCATAGGTATCTATCCAAATTCCTTACCTCATTTTTATACTGAAGAAGAAACGAGCGTAGATAGAAGTTTTTTAGGTGATGTAACAGAGATTTGGGAAAAGGAAATCGATAAATTTCAAGTCCTTAAATGTTCAGTTACCAAAATACGGATAGGTCTCGTTCTGTCATCGGACGGAGGAGCCTTGCCAAATTTAGCCAGTGCGGTAAGAAGATATTTAGGGGCTTCGTTTGGTTCGGGTAGACAATGGCAATCGTGGATCCATGTGAATGATCTAGCCCATATGTTCTTATTTGTAGCCGAAAATAGATTGTCTGGTATTTATAATGGCGTTGCACCAAACCCTGTTACCAACACAAAAATGGTTAAAGAATTGGCCAAGGTCCTTAAAAGACCCTTGTTTTTGCCCAATATACCTCAAATTGCATTGAGACTTATCCTGGGTGAGATGTCTTATCTGTTATTTGTTAGTCAGCGTGTTAGCAGTATAAAAATAGAAAAAAAAGGTTTTAATTTTAGGTTTAATAATATTTGCAGAGCACTGGAAAATATATACTTAGAGGAAATTAATGAGGATAATCCGGATGATGTATTGGCAAAAGAATATGTATAGATTTTAACAAAGAACCAGGTAGCTGCCTTTTGAACATCCTTCGTTTAGGGTGTTTTTTTTGTGACATTTTGACATTTTTCAAGAATTGGCAGTACTTTTGCCATCCTAATTTGAGGTTTATATAAAGCTATATTAAATGAATAAAAAGGATAAGTCAGAAGAGATAAATGAAATGATACCCGAAGAACAGGAAATACTGGATGGGCAGGATTTGGAATCGGATCTAAATAGGCGCCAAGGGGAAATAAGATCCACTGAAGAACAATTACAGGAGGATTTGAATAAAGAAAAAGATAAGTTTTTAAGACTTTTTGCGGAGTTTGAAAATTACAAAAAGCGTACTACTAAAGAACGTATGGACCTTTTTAAAACTGCCGGCCAGGAGGTTATTGTAGCCTTGTTACCTATCATGGATGATTTTGATCGTGCTCTAAAGGAGATTTCTAAGTCTACGGATAAAGAATTGTTTAAAGGGGTGGATCTTATTAGCAACAAATTTAAAGAAACGCTTAAATCTAAAGGTTTACAGGAGATAACAACCAAAGAAGGTGATACTTTTGACGCCGAAGTACACGATGCAATTACTCAGATTCCGGCCCCTCACAAAAAGTTAAAAGGTAAAATCATAGATGTTGTTGAGAAGGGATTTAAACTTGGAGATAAAATAATCCGACATCCAAAAGTGGTTGTAGGAAATTAAATTTACAAAAGACTTATGAAGCAGGATTTCTACGAAATATTAGGTATTTCCAAAAATGCTACAGCAGCTGAGATTAAAAAAGCATATCGCAAAAAAGCGATAGAATTTCACCCTGATAAAAACCAGGGAGATGCCGAAGCAGAAGAATTGTTTAAAAAGGCAGCAGAGGCTTACGAAGTTCTGAGTGATCCTGATAAGAAAGCCAGATATGATCAATATGGGCATGCTGCATTTGAAGGTGGCGGTTTTGGCGGTGGAGGTATGAATATGGAGGATATCTTTAGCCAATTTGGCGATATTTTCGGCAGTGCATTTGGCGGTGGATTTGGAGGATTTAGCGGTGGTCAACGCAGAATGAAAGGCAGCAATTTGAGAATTCGTGTTAGTTTAACCCTTGAAGAGATTGCTCATGGCGTAGAGAAAAAGGTTAAAGTGAAGCGCAAAAAGCAGGCTGATGGCGTGACCTATAAAACTTGTACTACTTGCAATGGCGCAGGGCAGGTTACAAAAATAACCAATACAATTCTGGGTAGGATGCAAACGGCGGCTACTTGCAGCAGTTGCGGCGGAAGTGGGCAAATAATAGATAATAGACCAAGTGATGCTGACGCTCAGGGCTTGAAAATAGTTGAGGAGACAGTTTCAATAAAAATACCACCGGGTGTAGAGCAAGGCATGCAGTTAAAAGTATCCGGTAAGGGTAACGAAGCTCCTGGTAATGGAATAGCAGGCGATTTGCTGGTGGCAATAGAGACAATCGAACATGGATCCTTAAAAAGAGAAGGTGATAATTTGCATTATGATTTATACATAAGTCTTTCGGATGCCATTTTAGGCACCACTAAGGAGATTGATACTGTAACCGGTCATGTTCGCATTAAATTAGAATCCGGGATTCAGTCGGGCAAGATTCTAAGATTAAGGGGAAAAGGTATTTCCAGT
>CBDTVZ010000135.1:0-5860 GCA_965363995.1 uncultured Eudoraea sp.
AAAATACCAAATACCAGATTAGGTATTATTACGGCCAGTAAAGGAGAAAAGCCAGATTGCTCAGCCAGAGTACCAAAAACTTTATCAAAAAATATATAAATAAAGGCAACCCCAATTCCAAAGGCAAGGTTTACACCCATCCCACCGCGGCGTTTCACCGAAGAAACAGCCACCCCAATAACGGTAAGAATAAATGCGGTAATTGGTAGTGCCCACCGTCTGTATTTTACTAATATGTAAGTATTTATATTTGATGCTCCTTTATTCTTCTGAACCTCGATAAATTCATCAAGTTCAAATAAATTTTTGGTCTCGGCTACATAGGAAACCGGGGTTAAGTCTTCAATATTAAATATAAATAAAGTATCCAGTCTTCTTTTTTTCTCAATGATCTCAGTATTTGCCCTTATCTTCCGCTTGGTATATGACGTTAATCTATATAAGCTGTCTTTTGGTACCCAACGAATATTACTTGCAGATATCTTATAATCCAGTTGATTTTGATCATTAAAGTGTTCAAAAGTAAAATTATAACCTATCCTTCTTGCGGGATCAAAACTACTGACATAAATAAAATCATTCTCATTCATTTGGTTAAAAATATTACTGGTTACCCGATCTTTATTACCTCTTTTTAAATATTCAAACTTAAACTCATTGTACCTCTTGCTCGCATTAGGTACTATGAACATTCCCATAAAAAACATCATCACTGCAATTATACTTGCCCCTATCCAGTAGGGTCTCAAAAAGCGGTTATACGAAACACCAGAACTTAAAATGGCCACTATTTCAGTATTATTGGCCAATTTGGATGTAAAGAAAATAATAGATAAAAACAAAAAAATCGGAAACAACAAACTACCAATGTATATCGTAAAGTTGAGATAGTAAATAAGTATTTCATTCAGAGGAGCTTCATTGTCGATCATCTTCCCTATCTGCTCGGCCAGATTAAGCATGATGCCAATAGGCACAAACAGCAACAACATCGTTCCAAAAGTGGTCAGATACTGTTTTAGTATGTATTTGTCTATAATTGTCATGCTTATAACCTCTTATCCATCTGCTGAACCATCTGATCTTTCCAGTTTGAAAAAGATCCTTTCAAAATATGTTTTCTGGCCTCCCTAACTAATCGCATATAAAAACCAAGGTTGTGAATAGTGGCAATTTGTTTCCCCAAATATTCATTCGCCGCAAATAAATGACGTAAATATGCCTTAGTATATTCTTTATCAACAAAGGTAGTTCCCTCTTCATCAATTATGGAAAAATCATTTTCCCATTTTTTATTTTTTATATTAATAGTCCCATGTGCGGTAAATAACATGCCATTCCTTGCATTTCTTGTAGGCATAACGCAATCAAACATATCTATTCCTAACGCAATATTCTCTAAAATATTAATTGGCGTTCCCACACCCATTAGGTATCGCGGTTTATCCTTAGGTAGAATATTACAAACTACTTCGGTCATAGCGTACATTTCCTCCGCCGGTTCTCCAACAGATAGACCCCCTATGGCATTGCCTTCTGCCCCGGCATTTGCAATATACTCCGCAGATTGAATCCGCAGGTCCTTATAAGTAGATCCCTGTACAATTGGAAAGAACGACTGTGAGTAGCCATATTTATTTGGAATCTTATCCAAATGTTTTATGCACCTGTCTAACCATCTGTGGGTCATGTTCATAGATTTTTTTGCATAATCGTAATCACATGGATATGGTGTACACTCGTCAAAGGCCATAATAATATCCGCGCCAATTGACCTTTGGATTTCCATAACATTTTCAGGAGTGAACATATGCAAAGAGCCATCAATATGAGATTTGAACTTTACCCCTTCTTCCTTTATTTTCCTGTTGGCAGACAGGGAGTATACCTGGTAACCCCCACTGTCAGTAAGAATATTTCTATCCCAACCCATAAACTTATGAATCCCGCCTGCCTGTTCTAAAATCGAAATTTTTGGCCTTAAAAATAAATGGTAGGTATTACCTAAAATAATATCGGGATCAATTTCATCTCGAAGTTCTCTCTGATGTACACCTTTTACGGACCCTGCCGTTCCCACTGGCATAAATATTGGAGTCTTAATTACACCGTGGTCTGTTATTATTTCTGCCGCGCGGGCCTGTGTTCCAGAATCTGTATGTTCTAATTTAAACTTCAAAGCAAGAATTCAAAGGCAAATATACTCAACTGACTTGCATAAAATACTTAACAAAAAAATAAAGTTCTGCAAAGGGTATTAACGTTAATAAAATATTATAACTACTCTTGCGGAAGCAAAAGTTTGCCACTACATTTGATGCTGATAAATCAGAGATAAAATGTCAGAAATAAAGGAATTGCAGGACCTCGTTTCACAAGTTCGCCGAGACATTGTACGTATGGTGCATAAAGTAAATTCCGGCCACCCGGGAGGCTCTTTGGGATGTACAGAATTTATGGTAG
The DNA here is from genome assembly GCA_965363995.1 of uncultured Eudoraea sp. Taxonomy (GTDB): domain Bacteria; phylum Bacteroidota; class Bacteroidia; order Flavobacteriales; family Flavobacteriaceae; genus Eudoraea. The sequence goes on from CBDTVZ010000135.1 coordinate 2,464, forward strand.
CCTTGTACAATGAAATCATGGACTTAAAAGAAGGTTTTGATATGAATGGACGTGATGAAGATCTGTTCTTTTTATCCAACGGCCATATTTCTCCACTTTTTTACAGTGTACTGGCCAGGCGTGGTTACTTCCCGATTGAAGAATTACAAACATTTAGATTATTGAACTCTCGCCTGCAAGGTCATCCTGCCACACATGAAGGGCTGCCAGGAGTGCGTATTGCTTCCGGCTCTTTAGGACAGGGTATGTCTGTTGCTATTGGGGCAGCATTGGCAAAAAAATTAAATAAGGATGAACACCTGATATATAGTCTGCATGGAGACGGCGAATTGCAAGAAGGCCAGAACTGGGAAGCGATTATGTATGCTGCGGGAAATAAGGTTGATAACTTAATAGCCACCATTGATCATAATGGTCAACAAATTGATGGTGCCACCACTGATGTACTACCTATGGGTGACTTAAATAAAAAGTTTGAAGCTTTTGGATGGGATACTATGGAAATTAAGAATGGGAATGACCTGGAGGAAGTTATCCAAGGGCTTAAAGAAGCGAAGCAAAGAACGGGTAAAGGTAAACCGGTTTGTGTAATCATGGATACTGTAATGGGTAATGGAGTAGATTTTATGATGCATACACATGCATGGCATGGTAAAGCACCCAATGATGAACAATTAGAAATTGCATTAAGTCAGAATCCGGAAACACTCGGGGACTATTAATCCTGAATACGAAAAATAGAATTAATGAAAAAGTATATAGATCAAGGAAAAAAGGACACAAGAAGTGGTTACGGAGCTGGTATGACCGAACTAGGTCGTACAAATCCAAAAGTAGTAGCTCTTTGTGCTGATTTGGTAGGTTCTCTTAAAATTCAGGAATTCATTAATGAAAATCCTGAACGTTTTTTTCAGGTTGGAATCGCAGAGGCGAATATGATGGGTATTGCAGCCGGACTTACCATTGGGGGATATATCCCTTTCACAGGTACTTTTGCGAACTTTTCTACGGGCAGAGTATATGATCAAATCAGACAGTCTATAGCTTATTCCGGTAAGAACGTAAAAATATGTGCTTCACATGCGGGGATAACCCTTGGTGAAGATGGAGCAACACACCAGATTCTGGAAGATATTGGGTTAATGAAAATGTTACCCGGGATGACGGTCATTAATCCCTGTGATTTTAATCAGACAAAAGCAGCTACGATAGCCATTGCAGAACATGAGGGGCCAGTATATTTAAGATTTGGAAGGCCTGCCGTAGCTAATTTTACTCCTCCAGATCAGAATTTTGAGATAGGAAAAGCACTACTTCTAAATGAAGGTACTGATGTTACCATAATAGCCACAGGACACTTAGTCTGGCAATCTCTAATTGCTGCTGAAAACCTGGAAAGTAAGGGTATTTCAGCTGAGGTAATTAATATACATACTATTAAGCCCTTAGATGAGGAAGCCATAATTAAATCAGCACAAAAGACTGGTGCTGTAGTAACTGCAGAAGAGCATAATTATCTGGGTGGACTTGGAGAAAGTGTGGCAAGGACTTTAACTACCAATTATCCTGTACCTCAAGAGTTTATTGCCACTCAGGATACCTTTGGCGAAAGCGGAACACCCGATCAATTAATGGAAAAATATGGTTTGGATAATAAAGCCATAGAAAAGGCCGTTTTAGGGGTACTAAAAAGAAAGGCATAAAAACTAGTGGTGCTCTATTTGATACCACAATGCCAATAAAACACGAACATTATGAAAAATACGCTTGTAATTATCCTATTTTCTATAGGTTGTTTGTCAACTTATGCTCAAAAAAAACCTGGTTTTGGTATTAAAGCCGGACTAAACTATAGTTCCAACGGAGAATATCTAGAAGCTATTGGGGAAGCGCTGCAAAATCCGGATGCAAATGTCGGTTATCACATTGGATTGTATGGAAAAATGGGAGATAAATTTTATCTGCGTCCTGAATTGGTTTATACCCACACAAAATCGGGATATAGCGATGGTGACCTTAAAATAGACAAATTGGATGTACCTATTTTAGGAGGTTGGAGGATAATTGGCCCTTTAAATATTTTTATTGGCCCTTCTTTTCAATACTTATTAAATTCAAAGTTCAGCGATATCTCCATAGATAATATAGAAAACGATTTTACTGTGGGATTGAATGTTGGAGCAGGAGTTAATTTGGGAAGAATTGGACTGGAGATAAGGTATGAAACGGGTTTTGGTGAAAATATAGCCACTTTTGTTAACACAAATATTACCTCTTTACCGGAAAGTAGGGTAGATACAAGAGCTGATCAGGTTATTTTTAGTTTATCTTTTAAATTCTGATTCTAAACATATATATAAAAAAGCCCACAGATTTGTGGGCTTTTTTATGAAATAATTTTTCCAATTAACTATCTGCATCCAGATAATCAGGGATCCCGTCTCCATCAGAGTCAGGAAATGAAATAATTCCTTGACTGTCTATAACAATTTCATCTCTGGTAAGTATCCCATCCTGATCGTCATCAACATCTAAATGATTAGGCACAAACCCTAATCCTGATGACAGTTCCTGACTTTCATCGGTATTGTCATCAGAAAGATTTCCATTGCTATTCAAATCCTCAATCATGGAAGGTACTCCATCATTGTCATAATCCGTATTTTCAATATATAAACCTGTATTTACCTGAAAAACAAGTACCTCGTAAGGGGCGATTCCACTGCCTTGTGGCGGGTTATTAAAATATGCCAATCCGGAAGGAAGAAACATCAATCCAATACCACTACCGGTAATTTCCGTTGTGCCATCGGGATTAGAAATAATATCTCCACCTACATTAAAATTCGAAATTCCGGCAGCGTATCCCCTAAGGAAAAATGGCATGTATTGCCAGGTATATGTAGTATTACTGTCAAAAATTTCACCGGAAAGTGATTGACCTTGAAATTTAACAAGGGTTGAATCTGATACCGTTGGACTCCCACCTGTTCCAACGCGTGCTGCTACATAATACAGAGTATTATCCACGGTTTCATCCTCATCCAAAAAAAATGTTTCGGAGGAAACTGGAATAGTCATACTAGAGACCTGATCTATCAGAGGAATTTTATCTTCGGTTAGACCGGCAATAGTATCCAAAACTATCTCATAATTAAAATCCGGAGCCGGATTCTCAAATTCTTCATAGTTATAATAATGCGTTTGTAAGTATTCTATAATTGTTGCATCATTTTCAGCCTCAACCTCAGCCATGGACCTTGGCGGTGCAGCTACAGCATTTACCTCATCATCATTATTACAAGAGGATAAAATAGTCAATACCGCAATAAAGAGTATTACTCCTTTTTCTTTCATAGATCTTCTTTTGAAGCCCGCAAGATACAATTTTCCACTA
>CBDTVZ010000136.1:0-5778 GCA_965363995.1 uncultured Eudoraea sp.
ATTTTCTTTAACTCAATATGAATTTCCCCCTGGTCATTGCCTTTTATTCCATATTTAAGAGCATTTGTAAGTGCTTCGTTAATAAGGAGGCCAAGTGGAATAGCGGTATCTATGCCTAATTCTATTTGAGGAATATTTAGATTTACATTAACGTTACTATCGGCCCCTTTTACAGATTTCACCAGGTATTCACTTAATTCTTCAACATAGGATTTATAATCTATTTTAGAGAGATCGTCGCGCATATAAAGCATTTCATGAACCATGGCCATGGAGATGACTCTGTTCTGACTACTTTTTATAAGATTTTTTACTTTCTCGTCCTTTATTCCTCTTGATTGAAGACTTAACAGGCTGGAAACGGTTTGCAGATTATTTTTAACCCTGTGGTGCACTTCTTTGAGCAGTGTGTCCTTTTCATGTATCCGTTCTTCAACTTCCATTTTGGTTTTATAAAGGTTGTGGTGTGCTTTTAACAAGTTTTTACCCAGAACTCCACCAAGGAGGTAAACTGAGAACAAAACGCTTAAAAAGCTAAATAGGTTTTGACTCTCAGCGGGAACCACATTCCGGGTTAACGAAAAATCGGAAATTCCCTGAACAAAAATTAAAGCAATAATTAGAACAGTGATGTACAAATAGATTTTCCCATAATTGCGTGTTGTAGCATATCCCGCAAATACAACAATGGCGAGTACAAAAATAAACGGACTGTTTATGCCACCGGTTAATATGGTGATGGCTGTAGCCGAGGCTAAGCCTAGTATAGAAAGAATGTTATAGGTAAGCGTTAGGTTTTTATGAGATGCATAGGCAAGGTTATTGATTACGCTCAACGCCCCAAAAGCAATAAATATATGGGGAACTATTGCATAAATATCCAGAAAACCAAGACAAATCAAGCCAAATACCAATGAGAAAATAGATGCAAAATAGCTAACCCTTAGGGTCAGACGTATTTTATCCTGTAGTCTGTGCTGATGTTTGATTGTTTCTTCCATGGTCTTAAGTTATATTCATTAATGTAGCCATGCTACATATAGGAAATCGCAACCGAATTTGGGAAGCGAATTCCCTTAATAGTGTAAAGCTAGATATGTTTTACCAAATATTCAACAGCTATTCGGACAAATAGTAATTTAATTATTTACAATACCAAAAAGTGTTTTATTTTATTGTTATAAAGGCTCCAACGATAGTTGAAAAATTGCAATCGGGTTTTTCCTGACTTTTTTAGCATTCAGAATGGCCTGACATCTATTTTTATCTATCGTTAGCGTTTTTCGGTAAGTACATCGTATCCCCTTTACATTAGGGAAGAGGTAGCTAGCATGCTAATGGAAGTCAGGAATTTATGTCTGGAAGATTTTATATAAAAGGAAAATAAGGTGTTAATACTTAAAGATATAGCAGTATAAACTAAAAAGGCGTCCATATACGGACGCCTTTTTAGTGATAATAGTTAATTGTTAATCTTCAATCAATACCCATTCCCCTCGGTTTATTAGGGGCTCTGCCTGTTTAAATTTGACAGTCTTGCTTTCGCCAGACATTACATTTTTTATGGTGACCCTTTCATTTCTGCCAATTTTAGGTTTTTCCCTCACAATGGTTTCAGTAATCGGGGCTCTACCACCTTGATTTTGCCCTACTGCTCTGTTCCGGGCAGCTAATTCATCATTATTCGGAATTTCCTCCTTAGTAGTCTGTAGTTTTTCTTTTGGTCTTTGTACATTCCTGGCTTCCTGAATCTCATTGGTTTCAGCTGAAGGTAATTCCCCTTTGAACAGAAAGGAAACTACTTCCTTGTTTACGTTGTCAATCATGCTTTTAAAAAGTTCAAAAGCTTCAAATTTATAGATCAACAAAGGATCTTTCTGCTCGTGAACGGCCAGCTGGACAGACTGTTTCAACTCGTCCATTTTCCTTAAGTGAGTTTTCCATGCGTCATCCACAATGGCTAGCGTTATATTCTTTTCAAAATCTGTAACCAATTCTTTACCATTTGTATCATAGGCATTTTTAAGATTGGTAACCACATTAAGCGATTTAATACCATCAGTAAAAGGAACTACAATGCGTTCAAATTTATTACTACTGTCCTCGTATACCTTTTTAATTACAGGGAAAGCCGTGGCGGCACTTCTCTCCATTTTACTCTGGTAATAATCATAGGCCGCAGCATAGGTTGTATTTGCGATCTCCAGAAAACTCTGTTTGGCGAATTCCTCTTCCGTAACCGGAGAGGTAATGGAAAAATACTTGATGAGTTCAAACTCGAAATTCTTGAAATCATTGGCGGCCTTGTTAGTATCAGCAATTACTTCACATGTATCATATACCATGTTTGCAATATCTACCTTAAGTCGCTCACCCTGTAGAGCATGCCGTCTTCTTTTATAAACTACTTCGCGTTGGGCATTCATTACGTCATCATACTCCAGAAGTCGTTTACGAATACCAAAGTTATTCTCTTCTACTTTTTTCTGTGCCCGTTCAATAGATTTGGTCATCATAGAATGCTGGATCACTTCTCCTTCTTCAAGACCCATTCTATCCATCATTTTTGCAACCCTGTCTGAACCAAAAAGCCGCATTAAGTTATCTTCCAAAGAGACATAAAATTGTGAACTTCCAGGATCTCCCTGACGGCCCGATCGACCTCTCAACTGCCTGTCTACCCTTCTGGAGTCGTGTCTTTCCGTACCTACGATAGCCAAGCCCCCTGCCTTTTTGACTTCTTCAGATAATTTTATATCCGTACCTCGTCCTGCCATGTTTGTTGCAATGGTTACGATACCTGCAATACCTGCTTCTGCTACAATATCCGCTTCTTTTTTATGCAGTTTCGCATTCAAAACATTGTGTGGAATTTTTCGTATACCCAGCATTCGTGATAGTAATTCAGATATTTCCACAGAGGTGGTACCGATAAGCACCGGTCTTTTTTGTTCCGAGAGTTTGGTAACTTCGTCAATAATGGCGTTGTATTTTTCTCTTTTGGTCTTATAGATAAGATCGTTTCTATCATCCCTCGTAATAGGTCTGTTTGTAGGGATCTCCATAACATCCAATTTATAGATCTCCCATAATTCACCTGCTTCCGTTACGGCGGTACCGGTCATACCTGAAAGCTTTTTGTACATTCTGAAATAATTCTGTAAAGTAACCGTAGCAAAAGTCTGTGTCATTGCTTCGATTTTTACATTCTCTTTGGCTTCAATAGCCTGGTGTAATCCGTCTGAATACCTGCGCCCGTCCATAATACGCCCGGTCTGTTCATCAACTATCATCACCTTATTCTCAATAACTACATACTCCACGTCTTTTTCGAAGAGCGTATATGCCTTTAACAGCTGGCTCATAGTGTGGATACGTTCGCTTTTTATTGCAAAATCTTTGAATAATTCCTCTTTTTCTGATGCTTCCTTTTCGATTTCCAGATTTTGATTTTCAATTTTAGCAATTTCACTTCCAATATCCGGCATTACAAAAAAATCTTTTTGGTGATCTCCCGAAATATATTCAATGCCTTTATCTGTAAGTTCAATCTGGTTGTTCTTTTCGTCGATAACGAATAATAATTCCGCATCTACCTGAGGCATTTCCCGATTGTTATCCTGCATATAAAAATTCTCAGTTTTTTGAAGGAGTTGTTTTATGCCTTCTTCACTTAGAAATTTAATAAGGGCTTTATTCTTGGGTAAGCCTCTGTGGACCCTAAGCAATTGAAAACCACCTTCTTTGGTATTTCCAGCGGAGATTTCTTTTTTGGATTCTGCCAGAACTCCAGTAAGGTACTGACGTTGTTTTTGAACAATGTCTGAAACTTTGGGCTTCAATTCATTAAATTCATGACGATCTCCTTCCGGCACAGGCCCGGAGATGATTAACGGAGTACGGGCATCATCAACCAGCACAGAATCGACCTCATCTACAATGGCATAATGATGTGGCCGTTGTACAAGGTCGCCAGGTGTATGGGCCATGTTATCTCTAAGGTAATCGAATCCAAATTCGTTGTTGGTTCCATAGGTAATATCTGCGTTGTAAGCTGCTCTTCTCCCTTCAGAATTAGGTTGATGCTTGTCTATACAGTCCACGGAAAGTCCATGAAATTCAAATATTGGTGCCATCCACGCACTATCCCTTTTAGCCAGATAGTCATTTACAGTAACCAAATGGGCCCCTTTTCCTGCTAGCGCATTCAGGTACATTGGCAGCGTAGCAACAAGTGTTTTACCTTCACCGGTCTGCATTTCTGCAATTTTACCCTGATGCAAAGCAATCCCTCCGATTAACTGTACGTCATAGTGTACCATATCCCAGGTGACTTCCTTTCCTGCGGCATCCCATGCGTTTAGCCATAGGGCATTATCACCCTCCAGACTTACATATTCTTTGGAGCCAGATAGCAATCTGTCAAATTCTGAGGCTTCAACAGTAATAGTTTCATTATTTACAAATCGCTTTGTGGTTTCTTTAATTACCGCAAAGGCTTCAGGAAGAATCTCGTTTAAAGTGATTTCGGTAATTTTATAGACCTCGTCTTCAAGTTTATCAATTTCCGCATATATTTCCTCATTTCTGTCAATATCCAGAGAGGATTTTACTTCTTCTTTCAATATGTCAATCTGCTTCTGAAGTTCTTCAGATGCTTTTGATATTGTTAGTTTGAACTCTTTTGTTTTTTGCCTAAGTGCATTATGGTCCAAGCTTTCAACCGCTGCCTCAAAGGATTTTATCTCCTCTAAACGAGGTTGTAGTTCCTTAACATCCTTCTTAGCCTTGTCACCTACAAATGCCTTGATGACTGAATTTAAAATACTCATATATTATTCATGTTTTGATAGCATGCTCTTCAGGACTTAAAGTGCAAGTTATTAAGTCCTAAAAATGAGCAATATGCTATAGAATTGTAATATCCTTTTTAAAGCAAAAGGTATTCCAGATTTAAAATTCCTCCTTAAACTTCATTAAACCTGTCAAAATTACATAAAAAAAAAGCCTCAAATGAGACTTTTAATAGGTTTTAGGAAACTTCTTTAATATTCATCCTCATTCCAGAGGTAATCTTCTTCTGTAGGGTAATCCGGCCATATTTCTTCAATTGATTCGTATATCTCACCGCCTTCTTCCTCCATAGATTGTAAATTTTCAACTACTTCCAAAGGAGCTCCAGTTCTAATAGCATAGTCTATTAATTCGTCTTTAGTAGCTGGCCAGGGTGCATCGCTTAAATAAGATGCTAGTTCTAATGTCCAATACATGGCTTAATTCTGATTTTAAAATTTTTGCAAAAATAGATTTTAAACCCACATTGCCAAGTAAAATCTGAATAAATTCACTTATTTTATCAACAATTTAAGGTTTTGATAATTTCATAACGGAGAAAAAGTGTAATTATTAGCCATTTTTCTTGGGAATCCACTTTATTTCATCCGCCTTCAAATCGTATGACAACTTCCGTGCCAATACAAATAAATAGTCTGAAAGACGGTTGAGGTAAGTTAAAACTATGCTGTCAACAGGTTCATTTTCATGTAGTAGTGATACCATTCGCTCTGCTCTTCTGCAAATAGTACGAGCAATATGACAGTATGACACTGTTGTGTGACCGCCGGGCAGGATAAAATGGGTCATTGGTGGCATGGTTTCATTCATAATGTCCATTTCATTTTCTAATTGCTCTACATCTGAAATGCTTATCAAAGGGATATTCAGACGATCTTTTCCACTTTTTAATTGTGCTTTTTCAGGGTCCGTGGCTAAAATAGC
>CBDTVZ010000137.1:0-5768 GCA_965363995.1 uncultured Eudoraea sp.
GCACTGCGGTTCCTTCCAGACATGAATTAGAATCGGTACCACATCATTTTATTCAGCAAAGGAGTATTCAGGAAAAATATAATGTAGGCGATTTTGAAAAGGATGCCCTGAATGTTCTCGATATCCTTTATAAGAAAACTGATATTGCCATCATGGTGGGCGGCAGCGGCTTATATGTTGATGCGGTTATGTATGGTTTAGACACTTTCCCCGAGATTGATAGTGAAATAAGAACCAAATTAAATACCATTCATAAGCAGGAAGGAATCGAAGTTTTACAAAATCAACTTAAAGAACTGGATGCACAAACTTATGCTAAAGTAGATATTCAAAATCCCCATAGAATTATTCGGGCTCTGGAAATATGCCTGGGTACTGGTACCACTTATTCTTCCTTTATAAATAAAAAAAAGCCACCCCGGCCATTCACTTCAATTGTGGTAGGCCTTTCTATGGAAAGAAGCATGCTTTATGCCAAAATAAATAGGCGAGTGGATGCCATGATTGAAAACGGACTTATAGAGGAAGCCAGATCATTGTATAAACACAAACATTTAAATACCTTACAAACAGTAGGTTACACAGAACTTTTTAACTCTTTTGATGGAAACTGGGACCTGGATTTTGCTATTTCGGAAATAAAGAAGAATACACGTCGATTTGCAAAAAGGCAGTTGACATGGTTTGGAAAAAATAAGGACATTATTTGGATAGACATCTCTACTCCATTTGATGAGATACCGGATAAAATTATGCATTTAAAAAAGCTCATGTAGAATGATAAAGACGGATCCAAAAATTTACTTTATTATGGGGGTATCAGGTTGTGGCAAATCTACTATTGGGAGTTTATTGGCAAAAGAGCTCGAAATACCTTTCTATGATGGGGATGACTATCATTCTAAAATCAATGTAAATAAAATGGCCTCCGGACAGCCGTTAACTGACAAAGATAGAATGAGTTGGTTATTAAGATTAAATGAAATAGCCCTAACTAATCGTGAAGAGGGTGCAGTTATAGGTTGTTCCGCATTAAAGGAGACCTATAGGCGAATATTAGAAGCTAATCTTCAGGAAAATTCAAGGTGGATTTATCTAAGTGGTTCTTTTGAAGATGTAATGAACCTCCTGCGCCAAAGAAAAGGTCATTTTATGCCCTCAGAACTTCTTAAGTCCCAGTTTGAAACCCTGGAGGTACCTCAAAAAGCCATAAAGGTTTCAATAAATAAGGCTCCTGAGGATATCGTTAAACAGATCTTAGGGTTTATATAAGTTTAATAAAAAAGGCATCCATTATTGGATGCCTTTTTCTCTTTAATTATAATATTTTACTGGGTCTTTACCACAAGTCTGAATCCTTCGCCGTGAATATTCAGGATCTCAACCACATCATCTCTTTTAAGATACTTACGCAATTTGGCGATATAAACATCCATACTTCTGGATGTAAAATAATTGTCGTCACGCCATATCTTAGTCAAAGCCAACTCCCTGGGCATAAGGTCATTCTCATGTAAAGCCAGCATCCTCAACAATTCATTTTCCTTTGGAGAGAGTTTTATTGGCTCTTCATCCTTGTACTTAAGAAACCTTAACTTAGAATTTAAGTGAAAATTTCCAATATTAAACTCAAATTGTTTGCTATCAGCCAGGGTATTAGAAGCCTTTCTTTGAAGAATAGCCCTTAATTTCATAAGCAAAACCTCAGAATCAAATGGTTTGTTCAAATAATCGTCAGCACCAGCTTTATAACCTTTTAGAACGTCCTCTTTCATAGTTTTTGCTGTAAGAAAAACGATTGGAACATTCTCATTCTTCTCCCGAATTTCTCTTGCAAGGGTAAACCCATCCTTATAAGGCATCATCACATCCAATATACAGATGTCAAAATTGTCTTTTTTAAATTTCTCAAAACCTTCCATTCCGTTTTTTGCCAAAATAACATCAAAATCGTTCATGGATAGATAGTCCTTTAATACGATTCCAAAATTAGGATCGTCTTCGACTAATAATATTTTTTTGTTTACTGTTTCCATAATTTTTAAATTAATGGTAGTTTAATATAGAAGCTACTTCCTTTATCTTTTTCACTTTCAGCATAAACTTCCCCTTGGTGATCTTCTACAATTTTTTTTACATAAGCCAGTCCCAGCCCATGTCCTTTAACATTATGTATATCTCCGGTGTGTTCTCTATAAAATTTTTCAAATACTTTTTTCAACACCGCTTTACTCATTCCTGCACCATGGTCCTGTATTTTAATGACAATATAATTATTGGCAATCTCTGTAAACACATCAATTTTAGGTGCCTCTGGCGAGTATTTCATAGCGTTATCCAAAATATTTACAATCACATTTCCAAAATGCATTTCATTAGCTAACACTTCCGATCTTACCGCATCTAAATTGGTGTGAATATATCCTCCCCTATCGGTTACAATTAGCTGAACATGAGTAATTGCTTTGTTAATAATCTCGTGAACATCAACCCTGTCCTTATTAATATCCAATTGATTTTTTTCAAGTTTAGAGATCCTTAGGACATTTTCAACCTGAGCATGCATTCTTTTGTTCTCTTCCTTTATCATTTTCAAATATCGCTGTACCTTTTCCTGATCTCCAATGATTTTTGGATTTCTGATAGCTTCAACCGCCAAATTTATAGTAGCAATGGGTGTTTTAAACTCATGTGTCATATTATTTATAAAATCTGACTTAATTTCCGAGATCTGCTTTTGTCTTATTAACTGATAAATTGCTCCCGAATATGCCACAACTATTATAAGAGTAAAAACTAAAGATAAAATCGCCATTCCAAAAATGTTTTGAAGCAAGAACTTTTTCTTTTTAGGAAAAGACAACAAGAGCGTAAAATTACTCATTCCCTCACTGTTCTTAAAGAATGGAGCTTTATAAACTGTTGTACCTCCAAATTTGAATCTTTTAGACTTTACTTTAGTAGGGAGACCCTTGCTATAGACTCCATATTCATATTCAATATCCATACCCCGGTTTTCCAATTCCCGATCCAGTAATAATTCTATTTCTTGTTTTGAAACTCGTTTATGGATCGGAACTCTTTCAGCATATTCCCTGTATACATCCTCAAAAAATGCCTTTTCTACGGATTTTAAGCCCCCTATCTTCTCCAATTTTTGTATAGGAGTTAGTTTATAGCTTTTCCCATCCAATCCAAAATCCTCCTTGTAAACTGTTTTAGTGCGTTTACTAGTATAATTTTTTATTTTTGTGGTATCGTTACCATTGCTATTGTCAAAGAACGTAGATGCGATATTATAATCCTCTTCTAAAATTCCATGTGAGTAAAATAAAACCTCGTTAGAATTTAAATCGCGATCAATAAAAAATATGTTACTCAAATGAGAACTCTTAAGCTCTCCTACACTATCCTTAAGATTTAAATATCTTTCAGAATAGTCGTCCATTTCACGGTCTTCGATTTTGTCCGTTACTTTGCTAAGAACTTCAGAAACTGCATTTGAAAATTGTTCTTCTTTATCTTCAACAGAACTTTTTATCCAATACAGTTGTACAGAGATAATCCCAATAAGAGAGAGGCTCATTAAAATGACCAGGATAACAAATAATCTCTTATTCATCGATTTGGTAAATTTAAAAATTTAACATTTAGCGGATCACCTGTTTAACCTAACCTTAACAAAAATGTTAAAAAAGCTGTTAAACCGCTATTTTAGTAAGTTGGTTGTGAATCTGTGCAACTTGTAATTTGGTCTTATCTAAGTCTATATTTTCGATAATATAATTAGATAAAGGAATCTTTTTAGAATCGTCCCATTGATTATTCATTCGTGACAGGATTTCTTCCTTTGAACCATTATCTCTTGCTATTATTCTTTCTAAACGGTCCTCTTTTGGGGCCTTTACAAGTATTATTCTATCAAAATTACTATAGGAATTGTTTTCAAAAAGTATTGCTGCCTCCTGGATCACATATGGAGTTTTTTTCTTTTTTGCCCACCTCATAAAGTCCTTTCTAACAGCTGGATGCACTATTGAATTAAGCTTTTGAAGTAATTCCTTATTACTAAAAACCTTATCAGCTATATATTTTTTGTTTAACCTTTCCCTTACATATGAATCTTTTCCTAACAAATAAATTACGGCAGTTCTAATCCCCTTAGAATTATTCATTAGTTTTTTGGCTCTCAAATCCGAATTATAAACAGGAACTCCCAATTCTTTAAACAGCTTGGCTACTGTTGTTTTTCCACTACCAATCCCACCGGTTAATCCAATAATTTTCATTGACGTTTCAAGATAAATTCCACTTCATTCTTCATTAATTGAACACTGTACACATCATCGGGTTTTTCAATAAGGTTTACTTGAAGATTTTTATTTTCACCTCTTTGTTCCTGAAAATTAGCTACAACTTTAAATTCTATTGGGCTAATATCTTTTAATCGATCAATTCTGGCCTTGCAAAGTACCGCAATTGTGTTGGGAAAAGTTCTTATCTGAGTTCCCTCGGGGAGATTAATGACCTCCACTGGAATTTCTATTAATTTTTCAGAGAATCGAAAAACATTCCCGGAGATTCTCACCCTTTTTTCGGAAAGTTCTAAATTTTTCAAATCTTCCGGTAAAACCAATTCAACTACTATTGAAAAATCCTCACTAATTTCATTGAGTTCAATTTTAGCAGTTGAAACTGAATTTACTAAATCCAACTCCTTTTTTGGTCCCGATATTGAAATTAGTGAAGGCTCTAACTTTAATTTGCCATCTACAAGATAATTCTGGGCCGGGTTTAAGCTGATATTTGGCGAGATGGGAACATCTTTTAATTCAACCTCATAAAAATCCAAAAACAGCGTATCCTTATCTACTTCTAAAAGGGTTATGGAAGCCGATAATTGACTCTCTATCTGTTGCTTGAAATCAAGTTGGGTAACGTAAAATTTTGATTGATCATTAGCCATATTAGACAGATCAATCTCGATTTTTTTACGATTATAATAAAATCCTAAGAACTGAAACCCGCTGGCTCTAAGTCTTACATCAATATTTTTCAAAGAGTTATCAGCTAAAAGGAGACTGTCAGGTACGTTGATATACTCCAGCTCAAAAGTAGTCCGGTCAACATAGGTCTCGGATAATCTGCTCACAAGCCAGGCAAGGAAAGAGCACAACAGGAAGATTAAAAATATATTTATCTTTCTTTTATCATTACTCCTTTTGACTTCTTTCTGCTCCATTAAATTTGTTTAAAAAACAATTCGGGAAAAAGTTCCTGTGGTTTGCTTTTGCTAAAATTAACCAAGATTACTGATTTTAAAAAACCATATCCATAACCAAGAAATTGAATCATAACAGCAATAGTAGCCAAAAAGGCAACAACAGGGTTATTATTCTTTATTAAGGCATCTAAAAAAATAAACGCAAAATAGACGGCATAAAGTATAATGGGCCATAGATATCTTCCCGACCCAATGAATAACATTAATAGAGAAATTATAAGCCCTATACAGAAAAGCGAAGGAAACCAATAGAATATTCTGGAAGAACCTGGATGCCAGTTATTAAGAATGGGACGTACCATACCAAACTTTTTAACCTGTATAAAGAATTTATTGAAACTTATTCTTCGCTTATGGTAAACAAAAGCCTCGCTAATTAATTTGGTTTCAAAACCTTTATCCCATAAACGCATACTTAGGTCCGGGTCTTCTCCCGGATGTATATTTCCAAAGCCTCCCGAGTCTTCAAAAGCCTTTTTGGAAA
>CBDTVZ010000138.1:0-5755 GCA_965363995.1 uncultured Eudoraea sp.
TATAGATGTTATTTCAGAATTTGTATCAATAGGGATGAGCTTGACAAACTGAATTTTTCTACCCTGAACATTTTGTAATATGTCCCATTCATAGTTATGACCCTTTTTATAAAAAGTCAGCATTTTGGAAGGTGTTATGGTATTTTCGCCTTCAGATTTATCTTCTATAGTAACTTCTTCATTTTCCGGAACAATGGTATATACTTTAGCGCCATCATATAATTGTTGTGACCCTAAATAATTAAAAAGGTACTTTTCGCCTTCCAGTGTGACATCGCCACGGGTCTCCTGATCTACATCTGCCTCCGTATTATGTAACGCAAATTTAAAACTTACCTCAATATTCTCATAGCTCTTAACTTTGGAATAGACTTCATCCAGAAGTGCTTTTGCTTTATCTGAAGATTGGGCCTGAGCAAAAATGGCGGTAAAAACCAATGCCACGATAAGAATAGAATATTTCATTTTTTATTTTATTTCATTACTTAATAACTGATCCAAAGCGTAAATATCAGAAACCAGCACCTGCCTGGCCTTGCTTCCTTCAAATTGCCCGACAATTCCTGCCGCTTCTAACTGGTCTATTATTCTGCCAGCCCTGTTGTAACCCAATTTTAACTTGCGCTGTATTAGAGATGCAGAGCCCTGCTGTGCATTAACTATTACTTCTGCAGCCTCTCTGAACATGGCATCCCGGTCAGAAATATCATAATCAATACCTGTGCCAGAATCATCACCAACATATTCCGGTAATAAGTGAGCTTCAGGGTAGCCGCGTTGTGAACCTATGAATTCTGTAATCTTTGCCACCTCCGGTGTATCAACAAATGCGCATTGAATCCTTGTAATATCGTTACCCTGGGTGAAAAGCATGTCGCCCCTTCCAATTAGTTGATCAGCTCCCTGTGTATCCAAAATAGTCCTTGAATCTATTTTTGAAGTCACCCTGAATGCAAGCCTGGCAGGAAAATTCGCCTTAATTAAGCCTGTAATAACATTTACTGATGGTCTTTGTGTTGCAATTACTAAATGGATACCTATAGCCCTTGCCAACTGCGCCAACCTTGCTATCGGGGTTTCTACTTCTTTCCCGGCAGACATTATTAGATCGGCAAATTCATCTATAACCAATACAATATAAGGCAAAAATTTATGGCCATCGTTTGGATTAAGTTTTCTGGCCTTGAACTTTACATTATATTCTTTAATATTTCTAACCATGGCCAACTTAAGCATTTCATAACGGTTGTCCATTTCTATGCACAAAGAGTTTAAGGTATGAATTACCTTAGTATTATCGGTTATTATAGCTTCTTCAGAATCAGGTAGTTTTGCCAAATAGTGCCTTTCAATTTTATTGTACAGGGTAAGTTCTACCTTTTTTGGATCAACAAGGATAAATTTCACCTCGGCAGGATGCTTCTTATAAAGCAATGAAGTCAAAACCGCATTTAAACCAACAGACTTACCCTGACCTGTTGCACCGGCCATTAGCATGTGAGGCATTTTTGCTAAATCTACCACAAAGGTTTCATTACTGATTGTCTTACCAAAAGCTATAGGCAATTCCATTTCAGCTTTTTGGAACTTGCTGGACGCTATTACAGAACGCATAGATACCACTGAAGGATTTTTATTTGGAACCTCAATTCCGATGGTGCCTTTACCCGGTATTGGGGCTATGATTCGAATACCCAAAGCTGCCAGAGACAAGGCAATATCGTCTTCCAAATTCTTTATTTTGGAAATACGCACCCCTGCTACAGGAACAATTTCATATAAGGTAACAGTTGGTCCAATAGTAGCCTTTATTTGTCCTATACCAATTTTATAATTTTTTAAGGTCTCAACAATCTTGTTTTTATTTTCCTCAAGCTCTTCCTGATTTATAGTGATACCTCCAGATGCTCCATGTAGATCGAGCAGGTCCAGATGTGGAAATTTATACTTGGCCAACTCCAAAGTAGGGTCAAATTCTCCAAAATCTGCAACCAATTTATCAGAGAGAATATCCTTTTCTTCTTTTTCTTCTGTAATTTTCTCTACTTCCATTTCTATGGAATCTTCCTTAACAGGGATCTTCGAAGTAATTGTATTAGCATCGGGAGGCTCTACTTCGGTGATCAAAGGGGGAATTTCCTCCTTATGCGTATAGGTATCAATAACGATAGGCTGCTCTTTATCAATATCCATCAGGATCTCTTCTCCACCACCATTTTGAAATTCTGTAGCCAGAGATTTAGACTTCCGCTTAAAAAAGTCGGCAATACCATCAGGAGAGAACTTAAACAGACGAACAAGAATAACGGTAAGTCCAAATACCAAAAGCAATAAAACGCCTATTTTACCTCCATAATCCTGTAAAAAATCATTCATTTCAAAACCTACAAGACCTCCTAATAAAGGACGTTCATAAGCCAAAAAACCAAGGGCAATTGAGATCCATATAACAAAAACCAGTCCCCAAATCCACTTACTTAACAATCCTTTTTTATCAAGGTTTAAAAACATGTACAAGCCTGTAATGCATAACAAAATGGGAAAAATAAAAGAGGCCACACCAAATCCTTTATACATAAAGAAGTGGCTAACGCTTGCTCCAAATTTATTCAGTAAATTATTTGCCTGCTCGTTTCTATCTGTAAATTCTGTAAGAAGACTTTGGTCTGCCTGCCATGAGAAGTAAAATGAGGTAAATGAAAAAAATAGGGCAATGCTGAGCAGAACCATCAGGCTTCCCAGGATTATTTTATTTTGTTTGGACAACTTAAAAGAAAAACTTTTTTTAGAAGAAGCGGGCCTTGATTTTTTTCTCTTCTTTGCCATTGAATAATCTATTCTTTGGGGTAAAAATACAAATTTACAAAGGAAGGACTATCTACAAACGTCCTAAATAATTTTTGGAACATAGATGATTAAACCAACAATGGTTGCTGCCAGTGAAACCAGCATAACAGCTCCTGCAGATATGTCTTTAATAAATCCAATTTTCTCATCAAATTCGGGCTGTATATAATCTGACATTTTTTCAATTGCTGTGTTCAGGCCTTCAATGCCAAGAACCAGGGCAATTGCGAATATCTGTAAAATCCACTCGGTTTGCGATATCTCAAAATAAAATCCGGCAACGGTCATTATACATGCAATGACTACCTGGATTTGGATACTACTCTCCGTACGGACTAAAAGCCAAGCCCCGCGAAAAGCATATCCAATACCCTTGATTCGGTCTACAATCAAATTTTCTTCAGGCATCCATTAAAGCTTGAAGGGCCGCTTTGTAGTTTGGTTCGTCTACAGTCTCTGGTACCTGTTCCGTATAGCGAACATTTCCACCTTCGTCAACAACCACTACAGATCGTGAAAGCAAAGGTTGAAGTGGGCCATCAATAAAAGTTACTCCATATGCGTTACCAAAACTACCATCTTTGAAATCAGATAACATTACAACATTATCAATGCCCTCAGCACCACAGAATCTGGTCTGGGCAAATGGTAAATCTTTAGAAATACATAAGACTGTTGTATTATTCAATTCTGCCGCCTCCTGGTTAAATTGTCTTACAGATTGTGCACAAGTACCAGTGTCTATACTGGGAAAGATGTTAAGCACAACTTTCTTACCACTATAGTCCGATAACGAAGCCGGGGAAAGATCATTCTTTGTTAGCGTAAAACCAGGTGCTTTACCACCAATTGAGGGTAAGTTTCCTGATGTATTTAGGGTGTTTCCTTTAAGTGTTACAGTAGCCATTTTGTAATGTTTAAAATTCTGTGTGAAATTAAAAAATAAATAATTGAAATAATAGGCGAATGATGGAAAAGTTAAACATCATTCCGTTAAATATTTAGTTTACTTAACTAGGAAGCCTTTGCTGAGGCCAAATATTTAATTTTTATTCTCAAGGCAGCAAAGAAAAGCGTGGTGATTGGACTTAACCAATTGAAAATTGCATAGAAGAAATAATCTGCAACACTTACGCCTAATACTCCGCTATGATATGCTCCACATGTATTCCAGGGGATAAGTACAGAGGTCACAGTTCCGGAGTCTTCCAGGGTACGGCTCAGATTTTCAGGGGCTAACCCCCGGTCTTTATAAGCCTTGGCAAACATTTTTCCCGGAACTACAATGGCAAGGTACTGATCAGAGGCCGTAACGTTAAGTGCAAGACAGCTTCCTACTGTACTTGCAAATAGTCCAAATGTAGTCTTGGCCATCCCGAGTAAGGACTTGGTAATCCTTGATAACGCACCTATTCCATCCATAATACCACCAAATACCATAGCACATACAATAAGCCATATGGTACCTAACATCCCAGACATACCTTTTGCAGTAAATAAATCGTTAAGTGCCGGGTTATCTGTAGCTATTGAGGTTTTAATTGTAATCGCATTCAATATTCCTTTATAGCCAGATTCAAAATTTAATTCTTTAGCTCCTGTAATTCCTGTAACGATATCGGGTTGGAACCACAAAGCGAAAGCACCACCTAATAAAGTACCAATAAGCAATGCTACAAGTGGGGGTGCTTTTTTTACAATCATCAAAATTACAGCCAGGGGTACAAGAAACAACCAGCCATTTATGGTGAAAGCTGCATCAATTGAGTTCAGAATGCTTTCTGTGTCTGCTATGCCCTTTGTCTCCAGATTCAGGCCAATAATTACAAATATCACTAAGGTTATAGTAATTGTTGGGATGGTGGTATAGGCCATATATTTGATGTGATCAAATAATTCTCCACCAGCCATGGCAGGTGCAAGGTTGGTAGTATCACTCAAGGGCGACATCTTATCACCAAAATAAGCACCCGAAAGCACTGCACCTGCGGTCATACCCATAGAAACCCCCAGGGCGTCCCCAATTCCTATAAGCGCAATACCAACAGTTGCCGAGGTAGTCCAGCTGCTGCCTGTGGCAATGGAAATTATAGCGCTAATAATTAAACTTGCGGCGAGGAATATGGTAGGATTAAGAATTTGAAGGCCATAATAGATCATTGCCGGGATAATCCCGCTTATCATCCAGGTTCCTGCCAGAGCCCCAACCATCAAGAGTATTAATAAAGCACCGGTAGTGGATTTAACATTTTCGGCCACTTCAGCCAACATCTGTTTATAGGTAGCTTTATTTAAAAAACCGACAATAGCGGCAACGGCACCACCCATTAATAAAATAAACTGATTAGAACCGCTAATGGCATCGTCTCCGAAAACGTAGACATTGTAGGCTAGCATCCCCACAAGAGCAAAAACGGGGATTAATGCCTCCCAAATATTTAGTTCCCGGTTTTCAACAATATGTTCCTGTTGTCTGTATTTATTGGATTTTTTATCGGCCATAAGGTTTGCTTAGTTGATGCGTAATATTACAACTTTGGCCACTGTTCTGCAAACGCCTAAACCATCTATGCAAAAGGAGTTGCGACTTTAAGATCCAGGATGTGCAGACTTTGCATACATTCTTTCATTAATTTATATGTTCTCTTAATATCGTTATCCAAGCCAATAGAAAAGCGTATAAGTCCATCCGACAAGCCCATGGCTTTTTGTTCTTCCAAAGAAATTTCCGATGAAGTGGATGTGCCGGGTGCACTAAACAAAGTTTTATAGAACCCAAGGCTAACAGCCAGATAACCAAGGTTTTTTTTCTGCATTAATTCCATCAGCTTATTTGCCTTTTCAAGGCTGCCCACGTCTATGGTCATAATCCCACCATATCCGTATTCAGAAACCATCTGCTTTTTCA
>CBDTVZ010000139.1:0-5750 GCA_965363995.1 uncultured Eudoraea sp.
CTCTGATACTGTTGTTTTGTGCAAAAACCATTCACAGGCTCAACAACTGCCCGGTTATACCAGCTTCGGTCAAAAAAGACCATTTCACCAGGTTTTGGAAGTTTATTTACATAGCGCTGAAAATACCATTGCCCCCTTTCTTCAACAGTTGGTTTTGGCAAGGCAACAATCCTGTATTGCCTTGGATTAATATATGCGGTGATCCTCCTTATGGCTCCTCCCTTGCCAGCAGCATCCCGGCCTTCAAAAATTACAACTATTTTCTTATTTTTAGCTATTACCCAATTTTGAAGCTTAATGAGTTCTGTCTGAAGCTCTTTAATTTTCAGTTCGTGCTTCGTTAATCGCAAGGCCTTTTCAACATTAGTCTTCTTATCAGATAATAGGCTTTTCAATCCAATTGGGGAGTTAAGTAATGAAATATCATCTTCACTAAGCTGAATATTTTTCGTGTCCTTTGGTGTCATTTTCTATATATCAATTTGTTCAATATGCCTGTAATACCTGAGAACTATGTTAGGATCTGGTAATATGCTTGTTTTGTGTTTTGTTTTTCTTGTATAATCAAACTTGGAAAGGACATAACGTATACTCTCAAGCCGGGCAATTTTTTTGTTATTGGCTTTCACTATAATCCAGGGGCTGAATGTGGTATGCGTTTTGGAGAACATTTGTTCTTTATAATAACTGTATTTATCCCACAATGCCTGTCCTTTTTTATCTACAGGACTGAATTTCCATTTTTTCAAAGGATTTAATAATCTACCTTCTATTCGTTTTTTTTGTTCTTTTTTAGAAATAGAAAACCAAAATTTTATTAGTAGAACACCATCTTCATAGAGCATATGTTCAAAGCCCGGAACCTGAACCATAAATTGATTATAATCATGCTTATTGCAAAAGCCCATTACGGGCTCAACTACTGCTCTGTTGTACCAACTCCTGTCAAAAAAAACAATCTCTCCGGGATTTGGAAGTTCTTTAATATATCTCCTAAAATACCATTGTCCGCCTTCTACGTCGGAAGGTTTAGAAAGCGCAACAACTCTCATTGATCTTGGATTAAGGTGTTCGGTAAAACGTTTTATGGCACCTCCTTTACCTGCTGCGTCCCGGCCCTCAAAAATTATGGCGACCCTTAGTTTTCTTTTAATTACCCACCGCTGTAAGGTTACTAATTCTATCTGTAAAAGTCTCAGTTCTTCTTCATACCTAAGTGTATTAAGTACCTTGGAAATGTCCAGGTCCTTTTGCTCAGCTACAGAAATCAAATCCTTTCTCTTTTTAACGTTTGTTAGATCTTCCGGTAAAAACATTTGGCACGAGTATTAAGTATGGGAATTAATATAAAAATAAAAGGGTTGGTTGCCTCTTAAAATTTGGACGTAGCTATAAAGATATTAATTTTAACCTACAATTTTACCACTTTTAGGACTGTTTTTCTTACTACTTAATTCCAGAAACAAATGGAAACATTTATATTGCTTTACCACATGTTAATGTTTAAGTTTAATGCTTATTTCAAATTCCTTTACCATGATTCACAAGAAATTATTTTATTTCATTGTTTTATTGTCAATAGGATACCAGGCTTATACACAAAAACAAAAGTTCAGTTACCTGGATGTATTTAAACTTGAATACGTTTCTGATCCACAAATAGCACCAAATAGTTCCCGGATAATTTATAGAAGGATGGGTTTTGATATTATGAAAGATAAGGCGGATGGTAATCTTTGGATAATTAATTCTGATGGTTCGGGACATCAAAAACTTAGCTCGCGGGAAGAGAGTGAACACAGTCCCCGATGGTCTCCAAGTGGGGATAGGATTGCATTTATCAGCACAACCAGTGAAGGTTCTGAGATTTTTATGTATTGGTTGGATAGCGGTAAGCTGGCAAAAATTAGCCAACTTCCATTTAGCCCAAGTGCATTAACATGGTCACCCCTGGGCGACCAATTGGCATTTTCTATGAATGTTGAAAAAGATCCTCCGGTAATTGCAAAACTCCCCAAGAAACCACAAGGTGCAAAATGGGCTGAAAAACCAAGAATTACAGATCGGTTATATCATGAGGCAGATGGGCGGGGTTATATAAAGCCGGGCTTTAATCACATCTTTGTAATTCCGGCTCAAGGAGGAGCAGTCCGACAGATTACGGCGGATGATTATCACCATAGAGGAATGCTTTCATGGTCTGTTG
The DNA here is from genome assembly GCA_965363995.1 of uncultured Eudoraea sp. GTDB lineage: Bacteria > Bacteroidota > Bacteroidia > Flavobacteriales > Flavobacteriaceae > Eudoraea. Next base: position 2,207 of record CBDTVZ010000139.1, read on the forward strand.
AGGGGGATAAAATATTTTTCTCGGGAAATAGAACGGAGAATTGGGAGTATGATTTTCGGAACAGTGAGATTTATGAGGTGGAGGTTGCAACTGGTATTATAAGGGTATTAACAGAAAGAAATGGGCCGGATAGTGACCCCATTGTGTCACCTAATGGCAAGTACATTGCCTATTTGGGATATCAGGATAAGGTACAAACATATCAGGTAGAACAATTACATATCATGAAAATTGATGGTTCAGAGAATAGGGTTTTATCTAAAGATCTGGATAGGAGTATTAAAAGCATGATTTGGGACACAAAAAATACGGGATTCTATATTTCATATGATGATAAAGGAAACACTAAGGTTGGTTATATTTCTCTGGCCGGGGAGATTTCAAAACTGGCAGATAACCTGGGAGGCACTTCTATTGGCCGACCGTATGCCGGCGGATCTTTCAGCGTTTCCAAAGATGGTGCCATCGCCTATACATATAGCAGGCCTGATTACCCGGCAGAGCTTGCGGTAATGAATCCGAAGTCTAAAAGAACAACTAAGATTACTTCTCTCAATAAGGCACTTTTTGACTATAGGACTATGGGAAATGTTGAAGAAGTTTGGTACAACTCCTCCGTGGACCAACGAGAAATTCAAGGCTGGGTGGTCTACCCGCCACATTTTGACAAGAACAAAAAATACCCGTTTCTGGTTGAAAATCACGGAGGACCAATTCTTAATTATGGCGACAGGTTTTCGGCAGAGATACAGCTATATGCTGCTGCGGGGTATATAGTTTTTTATCCCAATGCCAGGGGAAGCACAAGTTATGGAGAAGAATTTGGCAATCTCTTATACAATAATTATCCGGGTGACGATTATAACGATGTCATGGATGGGGTAGATTATTGTATAAAAAAAGGAATTGCTCATGAAGATCAGTTGTATGTTACTGGGGGTAGTGCCGGTGGTATAATGACGGCATGGATAATTGGTAAGAACAACAGATTTAAAGCTGCCGTGGTTGCCAAACCTGTTATGAACTGGATAAGCAAGACGCTTGTCGCTGATAATTACTTTAGGTATGCCAATTCTCGTTATCCTGGTCAGCCCTGGGAAAATTTTGAAGGCTACTGGAAATTTTCTCCGTTATCACTCGTTGGTAATATAGAAACACCAACTATGGTAATGGTAGGAATGGAAGATTTAAGAACTCCTCCCAGTGAGGCCAAGCAGCTCTATCACGCCTTAAAACTAAGGAAAATTGAAACCGTTTTAGTGGAGATTCCGGGGGCGGGTCATGGTATTGCAAGTAAACCCAGTAATTTAATTACGAAAATTGCCACTACGATTGCCTGGTTTGAAAAATACCGTAAACAAGCGAAAAATGAATAAGTTATGAAGGGGAAAAAAAGGCATGGGTTTTGGAACATACTTATAATTCTGACGATCATTGTCTGTATATTGAGCTTTTTGGCACACTATAAAAATTGGATTTGGAAAGAGGCAGATAGAATCGAAATTTTATCCGGGGTATATTATATGGAGATACCCTTTAATACCATGAATAAAGTATCAATGGTAAACAAAATTCCTTCCTTGGATCGTAAAAATGGTTTTTCAGCCTGGGAAAAGGAAAAAGGAATTTTTAAAGATTCGCTTAATGAAGAAAAACTCGTTTATATTTATGTAGACAACCTAGATTTGCAGAAGATAAGATTAACATACAATGATTCGCTTCTACTTTTTATCAATTTGTCTGATTCTGTTAAAACAAAAGAACTATATCTTTACCTCGGAGAAAAAATAGCTTCTCAACAGACACAATTAAATCAGTAAAAAAGAGTTAACTACAACAAATTACATATTTTATTTTTATGAAATTACTTTTCCTAAATCTACTGCTTTTACCTTTTATATTGTTTTCTCAGAACAAACTTTCGGTAGACGTAACAGGAGTTAAAAGCAATAGCGGCAGTGTACTTGTTGCAGTGTACGACAGTTCTGATAATTTTTTGGATTCAGATAAAATGTTTTCCGGTGGTAGTAGTAAAGCACAATTAGGGAATACATGGGTAATAATTGATGATTTACCGGATGGGGAGTATGCGCTGGCAATTTTTCATGATGAAGACGGTGATGACGAATTAGATACTAACTGGATTGGAATCCCAAAAGAACCTATTTGTTTTTCTATTGGTAAGATGAAAACGTTCGGGCCTCCAAAATACAGTGAATGCTCATTCAAAGTAAAGGGAGATAAAGAAATCCAGGTATCTCTTTAAGAAAATTTACTTCATATTGCTTTTTACTTTAATTAGTAAGAATCTGCGGCATTATTTGAATAACCCCATATAGTCGGAGGCAACAATAAGAATTCGAAAAGTAGCCCGGTATTTTTCAAAAGTTGTGCAACTGAACCTTTAAGGAAGATTTCTTAATATAACACCTCGCATATTATTATTCAGGGGAAATTAAAATTTTGTTAATTTCTTTTTGAAACGATTGTTTCAATATATATTTGTTGAAAATTAGAGGGTAATGCCGCGTTTGGAAGAATTTAACCGGGAGTATGCAGTTCGTCAGGCTATGGACGTATTTTGGGAAAAGGGCTATAATGGCACTTCCATACAGGACCTGGTTGACGCCACCGGTCTTAATAGATCGAGTATATACAATTCCTTTGGCTCCAAACTAAAATTGTATAAATCTACATTGCAGTTTTACCAAAAAGAGAGTGGTGGTTTATTTCACAAAGCGCTCTTAAATGCAAAGGATCCTTTAGAGGCAATCCGCCTAATATTTGAATCTTTTTTGCCGCAAATGCTCAGTAAAGAAGGGGATAGAGGCTGTTATGCCATGAATTGTAAATCTGAAATGAGTAATCGGGAAGGAGATATAAGAAAATGGCTTTTGGCAAATCAGGAAAATACGCTAGACATTTTTAGTGCGCTAATGAAAGAGGGACAGGAGCAAGAAGTAATTAATACCAAAGAAGATAGTGCAACGTATGCCTATTTTATATTTAACGCCTTTCAGGGCTTTAGAATGACAGGAATTTTAGTAAAGGACAAAAAGGTTTTGGAAACAATAATTAAAAATACAATTGACGTAATAAAGTAAATTTTTTTTAACCATTTCTGAAATGTTCATTTCAGAATACAAATAGTTATTTATGAGTAGATTTAAAGACAAAGTAGTAGTAATATCGGGTGGGAATTCCGGAATAGGTTTGGAAACAGTTAAACGTTTTTTAAGTGAAGGGGCAAAAGTAGTATTCTCTGGACGAAGACAGGAAGCGTTAGATGAAGTTGCAGCTTCTTTAACGGGCGACTTCAAAGCCGTCTTAGCAGATCAGTCGAGAATAGAGGATAATAAAAGGCTGATTGAAGAAACGGTCAAAGCTTATGGAAAGATTGATGTCCTTTTTGTAAATGCCGGGGTGGCTTATTTTGCACCTGCCGATTCTATTGATGAATCTCATTTTGATTCGCAATTTGATATTAACATCAAAGGCCCTGCTTTTCTTGTAAAAAATGCGATTCCTAATTTGAATGATGGAG
>CBDTVZ010000140.1:0-5732 GCA_965363995.1 uncultured Eudoraea sp.
ATACGGATTATTCATCTGCTTATCTACATAATGAAAAGCTTTTGTTTGTAGATGGTTATATTATGCCTATACCCTATGATTTTGATATGTCCGGATTGGTTGATGCCAGCTATGCAGTAGTCTCAGTTGTTCAGGGTCAAGAACTAAATATAACCGAAGTCACTCAAAGACTATATCGGGGGTATAAACGCGACCCGGCTATATTTGAATCCGTAAGACAAGAATTTCTGGATAATAAATTCGAAATGTTGACTATTATCAATGATTTAGAATCAAGCTTTGATGACCCGAAAGAATTTGAAAAGGCAAGAAAATTCATCAACGCCTTTTTTGAGGTTTTAGCAGATGACCGCTCGTACAGAAAAGAGATATTAAATGTGGCAAGATTATAATAAAATTTTGCCCTGTATTTTTATTTCTTTTGACTTATTTAAAAGAATGAACCTATTATCGCCTTTTTCACCTAAAGGTTTTTCACTCAAACAGTTCTATTAAAGGTTCTCCAGTTGATCCACTGGGATATGCAAGTTTCAGAATCTGTGCAATGCTGGGTGCAATATCGATTACCGATACTTTTCTTACAGATTTACCCTTAGGAATAGAATTTCCGAACCATAGCATGGGAACATGCGTATCATATGCATACCCGGAACCATGGGTAGTACCTTTAACTTTTTGCATGGTTATTCTGGGGTCCAAATTCTGAACAAACCCTGGTTTAAATACCAAAATGACATCTCCTGATCTTTTGGAATGATAGCCATTTTGAAGCATTTGGTTCATTCCATAACCATAACTTTGTGATTGCAGATCGGATGCGGTAAGTGCTCCTGTCACGTCTTCAAGAGTTATCAGAAAATCTGCCGCTTCCTGTTGTACAGCTCTAAGAGATAATTTCTTTTGTTTAATTAGATCCCAGTTTAAATAAACCGATTCCCCATCGAAATTTTCAATCCATTGATTCGTGCCATATTTTGAATTCAAATGGCTCAGAAGAGCAGCCTCATATTTTTGTATATTAACTAATCCCGCAGGGAGCTTATTATCTGCTAAATAAGAAGCAACAGGAACTGATCCGTGATCAGAGGTTAAAAACAGTAAATAATTTCCTGTACCAACCGTCGCATCCAGAGAATTTAATAAATTTTCAATATCCCTGTCCAATCTTATTATTACATCTTCATACTCAACAGACTGAGGTCCGAAAGTATGCCCAATAATATCAGTAACTGTATAACTTATATTAATAAAATCTGTAATGTCATCTGTCCCTAAACCTTCGTTCTTAATTGCTTCTATGGCAAAATCTGTTAACAAAGAATTTCCTGCAGGAGTAACCCAAATCAATTGATATTCTGAGCCAATTTCCTTATAGCGCTCGCGCATGCTCTTCAAATCATATGGAAATGTTGGACTTGTTTTACCTCCAATGGCACTCTCATAATTATTGTCATCCGGGGCGCTCGCAGTATATGAGTCTATTGGGTATAGGGTGCTCCATGAATCTGCTAAATACGAACCTGACTTTTCCAATTTATTAAATTTTGTAACCCAATTGGGCAATTCATCCATATAATAAGAGCTGCTTACAAAATAACCGGGACTCGATTTCCAGTCATGCCAATATGCGGCATTAGCCGCATGTCCTCCAGGTAAGATAGCGCCACGGTCTTTTAGGGAAACACTTATTACTTTAGCCCTAAAATTGGTGCCCATTCTCAACTGATCCGTGATGGTAGTGGAAAGAAGATTTCTTGGAGAAGCGCCATAGCTGTTAACGGCTGTTGTCCCAACGATAAGTTCGTTCATATCCCCAATATTTGTAATGACCTGTTTTGAACTCCGCTGATACCAGGTATTTCCGATTATTCCATGAGTAGAAGGGGTTGTTCCTGTATATATAGATGCATGACCGGCAGCAGTGACGGTAGGAACATAGTTATACTGAGTGTTTTTATAGTTAAATCCTTCCCGCATTATTCGTTTAAACCCACCGTTAGAAAACTTCTCCTGATACTTGTAAAGATGATCAAATCTCATTTGATCTACCACGATACCCACAACCAATTTCGGTGGATCTGATTGGCTTTTAAGAAGGTATCCGTTAAAAAAAAGAAGGGCGGTAATAGTGATGATTCTAATCATTTTTTTATCCTTTAAATTAAAGTTCCTATCCTGTAATCTGTATAGCATTGCGCTACTCAAAGATAATCAGTTATAATGTTAAATTATATTAATAACTGAGGATAACTTCAATTAAAGGGATATTTATCCGGAAAAAACTTCGAATTTATAAATAGGCCATTATGATGACCTTGAAGCAATAAACTTTAGGCTCTCAATTAGTGAATCTTAATAATTGAATTTAGAGAACCAATAAAAACCTTAGACCTAATATCTAATCAAATTAAAGACCCTGATAAAAAGAATAAATTTTAGGCTTCATATCTTTAACGGCACTCAGCAATTCTTCAGAGGGGCTCCCGTAAATCTCCGGGTAAAAGTCAGCTATCTGAAAGAGCTGACCAAGTAAATCTCCCAGGTTTCCCAAATGAAGAAATATTGCATTAGAATCTGCATACGTTTCTCTTACTACACACTCATTTCCACTAGTATTAAAATACCAGTCGTACTGCAAGGTGGTATCTTTTTCCTTTTCACTAACAATATTCAGGCACTGAGTTGCAATACTTTTAAATTCTTCCTCTTTGCCCTCATGTATTAAAAATCTTGCGATAAGCTTAATGTTTCCCATAATTAAAATGTTTGGTTTTAGTTTATTAATATACTTTTCTCAATATATTATTTCGAAATAAAACATCTAATAGTATTCACCGGTAGTGAGCCAATGTGTACAGGCAGGTGATAGCTTTTCGGCTGCTATTTTATCGTACCTGGCAGATTCTTCTTCGGAGAGTAGATCTTTCCACCGGCCATTCGATCCTTTATTGATAAATGTCTTAGCACCACCCTCCCACATAGCACCGCCCAATGGAACGCTTTGTGCGGCATTTTTCTTCATATAATCAAAACTACAGTGGGTTAGGATGTCTTTCCATTTTGATTCATCAATAGGAATATCAAGAAAGGCAGCCATCTTTCTTATTTCAGCAGGCATGTCATTTTTTAAATTAGCAAAATGAAGAAACATAACATTTGGCAAATCCCTGATAGCCCACCAACTATTTATATTATCCCAAAGAGACCAGAATGGAAAACCGTCCTTATCTAACCATTCATGATAGTAATCAATTACAGAATCCCCTGGTTTACCTATTTTCGGACCCACCAAACCGGGAGTTTCATTAAGGGCTCCATAAAATTTTTCATTTGCTGTAGCATGATGATTATATAAACTCCATAAAACATCCCGTCCATCTCTTCCAATATAAATGTATTTGGCTTTGGGTGAAAAATTAAGATTTTCTACCGGTAAATGGGTTTTAATAAACCTTCTGTGTTTCTGTTCTTCAAGGGCTGGTATTTTCACATGTTTTGGCGGAATGCGCAAATCCACCCAGGGTGACATTTCAGCAACTGGCAGTCCTGTTTCCCCGTTAAAGATCAATTGAGAGATAATCTGTTGCACCCATGTTGTTCCTGATTTTGCATAAGTTGAAATTACAATATCATCATCCCGGAATTTAAAATCATTCCACATGGTAGAGTCAAAATGATGCGAATGTAATTCTTCCTTTTTAACAGGCCATTTAATTGTTTCCATGACTATTGTATTTTTTATATGAATTTGAAAAGGATTATAAATATATATACAGAGTTATTCAACCGTTCTGGGACTAACGCCATCAAATAATGTCCGAATAATGACAATTTTTTATCAAAGAAAAGTTGGTATTTAGTCTAAATGAATTTTGTTTCTTTTCTTTAAGGTCGTGCCTCTAAAATTAAATTAAATGGGGTTTCAGTTGCTCGTCTGAAACGACTGAAACCACCCGACATAATAGCATCCTTTAACCTTTTTTCACCTGCTTGTGCACCGAGTGCCAATCCAACTTCCTGGTTAATTGAGCAGGGTACACAAAGCTGTGTTGAAAATGCATAAAAAGCCCTTCCCACTGGATTGAGATTATCTTTTAAAGTGTCGTGAGCGAATGGTTCAACGATCATGCAGCTGCCATCAGGTTTCAAGGCTTCTTTTACATGAGCACATGCTCCAACCGGGTCTCCCATGTCATGAAGGCAGTCAAAGAATGTAATAAGGTCATAGCCATCGCCGGGAAGGTCTTTAGCAGTGGAAACCTGGAAGGAAATATTATTTACTCCTGAAGCTTTTGCCTTCAATTTGGCGTGTTCAATAGATTTGTCATGAAAGTCAATCCCTATGAATGTAGATTTTGGAAAGGCCTTTGCCATAATAATTGTAGAAGCTGCATGTCCGCAACCAATGTCAGCAACCTTTGCACCTTTTTTAAGTTTTTCCTCAACACCACTAAGCGACGGAATCCAACTTGCGATCAGATTGCCTTCATAGGAAGGGCTAAAAAATTTCTCGGTCCCACAATACAAACATTTATTATGATTTCCCCAGGAAATACCTTCTCCCGATTTAAATGCTTCTACCATTTTAGGTTCATCGTGATAAAGTGAGGTAATTGCATAAAAAGCACCAGTCATAAACACAGGGCTATTTTTATCACCAAAAGCTGCTGTTTGTTCCGGGGTCATAAAGAATGTGTCATTTACATCATCGTATTCTACATAGCCCGATGCCGCCTGAGCTGCCAGCCATTCCTTGACATATCTTTCGGCAGTTTCTGTTGCTTTGGCCAACTGAGCAGCAGACATTGGCCCTAATTCTGATAATGTTTTGTAAAGCCCAAGCTTATCTCCAATAGTAATAAGAGGACCGTTGGCAGCAGCACCCATTTCCACAACAACCTGGCCTAATAATGCATGTAATTTATTTTCATCTAGTTCCATAATCCTAAAGTTTGTTTTTGAATTTTAACTGATTAATTTATTTTTTAAGATATGTCTAAATTGATGATTAATAATAATAAACTGCAAATCATCAAGGACTAAAGCCTGCATTTATTGTCCGAATAATATTATTTATTTATCAAGGGCTATAAAAAAATAAAAAATAAAATGCGTGCCTTGAAAGCAATTGTGGTCTATTTTATTTCGTAAAAAAAGCCTTGAATACTAATTCAAGGCTTTTCATTTGTCATTAATCCGTTACGTTAATTTACTCGGAAGGGGCAGATGCAGCAGCAACGATTCTGTAAACGTTGGAATTACGTTTGTTATAGTTATCCTGAAATCCATCCCACATTCCTTCAGGTTCGGTCCAGTCATCGCTAAAGGCAGGAGATAACGCATCCTGCAAAGAGGAAAATATATCATAAGAATAGCTGTCATAAGTGAACTTAGAAGTAACCGGAGAAATGATGACCTGATTACCCCAGCCTTTTATAGTTGTCTTACCTTCCTTCATGGCCTGTTCTACCATAGGTTTCCATTTCTCAGTTTCAAAAGCAAGGTGCTGGCCTGTATTTTTTGTATCGTGATAAATGATATGTACAAATTTATAATCATCATCCGTTGTATTTTCTGCCCGGATATGGTTAGGAAGATTTCTCAGGAACACCTGATGAATATTAGTGCTAATATCCCATGTATCAATATCCTCCATTTTAACATCCGGAAACATTGCGTCTATGCTTCCCCAATCTGCTCCTTTATCAATATCCTTAAAGGTGTTAATAATA
>CBDTVZ010000141.1:0-5590 GCA_965363995.1 uncultured Eudoraea sp.
ATTGGGAAAAAATATTGTGGTAGTAGAAAGAGACCTAAGTGAAAGAGATGTCATCATAGGTGAATTGTTACAACCCGGAGGAATGCAGAAGCTTGATGAGATGGGCTTTACTTCATTTATAGATAATATTGATGCCCAGCCTGTTTATGGTTATGATATTATTTGTGAAGAGAAGGATTACGTGATTCCTTATCCAAATAAAAACGGTGAACCTTCAGGGTATGGTTTTAGAAATGGTGCTTTTTTACAAAATATAAGAAAACATATACTTGGTCAACAAAATATCAGAGTCATTGAAGGCACTGTTACTCATTTAATTGAAGAAAAGGATACAATAGTTGGCGTAAATTATAAACGAAAGCTGGCGAAGGATGAAGAATCCATATATGCGCATCTTACCGTTGTTACTGATGGCCCATTATCTAAATTCAGGGAGAAACTATCCAAACCGGTTAATAAGTTGAATGGATATTTTCTTGGACTGTTAATGAAAAATTGCGAGATGCCCTTTGCAAATCATGGACATCTTGTAATGGGTGATCATCCACCGATGGTTATATATCCTGTTACTTCAACATCCTGGAGGGTATTAATAGATTTTAAAGGAGAAAAACCTCCGAGGTTGGGCAGGGATTTTAAAAAATTCCTTTTAGAAGAGTTTGAAAGCGCAATACCTGGATGTGCCCATGCGGCCTTTGTAGCTGCTGTAGAAGAGGGTAAGTTCAAGACTTTTCCTAACCACAGACTTCCGGCGAGTCCAATTAAGAAAGCGGGTGCTGTTCTTTTGGGGGATGCATTAAATATGAGGCATCCTTTAACAGGCGGAGGAATGACCGCAGCTTTTAATGATGTCCTAAGGCTGAGTATGAATCTGGAAAAAGTTAAGGATTTTGGTAATAACAAACAGATTGGAAAAGCCGTCCAAAAATTTTATGAAACACGTCACCTGGGAACGCAAACTACTAACATTTTGGCGGATGGCCTTTATGGGGTTGTCTATAATCCAGATTTAAGAAAAGCATTTTTCGAATACGTAAGCCGGGGGGATAAATATGCTGAAGAAACTTGCTCCATCCTTGCCGGACTTAACAAAGACAAAAAACTGTTACTGAATCATTTTATTGGAATGGCCCGTTATGGTACTCAAATACAAATAACGAATTCTGAAAATTCAAAGGAAACGGTAACCCAATCTTTTACTATGGTAAAGGATGCCGTAGGCATTATAACACCTTTACTTCTTTCAGAAAAACCAGACGCTGGAAATAAATTAATGCTGGAAGCCTTAAACCGTATCATATAAAGTAAAGCCCCGGATTAAGCATTTACCTTATTTATTCACTCTTTTAATTTTTATTGTCCGCTAGCTGAAATTTATGACAAATTAATTGCAGCAATATTGAATAAAACTAAGTTTAAGATTTAAAATGAGCAGAGTATTTAACTTCATAATTATTGTAATTAGAACCTTTGTTAAATGGGGAAAATATAAGCCACTTAGTAAATATCCGTTTGGACATTTTTACTCACCTATTGTATCCAGGGGTGAACTTATTGAACTTGAGGACCAGATATGGGAAGATGTAGCACAAGATTTTATTTTGGGAATAAATTTAAACCTTGAAAATCAACTTTTATTATTAAAAGAATTTTCTAAATATTATCCTGAAATGCCTTTTAAGGATGAAAAATCCGATAAACAAAGATATTGTTTTAACAACGGAGCATATGCATATACAGATGCGATAGTCCTTTATTCTTTTATCAGACATTTTAAACCAAAAAGAATTATAGAGATTGGATCCGGACATTCTTCAGCAGTAATGCTGGATACAAGAGAGACTTTTGTAAATGACATAAACCTTACATTTATTGAGCCTTACCCACAAAGGCTTTATCGTCTGATTAAAAATACCGACAGGGATAATTGTACAGTTTTGGACGTAAAAGTTCAAAAAGTTGAATTGGAACAATTTCGTGAATTAAATAATAATGACATTCTTTTTATTGATAGCAGCCATGTCTCAAAAACGGGAAGCGATGTTAATTTTGAGATTTTTGAAATTTTACCTAATTTAAATCCAGGTGTTATTATTCACTTTCACGATGTATTCCATCCTTTTGAATATCCTAAAAGTTGGGTTGCTGAGGGACGAAACTGGAACGAAGACTATTTATTACGGGCCTTTTTGAGTTATAATAATAACTTTGAAATATTACTATTTTCAGATTACATTCATAAACATCACAAGGCAGCTTTTGAAGACATGCCACTTACCTATAAAAATACGGGTGGTAATTTATGGATTCGAAAGATCTAATTCCCTTGTTCGTAAAACTTTAAAACCCTAGATTTTATAATGGTTCATATTATTATTTCAGGTTGAGATATGCCAAGACTATAAAATTTTAAGGATTAGCTTTAGGAAGATTTACACCTTGTTTTAAAATTACAATCCCCATTAAAGCTAACCAAATAGCTTTTACGTGAAATACTGGTTTATATATTTCAAAATTGTCCGGTATGCCCAAAATAATTACCATTGCCGCAAGACCCAAGAGAACGGTAAACCATCCCAACAACGGGTTGACAATTTTCCATTTTATAAATCCAAAACCTAATAAAACAAAGCCAACTCCGGAAAAGATACGTCCAAAGCGAACGAAACACGTTACATATTGGTTGGTATAAAGGACATTATCCATGAATTGTTGAATTTCAGCAGCCGACTTACCCATGGTCTGACCAATTCCCCAGGCTCCAAAATTATAATAAAACGCCGATGCTATAGCCAGCGTCATAGTGCCGATAACCACCATTCCTGCACCCGGAACCAACAGGACCCGATAGGGTTTCTTGGCAGTAATGGAGGCAAGTGCAAACATAGCAATCGCCATGGTGACCCAGCCAAAAATATGAAACCGAAACATCCATATCCAAAACCATAAATCTTCATTAACAGCAGTAAAGTCTGAAGCGACAATATATTCCCCTATTTGATGTGGTGAAAGTGCCCAACCACCCCATAGTAAAATGGCTGCAAAAATAAATGCCCAACCTGTGAATTTGGTTTCAAAATCTTTTTTCATGACATAAAAAATTCAAAATTAAATAGACTATAAAAGTACAAAAATCTCAAATTCTTATTTCCTTATTTACAAAATTTATTAATTGTGAAAAGAGTCAGAATTCCTTCTTAGAGTTACATCAAAAATCTGGTTATAATGTAGATCACTCCTATTACGATTAATATACCAATGGCTATGAATGTATAGGCTCCTTTTGTTATATCAGCAATGGTTTTTTTAATCTGAGCTCGATCGTTGACGTTGGGAAATCTGCTTCAGGAACTTGCACTCCCAGGAAGTTACATAAGGGCTCCCATCCCTGGTCAACTGAAAATATAAGTAATTTATCTCTGGGGACAATAGCTTTAACTTCCTCTATATGTTCATTATATCTTGCTATGGCTACTTTGTTCCAGAAGTCGAGATATGTCTTATTTTCTTTATTTTCAATCACCTCAAACATATGGTAGCATGGAAACCCCAGCGAATTTAAAGCTGTATAAGTGGATAATGTTCCGGTTCTTCTATAACCGGCCCCAATTATTTTTAAACTCATATGTGGTGATTTAAAATTTCAATTAAAATAGAAAATGATTTTTTTAATTTCTCATATCTACATGCAATCTAAGTTATAGCTCAAATAAGTTTTTAAATCTGGCAATATGATAGCCTTTAGATAACACCAATTTGGATTGTTCACTTTCCGGATTTAGCATTGGATTTGTGTGATTCATATGAATAAACCAGATCTTATTTTTTTCCTGAGCAGGCAATTTATCAAAAAGGTCCATGCTCTCCATAACTGTTGGGTGAGGAATCTCTGAAATATCCCTGTTGTCTATTTCAGTTTCACTAAAAAATCCCGCATCAAGGAAAGCATAGTCCACTCGTTTTATCTCATCAACAATATTCGTATCCCACTTATGCCATTTATCAATATCCGGGATAAAAAGTACAGTTTTATTCGGACCTATTATCTTGAATCCCACAGTTTCTGAATATTCATCCCGATGTGGCACAAGAAAAGGGATGACACTTAGATTTGAAGTAAGTGAAATTTCTTGTTTATTATTCAAAGTTTGCAATGAAATATTCTGATTGTTCACAAGCTGGCTCCAGGGTCCATTATCCCTTAAATATGATTCCATTACGGGCATTGCAAACACATTAACATTTGAAGCACCCATTGCTTCTGTTCCAAGATACATCAGGCCTGTATAATGGCCAATATGGGCATGTGTCAGGAAAATACCATCAGCTATCTCATTTGTATTTTTTGGAAGGAAATTCTTTAATATTTTAAGCTGTTCCGTCATATCCGGAGTTGCATCAAATAGATATTTCCTGTTATTATCAGGATCAACAACCCCCAAAGAGACTACTTTTCTGCTGTCATCCGGGTTTTGGAAGAGCGCTTGGCAACATTCCTTTTTACAGGCAATATGAGGGGAGCCGGCATCCTGTACATTTCCAAGTATTATCAAAGAAGTTTGTGTAGGCTCTATCTGCTCAGGTACAATGTCAGCTGTTTTTTTATCCGGAGCAGGATTGCATGAGCCAACACAAGCCAATAAAAGGAGAATTATATTTTTCATTTATGTTTAGTTTGTGCCCATTCTGTCCATGAACCGTCATATACCGATTTGTCATTCTTTAATACCAACTCACTTGCCAGTAGTATAATACAAGCCGTAACTCCTGAACCGCAACTAAAAATCAGGGGTTTTTCATTAATCATCAATTTATTGAATATCTCTGAAAGTTCTTCCCTGGATTTAAATTTTCCATTGTCCAACACATCTGTGTATGGTAAATTAAGGGAACCAGGGATATTTCCGCTTTGTAATCCTTCTCTTGGTTCAGGAGCAATTCCCTTAAATCTACCCGCTGATCGGGCGTCAATCAAGACAGACTTTTTTAAGGTCACATTTGATAAAACAAAATCAAAGCCCTTAACCATTTCGGACTGAAATTTTGCATTAAAATTACCAGGGATAATATTATTTTCTTTGTGCTGTACGGTCTCGTAGCCCCGATGTATCCATTCGGGCAGTCCACCATCGAGCACGGCTATATTTTGGTGTCCCATTGCGTTAAACATCCACCAGACCCTGGGACTTAAGTAAATCCCAAGATTGTCATATACCACAATTTTACTTGAATTAGTAATCCCCAATTTTCTACAGCTATTTTGAAATTGTTCCGCACTTGGGAGGGTGTTGGGAAGTTTACCGGAGGCATCACTAAACTCATTTTTCAGATCGAAATGTCTTGACCCTTTGATACCGATATTTTCAAAATCGTCTTCAGTTGTTTTTGGACTGGCATCTAAAACTATTAAATCAGGATCCTCTAAATTATTGAATAGCCAGGAAGAAGAAACAAGGGGTTCTATCATGGATAAAAGCTTTTATATAATATTATGTTGAGCCCTAATCAATGTTTGCTTTTTTATTATTATCAGGCTTATTTATAGGAAGGAATAAACTCTTCCAAAACCGCCTTTTTAATTAATCGGGGA
>CBDTVZ010000142.1:0-5580 GCA_965363995.1 uncultured Eudoraea sp.
AGGAAATCAAAGTAATTTTTTTATCCTTTCGCCAATATGAAGTCGATGCCAGGGCCAAAAAAAGTGTTGCAATTCCGGCAAGTGCTCCAAAAAGCCGATTTATAAATTCGATCCATGTATGCAAGGCATTAAAAACGGCATAGTCATGTCTTTGATACGGCTCCCAATTAACTTTATTGTAATTACTCCCAGTTGTGAAATCTTCATTAGCCACCCATAGGGATTCTTCTCGAATAATCACCTGCCCTTCATTATAAGCAAATTCCGGTTGCCATTGTAACTGAGAAATATCTGTGGGGGGTATATAATAGCCAAAACATTTTGGCCAGTCTGGACAACCCATTCCGCTTCCTGTCATGCGGACCACTGCTCCTGCTATTATTACCAAATAAACCAGCACCAACGAAATTTTGGCAATTTTTCTAAAATTCTTATGCATAGGAGCTTAAAATTCAGGACAAAATTACTATTCTTTTATTCAAATACTTGCATATTTCTCTTTAGGAGAAATAATAAATATTTATAATTAAATTCATTTGATTAAATCAAAAGTTCTCATTTCCGCTTTAAACAACTTTTCCATAAATTTGTGCTGGTTACTTTTCATGAAGACCCAATTCTATACCTTTTTTGATCATAAATTCATAAGCCGGCTCATATTCATTTAGAATTTCACCTTCAAGAATTGCCTCTTTTATGGCATCCTTGATGATGCCAATTTCTTTAGAGGGTTTAAGATTAAAAGTTTTCATAATCTCCTCGCCGCTTATTGGGGGTTGAAAATTTCTTAAATGATCACGTTCTTCTACTTCAATGATTTTTTGTCTTACAAGCTTAAAATTGTTTTTATACTTTTTCTGCTTATAAGAATTTTTTGTAGTAATATCCGCCTCACAAAGGGTCATAAGATCATCTACATGCTCTCCGGCATCAAACACCAATCTTCTAACTGCTGCATCCGATACATTATCCTGCGAAAGAATTATGGGTCTTGAACTCATTCGTACCATTTTCTGGACAAATTTCATTTTGTCGTTTAATGGCATATGCAATCTCTTAAATAATTTAAAGACCATTTTAGAACCCACAAATTCATGAGCGTGAAAGGTCCAGCCTATCTTATTATCAAACCTCTTGGTGGGGGCCTTACCTATATCGTGTAATAGCGCTGCCCAGCGTAACCATAAATTGTCGGTGGTCTTAGCAATATTATCAACAACTTCAAGAGTGTGCCAAAAATTGTCTTTATGTCGTTGTCCCTCAATTTCTTCAATACCTTCCAAAGCAGTTAATTCGGGCAGCAAAAAGGGTAATAATTCGGTATTATGTAAAAGTTTCAGGCCAATGGATGGCTGATCACATGCTAGAATTTTGTTTACTTCGTCAACAATTCGTTCCTGAGAAATTATTTCTATTCGGTCCTTATTTTCTGTAATAGCTTGAAGCGATTTTAATTCGATGTTAAAATCCAGCTGAGTAGCAAAACGAATAGCTCTTAACATTCTCAAAGGATCATCAGAATAGGTTATGGAAGGATCTAATGGGGTTCGAATTAGTTTATTTTTCAGGTCTTTAACCCCATCAAACGGGTCTAGTAATTGGCCAAAATCTGATTCACTGAGTGATATGGCCATGGTATTTATAGTAAAGTCGCGTCTTTTCTGGTCATCTATAAGTGTTCCATCCTCAACAACAGGCTTTCTGCTATCTCTTGTATAACTTTCTGTTCTGGCACCCACAAATTCTATTTCCCAATTATGATGTTTTATCATCGCGGTCCCAAAATTCTTGAAGACAGATACTTTAGGTTTTCCCCTAAGTTTTGAGGCTACCTTTTTAGCGAGCTGAATTCCGCTACCTACGGCAACAATATCTATATCTTTAGATTTACCTCTTTCCAATATAAGATCCCTAACATATCCGCCTATCACGTAACTGTCAATAGAAAGCTCCTTTGCAGAGGCTGCAATAATTGGAAAAATAGAGTCTTGTAAGCTTTTTTTGTAATTTGTCAGCGTCATAATTTAGATCACTTCTGAATTTAGTTGCCAAGGTGGTAGAAATCCGGTATAAAAAAGCTGGGATTTTTTTGTTGTTCTACTTGCGGATAATTTTTATAGTTCCATCATTACCCAATTTAATAATGGAGGAAGGTGATTTAATAGTTGTTTTCCGCTCCAAATTTACCACATAGTCCACACCTTTTAAAATCAATTCACTTATTTCTGAAAAATTTCCCGGCGTAGGTTCACCACCTATATTGGCCGAAGTAGAAACAATGGGTCTTTTGAAATTTTGAATTAACCGTTGACAGAACTTATCAGACGCAACTCGTATAGCAAGCGTCTTATCCTTGGCAATAAGATTCCGAGCTACACCTTTTGGATTATCGTAAATAATAGTAACTGGTCTTTCAGATAGATCCATGATATCATAAGCCGTTTCAGGAACTTTTTCTATATATTGTTCCAGCATAAACTGATTAGATACCAGGCAGACCATTGTTTTTTTATCCGACCTTTTTTTGAGTTTGTATATTTTCTCTATTGCACTCTTATTTGCTGCATCACAGCCAATACCCCAAACCGTATCGGTGGGATAAAGAATAATTCCTCCTTTTTTTAAAATTTCTATTGCCGCCGCTATTTCTTCTTTGATCATTACTGTTTAAAAAAGGATAAAGTTTTATTACAACCTAATTCAGGCCATAATTTATGGCAAAATAGGTTGTTCTTGTTTTAACGATTTTCCCATGGGAAGTCCAATTAATATACGATGGAATAATTTAAAATATTTAGGTTTTACAATAGAAACCAGACCATAACGCAAAATAAAAAAAACTCTTAGCAATTGATAATGAAAATACCCGTAGTTCTTTCGTATAACATAGAACATAGATGTTTTAAGTTCAATTTTCGTTCGAATATTCCAAGCGGTTTTTTGGACGCTTTTACCTTGATAATGAAGATAAGACGCCGAGGGGATAAAATAAGTTTTTCTATTTTTCTTCTTAAGCCTGTAACAGATATCACTCTCCTCAAAATATAGGAAAATAGTGGTATCAAACCCCCCTACAGAATCAAAATCTTTAGCCCTAAAAAACATAAAGCTGCCATTTACATAATCAACTGATATTGGCTTTGAATACTGTTTTCGTCTGTTGGGCTTCGTTTTTGGAAAAATAAATTCCAACATTTTTTTACCTAAAATTTCCCTTCCTAAAGAAGTGAAATGATCAAAACTAACCTCTTTTTTTTGGTGCTCATTAAAAATCTGAGGCCCGCATAATGCTGCATCCTCTGTTTTTTCCATAAAATCAAAACATATTTTTATGGGATCTTTTATGAGTAAAGTGTCGTTGTTTAAAAATAGGTAATAGTTGGCATGGGCAAACTGAACCCCATACATGTTACCACCACCAAAACCAGTATTTATCCTGCTTCTGTAAAGTGTTATATTGGTGTTTTCTAGGTTAGAAATATAGTTTTTCAATGCCTCATAATCTCTATTTTTGGAGGCATTATCTACAATAATGATTTCATAGGAAATTGTACTTGTCGTATTTTCCAAAATACTTTGGATACACTTTTGGGAAAACTCAGAAGAATTGTAATTGATAATGACTATTGCTAAATCTAACTTAGTACTTCTCATTCAACGAATTATCTATTATGGCACTATTGCAATACTTATTTAGAAAAAGAAGTAATTCTTCCTCAAAAAGGATAGGTTTAAAATAAGCGTAGAGGGATCGTATTACTTTTTTAATTTTCTTTTTGTTCATATTTACAAATAATTCCGGGTGATAGTCATTTAGATGGATTGCAATATTCAACTCAGATGAACTATCATGCCACGCCTCCTTAACAATAAAAGGACTAAAGAGGCAAAATGTAGGCACCCTTAGTGCTTTGGCCATATTGGCTGCCCCTCCTTCATTCCCAATTAGGGCATCGCACTGTGAAAGTATCAGAATAAACTCCCTTAAAGAATTTGCATAAAAGTCAAAATTTATTAATGATTTAGAGACTTCGTTACACTGGTCATAAATGGCCCTGGCCTCATCTCTTTGATTTGGTAAGTAATTAAAAAGTACTATGCCATCAGTTTTTGAACAAATTATGTCAACAACTTTGGACATATATTCAGAGGGGTAAGTTTTTAAGGCACTACTGCCCAAAATACTTATCATGATTAGTTTCTGATCAGAATTTCTTTTTAATTCCCCAACTTTGTATTTGGCTAAATCAATTTCTTTCTCGCTAAGATATAATTTAGGAGAGATGGAATAATCATCAAATTCAGATGCGATAGGACTAAGTAATTGCAATCTGATTTTATTAGCAAGTGAATTGTTGTTATCAGCTATTTGGCTTTCTATTACCGTATCAGTATATATCCAGGAAGTGTACCACCTGTGGTGAGCAATTTTGCTTTGCGATCGGGCAAAAACAGAAATTAGGTTGCTTTCCAATTTCCCATAGGCATCTATAACCACATCGTAAGATTGCGTTCGAATCGATTTTAAAAATGAATAAAGCGCCCTTTTATTTTCGCTAAATTCTTGTTTAAAAATAATGATATGGTCTATGTGTGGATTGTTATTCAATACCGCTAAAGTATTTTCATTGGCGACATAATGCACAGTACATTCAGGGAATAAATGTTTTAAAGTACGGCAAATAAGCGTACTTGCTAATACATCCCCTATCATTTTTTGTTGAATTACAAGAAACTTCATTTTTCCCGTATTCTTACTAATAACTTCAGGTGTTTTAGACTCGATTTTATGATCTAATTGTACACAGACGGAACTATATCGAAGTTGCTTAAACTTAATCCCATAACTACGTAAACTTTCTCCAAGTACCCTGTCTTCACCGTTATATCGTAAGCCTTCTTCAAAACCATTAACTTTGAGAATATCTCTTTTCCACCCTGAAGAATTGTGCCTGTTCCAACTGTACTTTGCCGGTGTTAAAGTATTAATGACCGTTGTTATAAACCCTCTTGAAATAGGGCTGGTATTTTTGATTGATTTTTTTATTCCTTTCTCACTAAGCCAGTTGATTTTGAAGCAATTTTGTTCTTCAATGTCCTTTAGCGTTAAAGTCCTGGATATATTCAAAGGCAACAAATAAGAGACTCCTGAAATAAATGTTTTGGGTGCCTTATTTATATAGTGAACCTGCACAAAATCCTCTCTGGGAATGCAGTCACCTTCTGTCATAATTATGTAATCCGCGTTGGATGATAAAATGGCCTTATTTAATAGATTTCTTTTCTGAAAGCCATCATCCTCCTGCCAGATATGACTTATCGAAAAGGATACCCCGGTATTTATTTTATTAATTAATTCTTTAGTTCGGGCCCCTGATCCATGGTCGACAATGATCAGTTCGAAATCCATGTAAGTCTGGCAATTGAATCCCCAAAGAACCTTTTCCAGCAGTTCAGGTAGGTTGTAAGTACTAACTATTACACTTACCGCACTCATTTAAGATTATTTATTTTCACCATTATTACAAATGTAGTTTTTTGCATATCATATCCAATATGCTTTCCAAATTAATGCAGGCT
>CBDTVZ010000143.1:0-5568 GCA_965363995.1 uncultured Eudoraea sp.
GTGCCGATTCTATTGAGCAGTTTGGGGGACATAAATACGCTGCAGGGCTAACATTGGTTGAAGAACAATATGAAAAATTTAAATCGCAATTTGAAAAAGTAGTAGCTGAAACAATAGATCCAAATCTTTTGACCCCGGAGATTACCATTGATGCAAAACTCGATTTAGATCAGATAAGCCCCAAAC
Organism: uncultured Eudoraea sp.; assembly: GCA_965363995.1. Taxonomy (GTDB): domain Bacteria; phylum Bacteroidota; class Bacteroidia; order Flavobacteriales; family Flavobacteriaceae; genus Eudoraea. Next base: position 187 of record CBDTVZ010000143.1, read on the forward strand.
TCTTGCGTATAATACAACAATTTGCGCCTTTTGGTCCGGGTAATATGACTCCTGTTTTTTTGACAGAAAACCTCCGGGATACCAGTTATGCAAAAGGGGTTGGTGAGGATAATAAACATCTTAAACTTGCAGTAACTCAAAATGGTTCTGGTCCGGTTGGAGGAATAGGTTTTAATTTGGGAAGTAAGCTTCCGATTGTGCAGAATGGAAAACCATTTAGTGCCGCTTTCTCTTTGGAAGAAAATCACTGGAATGGAATGGTTAGCTTACAGTTGAAAGTTAAGGATTTAAGATAAACGCAACTACTTCCCAAAAATTTCCAGAGAGAGTTGGGTACCATCAAACACCCCATAGGTATAATAAGATATCCAGTCGCCGAGGTTTACGTAAGTAGATGTCTCACCTAATGTAATTTCAAGAGGTAAATGCCTGTGCCCGAACACGAAGTAATCATGGTGCGTTTCTTTTAGTTTTCTCATCGAATATTGCACGAGCCATTCTTTATCCTCGCCCAAAAAGTGAATGTCCTCATCCCCTGATATTAATTTGTTATTAATAGAGAAATATTGTGCTAACTTAACTCCCAGATCAGGATGTAACCAACGGAAACTCCATTGAGCGAGCCCATTTGTGAAAAGTTTCTTCATTCGCTTATAACCTTTATCACCAGGCCCTAATCCATCGCCATGACCTATAAAAAAAGTTGTGTTATTTAGTTTGAATTGCTGAGGTTTATGATATACAGGAATGTTAAGTTCATTTTCGAAATACCCGTTCATCCAAAGATCGTGATTGCCAACAAAATAGAATATTGGAGTACCTGAGTCTGTAATTTCAGCAAGTTTACCCAGGGTTCGTGTAAATCCTTTAGGAACAACGGTTTTATACTCAAACCAAAAATCGAATAAGTCTCCAAGCAGGAAAATAGCTGCGGCATCTGTCTTCACTTCATCTAACCATGCTACAAATTTCTTTTCCCGGGGAAGACTTTGTTCCCTTGTTGGGGCACCTAAATGGTTATCGCTGGCAAAATATACTTTTTTACCTTTTGGGACAGAGATGCTTTTCATTTAGTGTAAAGATACATAAAGCAACCTAGTTATCACCCGCATACCATTGGGCAAAGGCAGTGTCAGTTTCGCGAAGTTTTATTGAATGCAACTGTATTTCTTTAGATAAGCGGGATTTAATTTTGCTTGCGAAATCAATTACCATATTTTCACTGGTGGGCTGGTAATCTGCCAGGATTACTTTATGTCCCCGGTCTTTTAATTCTTTTGCCAATTCCATATGTGGAGTATTTTTATTAAATACCGTAGCATGATCAAAAGGGTCTACTATTTCTTCTTTCACTATTTTTTTTAAGTCACCAAAATCAATGACCATTCCAAGTTTAACATTGGACGTATCTGTAATAGGCGTTCCAATTACAGTAACTGAAAGTTTATAACTATGACCATGTACATTTCTACATTTACCATCGTAACCATAAAGAGCATGGCCGGTTTCAAAAGTGAATTGTTTGGTAATCCTTATTTTATGCATTCGTTTTAAATCTGTTACAAATGTATAAAATCTTTATAGTGGAACATAGACTATTTTTCGATGTAATATTAAAGGAGATAAGCCTATTTTTTAAATTTTCTCCTGTTTCTAATTCTATTAAAAATATATATAGCTACTACCAAAAGAGCCAGCATTGGAAAGAGAAGATCGCCATTTAGGAATTCAAAAAATTTCATCCCGTTATTTCTTAAGACTCTTTAACTTCTCTTTACTGGCTGGTGAAAGAGCTAATTTACCGGAAATCTCAGCTCGATTGGTCAACAATTCGCTCCAGGATGTAGTATCTTCCCAAAGAATCTTTTTAATAGCTCTTAAGGCTTCCGGATTATAGGATGCCAGAGTAGCCATAAAAAAATCCAGCTCCTTGTCCATTTCTTTAATGGAATTAAAAACCTTTGAATACAGTCCTTTTTCTTTGGCCCAATATGCATTTTTCCATTCAGTAGGTGATAACGCCAATTCGGTAAAACCAGCCATTCCAATCTTACGTTGAACCGCAGGTGCAATCACTAGTGGAGCTATCCCGATGGCAAGTTCAGAAAGCTTTACAGAAGCAGCTTCAGTAGCAAAGACATAATCACACGCGGCGATAAGACCAACTCCGCCGCCTACTGCTTTACCCTGTACTCTTCCTATGATTGGTTGCGCACATTCGCGCATAGCATTGATAACATTAGCAAAACCGCTAAAAAAAGTTAACCCTTCTTCTGGGTTAGATATGGCGCGTAATTCATCAAAGGAGGCACCTGCGCAAAAAGCCCGTTCTCCTTCTGACTTTAAAACTACAATAGAAACTTCCTCGTTGGAGGAGATCTTTTTAAGTTCATCAGTTAATCGGTCTAATAATTCACTAACAAAAGAATTACTTGCGGGATGGCCAAATTCTATGGTAGCAGTTCTATTCTCAATTTTGGTATAAAGACTACCGAAGGGTCTGTTCGTGCCCATTTGAAATGTTTTTTGTAAAATTAAACCTTTTGTAATAGTGGACGAAATTTTCTGCGGAACTTCCATACAAGGGTACTACCTCTAATTATCATCCACATGGTAAGTGCAATCCAAATTCCTTGCAGGCCAAAACCGTAGGTTTTACTTAATAATAATAAAGGAATAAAGCCTAAAAAAGTAGCTGTCAACAGAACATTCCTGAGAAATTTCATTTCACCCAATCCCTTAAACAAACCATCAAAAACAAAGGCAATAGAATTCATGGGCAACCCCAGGATAAGGATAAAAAAAATGGAGTAGAAGGTCTCCAGTACAATAGGGTCATTTGAAAAAAGACGCCCCAGCGGTCTGTAGAAAATAAAACCGTTAATCATTAAAAATAAACTAACCATACTACCATATAGAGCAATTTTTTTGGCTAATGACCACAGGGAATTGTAATCTTTAGAGCCAAGTAATTTGCCCCCCATAATATTACCTGCCGCACCATAACCATCTATAAAAAAGGCAGCAAAAAGCCAAAGATTTATAGCTATTGTATGCGCTCCGATATATCTATCACCCAACGCTGCAGCTTCTCGAACAGCAAGAATAAGAGTAATATTAAGTGCAATAGCACGGATAAAAAGATTAAAACTCATTACCGCCAGGCGCCCCAACTCCTTATGTATAGGAAATCTTGGGATAAGGCTAATATTGGTTTTTAATCGCAGGAGGACAAATGCCATTATAGCCATAACCCCCTGGGAGATAAGGCTTGCCCAGGCAGCGCCTTCCAGGTTATAAGCAGGAATTATATCTGATATACCGTAAACCAGAATAAAATCTAACACGATGTTTAAGAGGGCCCCTGTAATAGCTATGAGCATAGGCCAAAAGGTGTTTTGTAATCCTCTGAAAATTCCCATAACGGCAAATACGAAAAGTGTTAAAGGAAAACCCCATACACGAATGGAGTAATAAGTAATACAAAATTCTAATATTTTGCCAGAAGCATTTAATAATTCAAAAATCTCCTCTACAATAAATATGGTAGAAAGCAGTACTAATAAACTAAGAGTTACATTAAAAAAAATTGCTTGCGCCGGTAAATTCTTAACCTCATCTAGCTTGCCTGCGCCTAAATATTGAGAGATAATTGCAGATATGGCACTTCGGGTTTGCCCAAGGATCCATATAAGCATAGACAAAAAGGAACCTACGATCCCAACAGCAGCCAGTGACTCCAGACCGTATGTTTGGATATTGCCTACAATAGCAGTATCGGTTATAGATAAAACAGGTTCGGCTATCCCGGCTATAGTTGCAGGAATAGCTAAGCTATTAATGGTTTTGAAACTTACAACGGTTTTCAAAAATAGAATGGATTACAAAACGAGTTCATAACAGGAAAAAGGATAATCACTTTGTTTGGGGAAATAGACATTTCCCAGTTTTTGATATCCCCGTTGCTCATAAAATTTTTGATTCCTTTTGTTTTGACTAAATGTATCCAGTCGTATAGATATATACTTGTTATTCCGCGCATAATTTTCAGCAAAATTCATCAGCATTCGCGCATAGGCCTTCCCCTGGTATTCAGGCTCCACAGCAAGCCTGTGAATATATATGTTATTTTCGTTTGGTGTTAGCCATTTAACAGGAAAATACTCCTCATCCATATATGTGGTAATAGTTATGCAGCCTATAAGAGTATTTCCAGATTTAAGAACAAATAATTCCTTTCTGGAAATATCTTTTTCAAAAGCTTCTCTGGAAGGGTATTCTTCATTCCATTGAAATACCCCTGTTTTTTCCATTTGTTTCGCACAGGCTGTCGTAAGCCCAAGAATTTCCGGTATTTCCAGTATCTTTGCACATCTAATCATGAATAATCTATCAAATAAGTTGTAAATTTAATTCAATAATACCAAACCTTATGAATAACATATTGGTGCCCATAGGAACTTCTCCTAATGCTCACGAGACCTTACAATATGCCGTGGACTTTGCAGCACAATTTTCTTCAAGAATTTATGTCATGGAAGTATTTTCGGCAAAGGCAGGAGCAGGGGAGTTGAAGAGTATTTCAGGGAAAGTGGCAGAAAGCAGTAAAAAGCATGTCAAGGAAGTTATTGAAAAGGTAGATTCCAGGAACGTAGATATGAAGATTGCCACATATAATGGCGATATAATAGATGGACTAAAGGAAATTGACAAAGAACTTGGTATAGATCTTATTATTATTGCCCCCAGATGTAATGATATTAACGAGGAATTATATCTGGGACATACAACCGGGAGAATAGTTAAAAGAACAGATATTCCAACTTTAATCGTACCAAGAGGCACCGTTTTTAAACCTCTTAAAAATATTCTAACAGCTTTTAAATCCGGAATTTTAACGCAAAGAAGAATCCTTGAGCCATTAAAACTTATAAAGAAAAAATTTAAATCAAAAATAAATTTACTTCTTATAAAGACTCCTGGTTATTCGGATGAAGATCTTAAAATAAATACTTCCCTTATGGATTTGTGTTCCCAATTAACGGTTACGGAACATGCTACAACCTATTTAGGAGTTTTAGAACATTTTCAATCCACAAACCCGGATTTGCTTTCCGTATTTAGAAGGAAACGTGGGTTTTATAAAAATTTGTGGGAGAAAAATACGATTCTTAAATCTGAATTTTCAGTGCGTATTCCTGTTCTTGTTTTAAGTGTTAAGAAGCATTAGAAAAGATAAAATATATTCGGAGGAATTTTGAAACTTATTCAAAAAGTAGTTCCTTTGACCTTCCTTAAAAGATGGGGGATTAGCTCAGCTGGCTAGAGCGCTTGCATGGCATGCAAGAGGTCACCGGTTCGACTCCGGTATTCTCCACAAAA
>CBDTVZ010000144.1:0-5540 GCA_965363995.1 uncultured Eudoraea sp.
AATAAGTTTGTTTTATACAATAGGACATTTAGGATATATTTGTTTTATTGGATTCACGGCTACAACAATACAAATTGTTTAAATAAAGCATCAAACAAAAAAGCATAAATAACGAATGAAATTTATAGTATCCAGTACGTATTTATTAAAGCAACTTCAGGTTTTGGGCGGGGTTATTAATAACAGTAATACTTTACCCATTCTTGATAATTTCTTATTTGTCCTCAGTAAGAACAAACTAACGGTCTCTGCCTCCGATCTGGAGACCACAATGAGTTCTGTTCTTGAGGTTGATTCTGATTCAGAGGGCACAATAGCAGTGCCAGCTAGACTTTTACTGGATATTCTAAAAACCTTTCCCGAACAGCCACTGACATTTGTTGTCGAAGATAATAATACGGTAGAGATCAGTTCTAATCACGGCAAATATGCTTTGGCTTATGCTGATGGAGCGGAATTCCCTAAGGCTGTTGAACTTGCAAATCCGAGTTCTACCAACATTATAGGAGATATTCTTGCCAATGCCATTAATAAAACAATTTTTGCTGCGGGTAACGATGATTTAAGACCGGTAATGAGTGGGGTATTCTTTCAGTTCTCATCGGAACATTTGATTTTTGTGGCCACAGATGCCCATAAATTAGTAAAATACCAGCGCAACGATGTTAAAGCTTCTGAAGTAGCTGAATTTATAATGCCCAAAAAGCCATTAAATCTTTTAAAAGGGATCCTTACGGGAAGCGAAGAGACCGTAAAAATAGAATACAACGATAGTAATGCCAAATTTAGCTTTGACAATACAGAACTAATTTGCCGATTGATAGATGGTAAATATCCAAATTATGAGGCCGTAATACCAAAAGAGAATCCAAATAAATTGACTATCTCGAGAAATCAAATCCTGAGTTCAGTAAGGCGGGTCTCTATTTTCTCTAACAAAACTACTCATCAAGTAAGGCTGAAAATTGCCGGAGCTGAATTGAATATTTCCGCTGAAGATATTGATTACAGTAATAAAGCGGAAGAAAGGCTAACCTGTTCCTATCAGGGAGACGACATGCAAATTGGATTTAATTCTCGCTTTTTAGTGGAGATGTTAGGAAATCTGACCTCAGAAGAAATTTGTTTGGAAATGAGTCTTCCCAACAGAGCTGGTATACTAACGCCAGTAGACGGCCTTGACGAGGGCGAAATGATAACTATGCTGGTAATGCCCGTTATGTTAAATAATTAATTATCCTTTCCATATTCATCAGTCTCTGAATATTCTGGTAAACAATTTTTAAATCTTCTCGCTACATCATAGGCAATTTAATTTTGTGTAAATGGGCTGCCTAAACACTTTTTAACTTTTTTATAGGTAGTTTAACCTTTTTACAAAATTTTCATATTCCTGGGCGTTACAATTTGTATAGTATTTACACTTAAACCCAAATCCACCTACATTATGAAAAAAAATCTCTACTACCTTTTGAGTTTTGTCCTTTTGTTCTCTTGTCAAATTGATGATGTAGATCAAAGCAATGAAACCTTAAATGCGGTTTATTCGAAATCTAAAAAAAATGACAATAATCCTCAAAATAAAAAAAAGGATTTTCAATATATTTGTCATAAACTCAACATTGGAAACGACTGGAAATTCATAACCTTGTATCTGCCACCAGAGGCCATTCAGGCTCACTTAGACCATGGTGATGCACTAGGGAAATGTCCTGATAGCCTTCCCAATGAAGACGGAATCTATACTGATGATGAGTCCGACCAAGCTGCAAGTTGTGACTGCAGTGGGAATGTTACCCGACTGGATTTACGATATAATGGTGCTGAAGACGCCATAATTAGTATTACTGGTACAAAAGGTAAAAAAGAAATTTATAGGGCAAAACTTAGCCCCGGAGAATTATTTAACCTCTATGGTTTTGATGGTAACAGCACACTGGGTGGAGAAATCCATATTTCAGTTGAAGGTATACATAATACTACCATTGATACCAGTTGTTCAGAAGCCAACATTCTTGGCTATACCTATGGCGATTTTACCATTGAAGCAGGTTCCAGCCTTAATGGTGGAGAATTTTGTCGCGGGGAAGTAATGTAAAAACGGATTAAATCGAGTTGTTTCCAGAAATCATTTTCTAATAAAAAAACCCAATCTGATCAGATTGGGTTTTTTGTTTTTAATCTATGTCTTTATGCTAAAAAGTTTATGGTCATAAAATAACTGGGAGACTCTCCTCTTGAAGCTCTTACTGCGTTCACAATGGGCAATATAAAGCCAAGTATGCCTGTCCCGATTAATGTAAGTATGCCAAATCCAAATAATAGAATAGCAGGAATACTCAGGAAGATGTAAAGTAATAAGCTTAGTTGCAGATTGAGAACAGCCTTTCCGTGCTCATCCATTTCATCAACAGTATTCTTTGAAGTCTGCCATAAAATTAAGGGTGTAATTAAACCCCCAAATCCAATTACATAATTTAATAATTGTGTCAAATGCGTAATAACAAGCAGTTGCCTATCGGCGCGCATTGTTCTTTGATTGATAACTTCCATTTTTTGATTGATTTTGATGATGTTATATATAAGACGTAATTTTTCATGAAATGTTACACAAACTTTTAGGGATATTTGGATATTTAAAAAGGTAATCTTTTGATAACCCCAATTTATAATGAGTAATTCATTAGGTTTTCTAACATGATGCCCATTAAATCCAATATATAAGGGATTACCTGCTTTTGCCTATTTTTGCAAAAATATGTTTATGATTCCAAAGGATACTATAATAGCGTTGGCCACACCATCTGGTACAGGGGCTATAGCGATTATTCGCTTATCGGGTAAAGACGCCATTTCTTTAGTTTCGCAACTATTCAAATCTGTTAGCAATAAAGATTTACAAAAAGCAAATACGCATACCATCCATTTAGGTTATATACTGGATGGAGATACTACCATAGATAAGGTCCTGGTATCAGTTTTTAAAGGACCAAATAGTTATACTGGAGATGACGTTGTTGAAATATCATGCCATGGCTCAATATACATCCAGCAACAAATAATACAAGTTTTCATCAGGCATGGCTGCCGTATGGCAAATGCAGGTGAATTTACATTGCGTGCATTTTTGAATGGTAAAATGGATCTGAGCCAGGCTGAAGCAGTAGCTGATCTCATATCCAGTGAAAACGAAGCATCTCATAAAATTGCCATGCAGCAGATGAGGGGAGGTTTCAGCAATGAAATTAAACTCCTGAGGGAAGAACTTTTGAACTTTGCCTCGCTAATTGAATTAGAGTTGGATTTTGCAGAAGAGGATGTTGAATTTGCGGACCGAGAAGAATTTCAGGGTTTACTAAGCAGAATTGAAAGCGTACTTAAGGGACTGGTCGATTCCTTTGCTCTGGGAAATGTTATAAAAAGTGGTATTCCCATAGCCATTGTAGGGGAACCAAATGTGGGCAAATCTACCCTTTTAAACGCGCTGTTAAATGAGGAACGCGCCATTGTATCAGAAATTGCTGGAACAACCCGGGACACTATTGAAGATGAAATAACCATTGGAGGTATTGGATTTCGATTTATTGATACTGCAGGAATCAGGAAAACCAAGGATACCATTGAACGTATAGGCATTGAGAGAACTTATGAAAAAATGGAAAAAGCGGAAGTGGTGCTATTTCTTATAGCTGCAATGGATGTGCTGAATCATGAAGCTGGTTTTTATAAAGAACTTATGAAAATTCATAAGAAATATCCTTTGAAACCCCTAATTGCTATTATTAATAAGACAGACCTGCTTCCCAAAGCCGAATTAGAGGACTTAAAAGACAAATTGAACAAAATTTTCAATAAAAAGGACAGGATAGAATATCAATTGATCTCGGCAAAAAAGGGAATGGGGATTGAGGATCTCAAGAGCAGATTATTGGACGATGTGAACGCGGGGGTTTTAAGAAATAATGAGACTATTGTGACTAACAGCAGGCATTATGATGCACTAATAAAAGCTCTGGAGGAAATAAAAAAAGTACAGTTGGGAATGCAGCAAGGTTTAACGGGTGATCTTCTGGCAATTGATATCCGACAGGCACTTTATCATTTTGGGGAGATTACCGGCGAGATCACCAGTGATGACCTTCTGGGGAATATTTTTGCGAATTTCTGTATCGGAAAGTAATTAGCTATTGCATTTAACTGTGTGCCAAAAATTTAAGTGATTATTATATTCTTAACCATGCACATATTGATCTATTTACATACTTTTATTACAACCTTTATACTACAGAAATGAAATTCAATTATGGATTAATTAATTGCTTTTGAATCCTGTTTATAAACTTGTAAAACCATATCACATTGAATTTATATAGGATTTTAAAGAATAATTATCCTATCACAATAGTAATAGGATTCCAGTTGTTTCGGTTATTTATGATCCCATTTTTTGGCTTAATGCCTCAAGATGCCTATTACCATTTTTACGGCAAGAACCTGGCCCTCTCCTATTATGATCATCCGGGTATGATAGGATATATACTAAGATTATTTACTTCAGTATTTGGCAAATATATCTGGGTAATAAAACTTACAGATTTTGTAATAACTACTTTTACTTTAATCGCTTTCTACTATTTAGCGACCTTGTTTCTTCCTAAGAAAAAAGCGCAAAATGCTTTTTTATTAATCGGCTCAACCATATTAATATCAATTTTATCTCTTGTCTCAACTCCCGATGTACCATTACTACTTTTCTGGACACTCTCAATAATCTTTTTATACAAAGCTATCTTTGAAAATAAAAACCAGTTTTGGCTTTACGCAGGAATTTCTATTGGTTTAGCATTACATAGCAAATACACTGCGATATTTATACTTTGTGGTTTAATTGGGTTTTTATTATTCTCAACAAAATATCGAAAATTATTTACCTCACCTGGAGTTTGGGTTTGCCTGGCAATTTCTTTTGTAATTTTTACACCAGTACTTTGGTGGAATTACCAATATGACTTCGTCTCCCTAAATTTTCAATTATCGGATAGAATTATAAAGTTTTCAGAATTTAAAATAAGTTTAAAAAAAATTGGTGCAGTTTTTTTACATCAATCGTTCATCTTGCTTCCCATACTATTCTTTGCAATAATTTCTATGACATTTAAATACCTTAAAAGGATGATTTTTAAGGCAAAATTACCGTCTCAAAAAACACTATTCTTATTGAGCTTCTTTATACCTGTATTCCTGGTCTTTTTTCTTATGAGCCCATTTATCTGGGTAAAATTGAATTGGATGATGCCGGCATATATTACAGGTATAATTTTGGTGTCTATATATATCTCTCCAAAAATGCGAAATATTCAACTTGGTTTTGCTCTGTTTTTTCATTTAGTGGTTGGTATTCAGGTAATTTTTTATTTAGTGCCTATAAAATCCGACGATACCTGGTACGGTTGGAACGAATTGGTGAACGAGGTAAAAATTATGAAAAAAACACATCCACATACATTTGTTTTTTCTTTCGACAATTATAAAACTTCAGC
>CBDTVZ010000145.1:0-5532 GCA_965363995.1 uncultured Eudoraea sp.
TGAGTTCTTTAACCTGATTATACTTTAATTTTTTGTGATTATTGTTTACATGCTTATGGGTAATTTTTGTAATGTATTCAAGAGATTGTACAATATCTGTTAAATAGCCCAAAATATTTATATAAAAATTACTTGCTTCAATACTACTATCATCAAGATTTTTGATAAAATAAAATAAATTATCTCTTAGATCATCTATTTCATCCGATAATTTAACCACATTTTTCTTATTCTTTTTTAGGATGTCCAGATTTTGTTTGGCCAAACCGTCTATACTATTTCTATATAGTTTACTACTTCTTTTTAGAACGTTAGAAATATTATGTGCACTTTCTTCTATTACACCCTGTATGGAGCTACTTTCTGATCTTATCAACCTATCCTCAGCGCGAATCGCTTTTGCTTTTCTTTTATAGGAAATGTAGTTTCTAGCCAACAATAATATAGCGACAAATAATAATATCGCAATCGCAGCTCCTTTTCCAAAACTAATAATCGCCAGGATTATGCCAGCAGCTAAGAAGGCAATAATCGCTGTTGCAAACCAACCACCAATCACATTCAATACACCTGCCACCCTGTATACAGCACTCTCGCTACCCCAAGCGCGATCTGCAAGTGAAGTTCCCATAGCTACCATAAAAGTTACATATGTAGTGGATAAGGGTAATTTATAGGAAGTGGCAATTGAGATCAGTATACCAGCAACCATAAGATTTACAGCAGCTCTGACCATATCAAAAGCGGCATATTCATGTATTTTTCCTTTTGGCAGGGCCAGAGTAGGTTTTTTAAATTGCTTGTTAATTCTTTTAAGCAGGGAATTTGGCAATACCGTTTCCGTATATTTGGATGCTAATATGGTAAACCTAACTAAACCTCTTGATAAGTTATTAGGTTTAAATCGTTCTTTAGCTTCTCCCTCTCTTGCCAGATTAATCTCAGTTTCCGCCACATAGCGCGCTTTTTTTGAAAACCATAATGTGACTACCATTATCATTCCTGAAATGAACAGTAATAATGTTGGTGTAGGAACTTTTGTGGCTAATACTTCCATACTAAATTCTGTAGCGGCTACTCCGGAAACTGTCCATGCCTCATAAGACTGATATGCTGCAATTGGCACACCTATAAAGTTAACAAGATCATTACCTGCAAAAGCCAGTGCCAATGCGAATGTCCCAACACCAATAATCAATTTATAAATATTAGTTTTGGTAAGATTTATCAAGATATATGACGATAATGACCAGAAAACAAAACTGAACAGAACAATGGGTAACACCTGATCTTCCAGGAAGGCGCTAATTTTTACCCCTCCAATTAAATCATAACTTTCACCGGCATAAGGAGTTCCTTTGATACCTTTCATGAATATAAAATAGGAGATAGCGGATAATGCAACACCACCAAAAATTGCACCTACCCACTTGGATTTTTTTTCAAAATCAAATGACAATAAAATACGGGATATCCATTGAACAATAGCTCCTATAGAAAAAGCGACCACCACAGATAACAATATCCCCATAATTATCTGAAAGGCTTTAGACGTATTAATGTAATTTACGATTTCAGAAAAACTTCCGCCGTCTGCGCCTATTTTTATCATAGACATGGCTACTGCAGCCCCTAACAATTCAAATACAATAGAAACCGTGGTAGATGTAGGCATACCTAGAGTATTAAAGAAATCCAATAACAAGATATCCGTAATCATAACAGCCATGAAAATGAACATGATCTCATTAAAGTAGAATTCTCCAGGGTTAAAGATTCCCTTTCTTGCTACTTCCATCATCCCACTCGAAAATATTGCCCCGCAAGCTATACCCAAACTGGCGACAATCATAATAGTTCTAAACGAGATGGCTTTGGAACCTACTGCCGAATTTAAAAAGTTTACGGCATCGTTACTTACACCAACTACCAAATCTGCAATGGCAAGAGCCCCTAAGGCTATTATCATTATAAAGTAAATATTATCCATAATATTCGAGAAGTATTAATTCGTAAATATCTAAAGTATACATTTTTAATGTGTTACCTAAAGGTTATTATTTTTATCAAAAATGGAGATCCATTTGCAATCTGTATAATAAAATGTCTGTTTCTCCTTGAATATCTAAGTAGCTGATATCTGTTTGAACTTTTAATTTATGCCCCACTATAAATTTCGAAACACCCAAGGTATATTGATCCGATTGATTTCGACCGGTAATCTCCAGATCTGGGGTTACATTAGAATACCTTGCAGCTATTGCCCAATTACTTCGAAATACATACCCTGTTACAAGGTTTAAACCATTACCAACCCTAACAATATCTCCCGTCTCGGTGCCATCAGAATTTTTGGCGATTGCGTCTTTGGCAGTCCTATCTGCATATTCCCCCATAAACGAGAAACCTCTGTATTTAAACATGGCATCCACAAAAAGTGTTTTAATAGTTGTTTCATAAAGACCTACATCATTGTACATAAAATCACCCAGGTTACTTCGTGTTCTTACCGCGTTGGAATTAATGTCATATGTAGTTGAGAACATTAATTTGGGTTGTTCTTCTCTAAGAATATCACCTCCTGAGTAGTCTCCTTTTCCTTTGAATTTGCCAAAAGGTAATAATTCCAGACGTCCAGTATATTGATGACCTCCTAAATTTCCCAGAACTACATTTCTTCCCTCACCCTGGGAAAATGCAAATTTCTCTCTTACAAGAAATTTATCAGAAATATTAAAGTGATGCCTCAATTGCAAGCCAATATCACGGTCTATATTATAAGTAGCGTTAAGCAAAGAACGGTCCACTAGCAGTAAGTTCCCTGATGAAATAACCCGCTCAATATTGCCAGGTAATTTTGTCTGTCCTGCCCATAATTCAAAATTTCGATAGAAATTCCACTTGACTACGGCATCCAATATTATTCTCGGGGCATTTCGGGTAAACTCCGATTGTCCTGCCATATCTCGGTTAGAGAATCCTAATTCAATTTTATATTTCAGTTTGGGAGAAACTGCAAATCCATCGAATTTGAGACGAGCCCGTCGAACAAGCATATTAGAAGCCGGATCAACTAAACCACCTCCTGGTTCCTTTTCCCATGCAACGGTGCCTAATAATTGAATACGAGCAGCAATCTTCATGCTCCAGGTACTGTCCTTGCCCATCAAATTAAATATTCCTTTACCAAAGACGCCGGGAGAATTGGCTTCCTGAGATATAGCTGTAGAAATAATGGTTAAAATAAATGCTAGTGTAAGAAGTTTAGCTCTCATTTAGAATTAGTTTTTGTCGATTACAAAGAACAAACATGGCTGTTAACATAACGTTAACGGAACATTAAGTTATAAAACAAAAAAACTGCCTTGGGCAGAGGCGCATTATTTGCCTCTTTATCCGTAAGTTTTCCCACTATACTTCCAGTTTCCTGAGTATAACCCATATAATGGATAAATATAATTAGTGCAATAAAAACTTGTTTCATCAATTTGATTTACGTTCTCAGCCGCAAAGAACGTAAGTAGGTGTAAAAGTCCTGTTACCTGCAGGTTAAACATTTATTTTATTAAGGTTACCATAAGGTTAGCAGATTAAGGAAATGTTAAGGCACGTAATTTCTGTTAATTAATTCATTGAAAATTGGATTGTTTATGTATTTATTCAGCTTTAAAAAACTGTATCTTGCCAGCCTATTCTAAGACTTATGAATTGGGAACAACTCCTCTCGTTAAGGCGTTTTGGGGATACGCATAAAAGACTTCGAAATGAGCAAAATGAGACCCGACTGGGATTCGAAGTAGATTATGACAGGGTGATTTTTTCGACTGCTTTCAGGAGTCTGCAAGACAAAACACAGGTAATTCCGCTTTCAAAAACAGATTTCGTTCACACCCGTTTGACCCATAGCCTTGAGGTTTCTGTTGTTGGTCGAAGCCTGGGAAGGATTGCCGGTGAAAAACTATTATTAAAACATCCTTTTTTAAGTGAAACCCATGGGTATAAATTTGGAGATTTTGGTGCCATTATAGCTGCTGCAGCTCTGGCACATGATATTGGGAATCCGCCATTTGGTCATAGTGGAGAAAAGGCGATTGGGGAATTCTTTAAACATGGAGAAGGCAAAAGATACCAATCATTGTTATCTCAAAAGGAGTATCAGGACATTATTGATTTTGAAGGCAATGCAAATGGCTTTAAGTTAATGACAGAATCACGCGAGGGAGTCCTTGGCGGACTCCGATTGAGCTATGCTACACTGGGAGCTTTTATGAAATATCCGAAAGAGTCCCTTCCAAAAAACCCAACTACTCATATAGCAGATAAAAAATTTGGTTTTTTCCAGTCAGAAAAAAAATTCTTTAAAGAAGTGGCTGAGGAATTGGGGCTTCTTTGCACAAGAGATGGGGCTGACATCGCCTATTCAAGGCATCCTCTGACTTATTTGGTTGAAGCAGCCGATGATATCTGTTATACTATTATTGATTTTGAAGATGGTATAAACCTTGGATTGATCTCAGAAGAATATGCTTTGGAGTACCTGATTAAACTGGTTAAAGACACTATAAATACCAAAAAGTACAATTCATTGACCATTATGTCCGACAGGCTCAGCTATCTAAGGGCTTTAGCAATTAATACGCTTATTACTGATGCTGTATCAGTTTTTCTCGAAAATGAAGAAGCGATCCTAAAAGGTGAATTTGCCGTGGCACTTCTGGATCGTAGCCGCTATAAGGCACAAATTGAGGACATTATTCAATTAAGTGTTGAAAAAATATATTGCTCGCCGGGGGTTATAGAAAAGGAAATTGCGGGATATAAGATTATCTCTGATATTTTGGAAGTTTATACAGGGGCGCTTGTTAGACAAAAGGAGGGTAAGCCTACTAATTATGATAAGCTATTAATAGTAACCTTGCCTCATGCCTTTAGAAATACAGAAGGCTCAATTTATTCTGTTTTGTTAAATGCCTGTTGTTTTGTAGCAAGTCTATCAGACAGTGCAGCGGTTCATATACATAACAAAATAAGTGGAAAACAACTTTAAAAATTATATGCAAACCCAATTGCTTAAACCTGTCTGAATTGAATTTTGGGAACCCCGGTATCAATTTTTGTTGTATCAACAGCAATCTCAGAGGGAATAGATTCTTGAAGGTATGCATAAGAAGAGGATAATATCAATAACCCGAATAAAACTAATCTTCTTGTCATACTATAATTCCAATAATTCTATGATATGTTTTTTAATGGATAGCGCATCAATATGTGCCTTTATATGCAGTTGCTCTACTGTTCCGTGTTCAATGAAAACATCATCTATTCCAAATATTGAAATGGGCAGGGGGTTATTTAATGAATTACCAAATTCTACTACGGCACTGCCAAATCCTCCAATTTTGCAACCATCTTCTACGGTGATTATATGCTCATAGGTATTAAAAATAAAGCGCAATAATTGCTCATCCAGAGGCTTCACAAACCGCATATTATAGTGGCCTATTTTTCCTGGCATATTCAGATCCTCTATAA
>CBDTVZ010000146.1:0-5527 GCA_965363995.1 uncultured Eudoraea sp.
TGTTCCGAACAATTCGGTTTCGTCTCCAAATATAAGCGATACGGATTCCAAAAATTCTCCTTTGGCATTTTCAAACCGTCCGGTTCCACCTTCAATGATCGCTACCTCTTCAAATGTGGTATCTGAAGTAAATACAATCGTGCTTGGAGTGGCCCATAACTCATCACCATTCGCAGCTGTAATTATGAGTGATCTTGTACCTAAATCCATAGGAGCTCCACTCCAACACCATTCCTCAAGTAGTATACTGCGTCCCATGTGTGTTGCATTTCCTTCGCCAGGTGCGCTTAGGGCTAAAGCTGGGCATGTTTCAGGATCAAAAACAAAAGTTGTGATAAAAGTGCCTGCTGCTCTTATTTTAAATGGACGTTCGACAGCCTTCTTTTTGGACTTTAATTCTGTTTGACTTGTCAAATTAATTTCATCGTTGATCACTGAATCACTTGTACAAGCAAATAAAGTAGCCGCTAATACGGATAGGGTTAAAATTCGATTTTTCATAATTAATTGTATTTAGTTGAGATTCGATTGTATTCGACTTACGGAGTAATAAGAAAGCAATATTCTTCTCCTGGTCAGTTACAAAATATAATGAATTTAGTACCTTAATTCTTCAAGAAAAGGACGAAGTATAGATATTAATGTCCGAAAACCCATTTTTTTTGATCAAAGAATTATTTCGGATGATAAGTATTATTCTTCATCGTAGTACAGATCCGCCATTCTATAAACCAAAAAGTTGATGATTTCTGTATCCGATGAGCCTTTGTTAAACATTAGATAGGCATTTTCTATTTGCTCTTGTTTAAAGAGATCCAGATCGTCAGAACCATAGGCACTAATAGCGTTCCATGATTTTAATCCCTCCAACATATTCCAGTGAGTTTCATACGTTAATTTGGCTATAGCTAATTGTTTATTATATTCGGATCTATCGGGTCTGTTTTTAGAATCTTTGAGTAAGTGATTATATTCCTCCAGCAAGCGCTTATCGGCTTTTTTTGCCTCGATTAGCAGACTGTAATAGGCCCTTGCAACATAGGAGACATATAATTCAACAAATAAGCCGGCTCTTTCCCGGGCTTTCGGCTTCATGTCTGCCAGAATACGCTGTGCCGTCGTGGTATAAAGATCCTCCAAGGGCTTATCTTTGGGCATCCTGCCCTGAAAGGAATTGATCTTTACCGCTGACAGGGTGGTTTCTTGCTCAGTACTTTTATATTCTTGTTGAACGTAATGCTGAGCTGCAGTACTAGCCGTAAAGGAGAAGGTAAGCAGTAGCCATATTAGCCCTGAAAAAATACGTCGCTCGTTTTTTCTTTCCATTTTCACCATATAATATTATAATCCTCATTTACTCTCCTGTTCTAAGAGAGAGCTAATGTTACTACAAGAAAAGAAAAGAGAGGGGTTAAAAAAAGAAATGCCTTTAAAGGGGCTATATAGTCGTTAAGTATACTTTAAAAAGGGTTGTCTGATGTAAAACCTTACAAGCATGTACCGCAAGGTTAGGGAAGACCTTTATGTTATTTCGATAAGAGGTGCGAAGTAACGACTGAGAAATCTAAAGGATTGTCAAATAAATCGCTGATTGTTGTTCGCAAATCGCCAATTAGAGAAGTTAGTCAGCACAAAAAAAGGGGAATTAGCCCCTTTTTAATCAACTATTAATCATAGTTAATACGATCACGTATGGTACCATCCTGTCTATGGATAATCACATCAGCCTTGTATTTTCTAGCCAGTCGTTTTGCTTTACGAATGGCCGTATCCTGGCGTCGGTGTTTAGACGTGATACGTTTATTACCCTCACGCCTTACGGCCCAACTGTTTTCATTCGGTACGACGTGTTGGTGCCAGGACCTTCCTCGTTTCCTTTGACGAGTACTTTTAAAAAAGACCTCTACAAGTTCACTCAAAATGTCTATCCAGGATCTGGATTTGTTGCTTTTCGGCATTTGGCATTTTTTTGCTATTACCGAAGATACTATATTCAACTAAGAATATATGGTACGCTGTTTCTCGATACTACCATTGCAATCCTCAAGACACGCATTTTACAATTTTGTGGAAAATCGTTGCAATTAAAACAGCTGTAGATGAGCATTCTGTTTTTTCTAATTTCATTTAAGTTATTGATCTTCCAAGCAATCAATATCCCCACAACAATCAATAGAATTTCTCCAAGAGCATATATCAGGTAACTTTTAATTTTTCCTGAAAGCAATAGATTCCTTCTAATTTTCCTGAATACGTTCATCTTTGGTATTTCAATTTATACGCTTGATTTTTCCTGTTTTGAGTATAAAAGCTCCGCAATCGCTCACGGAGCTTTTTTCAACTAACTAAAACCAACCAACTCAAATTTCTAATGACTCTTTTAATATTGATTTAAATAATTACTTACTGCCGTAGTCCGTTCCGATACATGAGCGTTCAGTTCGCTTACCGCTGCCTGAAAATCTGAACTGGAATTCAAAAATGTATATCCTTCTATTTCACTTGTGGCATAAGGCTCGACCAATGCCGAATAGGTTGCATATTCAGATTGAATAGTACCTACATTGAAAGCACCGTCCACAACTTCTTGAACATAGGCATCGTATTTCGCTTTGTACACGGCATCTTCATATAAATATGATATTAATGGCCATTGTGCGGCTGTTACGTCAGAAAAATCAAGTTCCGGGGAACCTTGCATCTTACCTTCTTGAAGGGCTTCATTATTATCCCAGGGAATCCAGGTCAATTTGCTATTATCAGGGTTGTTATACAAGTAGTAGTTATGCGACATTCTACCGTAGGTATCCCAATTTTGAATGACCGTATTCGTCGCCAAATATTTCAAAAACACATCGGTATCGAAAACAGTTTCCAGATTTGTTCGCCAAGTAGCTGCATCTGTTGTTCTTAAACCATCATTTAAAATGTCCAACAGACCTTCAACATCTGAAAAATCTGCTTCATCCTCATTGGTTTTCTTTACATATTCATCTTCATCATACGTACCAGTTGCAAAAGTTGCCGCATCACCATCTGGTTTGTATAAATTGCCATCATCATCTGAAAATTGTGTGTCTAAAACGGTATCGTCAACTTCTTCTACCATTGTATATAAACCAAAATATATTGGACCATCTCCATGGTCTACATAAACCGTGTAAAACGCGGTATGTGATCCTGCCAAGCCTATATTTCTAAATACATCTCCAGCTACTTTTTCCCGTAACATGGACTTATCATCGAAATTATTTTTAAGGCTTAATTTTTTAAAACCATAAAAACGTTGATTGTCTATTTGCGGGTAATCATCTTCATACTCATCAAAATCAAGTTTAAAAGCCAATTTTAAAATGCCATTTTGCCAACTTGATTGTAAGCTTGAGTTTCCTTTAAAACGAACCCCTACCCGGTACCATTCTATTCCATTGTAAAACACTTCTGAGGGTACAAAAATGGGATCCTCATCGGTATCAGTCAATCCTCCTGGCCCTCCGCCGGTCCCAAAAGTTCCATAGGTCTCTGTCATGTCGTCTAGCATACTTTGCCAGCGGTCTTCTGTGATAACGATATCCAGCCTTTTTACGGCGTTATCCTCAAATACTTCATCGAAATCGGGATCTGCATCTTTGCTGTGGGTTTCGGTGGTCCAATCGGTTGCCTCAAAATTGGTATCGTCAACTGTATCGGTAGCATCGACTACCTCTTCTTCAGCAATTAGAGCAACTTCGTCGTCATCAGTGCACGAAGTGAATGTGAGTATTGAAGCACTAAATAGTAATGCTACAAAGGGTGCTTTGGTATGTTGTCTGCTTATTTTCATCTGCTTTTAGTTTTAATTCTTCGTATCTACTTTTATTTTTTAGTGCCTCTTTTTGGCTTAGGTGCCCTTTCCACTTCCTCCTTAGAGAGGAAACCGTCCTCATTGGTATCGATTTTGGCAAAATCGTTTTTCAAGGGCCCTTTGATTTCGTTTTTAGAAAGTTTTCCGTCCTCGTCCTTGTCCATTTGTTTGAAAATTTCATCTACCGAAGGTGGTTCTTGATTTCTTTGCCCGTTTTGGACCCCTTGTCCGTAACTAATTCCTGTGAAAAAGAATGCGAACATTGCTGTTCCGATTATTGTTTTTACTGTTTTTGTTTTCATGATTTTTATATTAAAAGTTTACTATTGAGACTACAAAGATGTGTACTAGTTTCATGCGATATGGGGACTTTCAGCGAATGGCCGTAGGTTTTAAGCGAGTGAAGGAAGATCATCTGTGAACATCATATCTGAAAGGGGTTACAAAGGTCTTTTTCGGCATCCAATGAAAAATATTTTCCTTTATTTGTAGCATGAACCGAACAAAACGATTTCTTTTTAATACTTTGCTTTGGCTTGCCGTTTGGGTCATGGCCTGGTTGCTTACCACCAATGATATGGAATTTCTTCAGAAGAACGGTCTGACTTTTGTGTTCCAAATTGTTGTCATTGCCGCATTAATTTATTTGACCGCACCGGGGCTTTTGTTCAAAAAAAAACATGTTCTTTTTGGCGTTGTTTCCCTTGCCTTGATTGCTTTATGCTCCTTCATTATTTCCGAGGGTTTCATAGATCGGATTGATGGCCCGCCTCCTTTTGAGGAAGGCCCACCACCCGGCAATCGTGATGGTCCTCTGCCCGGAAGGCCGCCTTTTGCACCTCCTCAATTTTTGATTCACTTTTTGGCATTATCGATCGCTTATATCTTGGCCACTTTTGTAGAGACTTTTTTGTTTGCCCAAAAAAAGGAAGAGGAAATTATAGTGAGTAAAAATGAAGCTTTACGGACTGAACTCAAGCTCTTGAAATCGCAGATCAATCCTCATTTCTTGTTCAATTCACTCAATAATATCTATGCCTTATCGGCTATCGATTCGGAAAAAACACAGCAAAGCATAAGCTACCTCTCTGATATGCTACGTTATGTTTTATATGAGTGTGAGCACGAATTGGTTCCTTTGGAAAAGGAGATTACCTATATCCAAAACTATATTAAGTTGTTTTCGTTGAAGAGCAGTAAGACATATTCGATTGAGACGGATTTTAAGATCGCCAATAAGAATATAAAGGTTGCGCCCATGCTATTTATTCCCTTTATGGAAAATGCATTAAAACATGGTAATATTGAAAAAATAACGGATACATTTATTCGGATAAAGATTGATGCGAATGAACATAAAGTTCAATTCGAAATAGAAAATAGTAAACCCGAAAGTCCAAAAGTAACTGATGAAATGGGAGGCATTGGAATAGAGAATGTCAAAAAAAGATTGGCTATCTTATACCCTGGTCGACATGAGTTGTTGATCAATGAAACCTCACAGGCTTTTAAGGTGAACTTGAATATTGATTTGAATGGAAAGGATTAAGTGTTTGGTAGTCGATGACGAAGAATTGGCGAGAAACCTAGTCGCCAGCTATATTGGCAAACTTGATTTTTTGGAGCTAGTCGGTGCCGCAGAGCACCCATTGGAAGCCATGAAAATCATGAATCAGCAGCAAG
>CBDTVZ010000147.1:0-5508 GCA_965363995.1 uncultured Eudoraea sp.
TGGGAGTTGGTTTGGCTATATTTATAGCTTCCATCCTTTCAAACGCAATGGGCATGGATCAAGAAGTAGCTTATCCTGGCACCATTTTAATAATGGCTGGTCTTGCCCTTTTTGCCGGTTTTACGCTGACAAAAAAATTAGAGAAAGAGTCATAACCACGTCTGGACATATGAAGAGAACTAAAACCATTGTAAATATTTACAATGGTTTTTTTATTTGTCTGCTACATAATTTGTTTTAAAGCCATACTTTATAGAACTTTAAGAGTATAAAAATGAGCAAATGGATAGCAATATCACTTCCTTAGTCCATTCCTTAGGGGTGTTTCAAGGATTAATTTTGGGGGTTATTCTTCTTTTTATTAGCAAAAAGAATAAATCCACTTTCTTTCTTGGTTTGTTTCTTATCGGATTTGCCATTGAGTTTTCACCAATTATACTGAAGGATTTTAAAATCCTTGAAGATCATCCTGGTCTACTCCTTCTTCCCATTTGCTTCTCATGGATCATATTTCCGATCTTTTTTCTTTACGTACAAAAGATCTCCATATTTGCCCATGAGAGAGTAACTTATCGGATATTGTATCCGGGAGTGATTTCTATTCTTTTTCTGTTTCTTTTATTTTTACTCCCAGAAACCACAAAAGAATATCTGCGCGGCACCTATTTTTTGGAAATATTATTCGTGCTTGGCCTTATGTATTCTTTATACATTATTATCCGAATAAACAAATATCTTAATAAACACACAAAAGAAGTAAAAAACCAATTTGCTACTGTCAAAAACAGACAACTACAATGGACCAGGTTTTTTATAACTTTTTGTTTTGTGCTTGTTAGTGTACACATCGGGACTTTATTTATTGAGGTTGCACCAATTTTTAAATTGCTCATATCCTGTGCTAACCTAATACTTGTTTTTTCTATTGCTATCAGTGGAATTATTCAGTATAATGTGATTTCCGCTGCGCATCGGGCAGATTTGCCAGTAACAGAACCTTCTTTGAAAAGAGAGGATCCGATAGAAAAAGTTCTTGAACTTATTAACCGAATAGACCATTATGTTTTGGATTCCACCGTTTATACAAAACAGGATCTTACAATAGTAGACATTTCAACTGCTCTTGAAGTTCATCCTAGAGATGTATCCATGGCCATTAATAAACATTATAATAAAAACTTCAATACATACATTAACCAGTTCAGGGTAAAGAGGGCTCAGGAACTACTAAAAACTGATATTCTTACTAATTTAAGCATAGAAGGTCTGAGTCGCGAAGTGGGTTTTCATAGCAAAGCTTCATTTTATACAGCATTTAAAAAGGCTACCGGAACCACTCCTATGAATTATCATACGGAGGTTTTAGAAAACTAGAACAGTAAAGAACAGTTTAAAGCTTACCTATTATTCTATTTAATCGCATTTATTCTTTTTTAAGTATTTAATTCTGAAATTAAGACTTCTTAAGATTGAATTCATAAGCTCAATAAATTCCTTTTATCAATATTTGCAACCGATTTGACTAATGTGTTGCATGATTAATGTTTCCCATACCCGGGAAGTAGTTTATGAACGTTGAATCCGAATAGTTCCCCTTAGGGCCATTTGTATGGCCCTATTTTTTGATTTATCAATGTTACTTAAGTTAAAAAAAAAGTGTTATGAGTTTAATAGAATTAAGTCCTGTAGGAAATTTTGAAAGTTGGGAAATTACCAGATTGAACGAATTGAGATCTGAACAATTCGTCGAAACATTGGGTCAGTCTCCTATATACGAAAATGACGAATTCAGATTATGGAATATTACTTTAAACCCAAAAGAAAGACTCCCTTTTCGAAAAATTACAAATGACTTTAGTTACACCTTTATAACCGAAGGTTTTGGGGTTTTTCATCAAGGCAATGGAAAGATCAATTTTGGGCAATTCAAAATAGGTGATGTTTTCTATTATAGTATAAAAAAGCGTGGAGAAACTATTTTAGATTTTGAAAATATTAGTCTTGGGGTTTTAAAATTCATGGTGTTTGAACTTAAATTAAAATCATAGTCCTTCTTCAATTCCACTAGAATTCTTACTAGCTCTATGATTTGTTTAAATTCTGAGATTCCTAATAAGAAATCAAACACCTTGATTTGTAATTAATACAAAGGGGTGATATCTTTAAAGCATGCAGGTATTATCTACGAACATTGGCAACTTAACCAACATTAATTGGAATGGAAAAGAGCTTAGTACGGGTATTTTTAAACACCCTACGAGTTCTCCATTGGTCTTGGAAACAGAAAAGGTGGCAAATGATTCCATTGCGGACCGAAAGGTACATGGAGGTATGTATAAGGCCTGTTATCTCTTTTCTGCCAAACATTATCCCTATTGGAAAAACCAATATCCGGATTTAGACTGGAACTGGGGAATGTTTGGAGAAAACCTCAGCGTGAGCGGTATGGATGAATCTCAAATAAGAATAGGTGATATATACAAAATTGGTTCCGCATTGGTGCAGATATCACAACCCAGGGAACCTTGCTTTAAATTGGGAATTCGGTTTGGCACACAACAGATTTTGAAAGAGTTTATAGACTACGGTTTCCCGGGAACTTATGTGAAAATACTTGAAGAAGGTCAGGTCTCTTCAGGAGATAAATTAATCCTAATTGAACCTTCAGCTAATTTATTAACTGTACAGCAGTTTTTTAAATTATTGTATGCAAAGGAAAAAGATCAAAAAATCTTAAGGCTGGCAATAGAAAATCTTGCAATACCGGAATATAAAAGAGAACGTTTAAAAAAATATCTATAAAAAAGGGGCCAAATAGGCCCCTTTTGAACTTAACTAAACAACTTACTAATTAACTACAATGTCTTCATAGTAGGTATTTTCACCAACTTTTACGACCACAATGTAGCGATCTTCAAAGGCTGTTTCAAAATTAAAAGCCTTTGTTATAATGATTTCGTTCTCAACTACTTCACTATACAAAGTGCGGTTATCACTATCAAAAACTTTAATTTCCACATCTTTACCATCCAAGTTAAGTAAGTTAAGAAAGAGTTTAGCACCTTTTTGCCTAAATACCGGCTTAGTGTTTTCAATCCTTTTCAGAATTTTAACTTCCTTGTTTTCTACACTTATTGGGTAGATAAGAGTCCTTAAAGGATCATCCAGTTTGAAATAGTAAGAACCATTCTCTAGTTCACTCAGGTCAAACTTCGTAGTATAAGATGTTTCTGAAATTTTATCAGAATATACGATATTCTGATTTTCATCAATAATTTTTAGATAGGTCTTTTCGTGTTGTGAATCTAATTCTACAATTAAGCTTTTGGATTGACCATTTGTTATCAAGCTTAGTTTAGGTTCTTTTGCCAGGCCTACTGCTGCAGTAAACATTAAGGCAATCATTGCGGTAAATTTCAAATTTGTTTTCATAACATTATATTTTAGGGTTAATGAATAATTTACAGGACAAACTTACCACCAATGCATTTCAGGAAAAACAACCAGGTTTTCTAATTTATATCCTATTTTAACCGTTTGTTAACTCTATTTTGATATATGGGTTAATATTGCACATATAATAGGTAATTTCGCAACTATAGACTAAAACAGGGTTGAGTAATTTTACATCATCAATCATCAGAAAAAATGAAAAAGTACAAACCAGCTTTTGAAGCTATTGAACCCAATTTCGGGCGCTCATATACGTATCAAAAATTTGATTCCTTAAAGCATAACAAAGACAATTTGTGGCACTATCATCCTGAAATAGAATTAGTTTATGTTAACGGAGGAGCAGGTAAACGCCAGATTGGAAGTCATATTTCATGTTATACCGATGGCGATTTAATCCTAATTGGAAGTAATTTACCTCATTGTGGATTTACTGATAAGTTTACCGGGAATAAAAGTGAAATTGTCATACAAATGAAAGCGGACTTTTTGGGTAATTCTTTTTTTAATATTCCAGAAATGAAACAATCCCAGATTTTGTTTGAAATTGCGAGGGGCGGCGTTGCTTTTAGTGGTGAAACCAAAAATATTGTTGGCGAAAAACTGGAAAATCTTGAAAATGAATCAGATTTTGAACAGTTGTTATCCATTTTGTCCATATTGAATGAATTAAGCAATTCTAAGGATTTTAAAGTGTTGAATGCAGAAGGATTCTCATTTAAGACGGATATTGAGGATAACGACCGAATAAATATAGTTTTTAATCATGTGAGAAATAATTTCAAAGAAGAAATAACCCTTTCTGAAATTTCAGATAAGGCAGGAATGACAGTTCCTTCCTTTTGCAGGTATTTCAAAAAAATCACCAACAAAACGTTTATTCAATTTGTTAATGAATACCGCCTGGTGCATGCGTCAAAATTGCTTGCTGAGCAGCCCATGAGTATTACTGATGTATGTTTTGAAAGTGGTTTTAATAATTTTTCGCACTTTAATAAATCTTTTAAAGCATTTACCGGGCAAAATCCGTCTGAATTCCGAAACAGGTTAAAAAAGGTGGTTCAATAATAGATTAACAACTTTTGAAACAATTGAAATTACAACTACCCGATAGTGATATCACTTATTTCTCCAATTTTCTGGATTATGAGAATGCCAGTGCCTATTTCGAACTGCTAAAATCTTCAGTTACATGGCGTCAGGATGAAATAAGAGTTTATGGTAAATTATATCCTCAACCCAGGTTAACGTCACTATACGGAAATAATAATCGATCTTATTCCTATTCGGGCATTGTTATGAAGCCTTTACCATTTAATGAAATTTTACAAGATATTGGGGAAAAAATATCAAGGTTAACTCCTGTTGAATTTACAAGCTGTCTTTTAAATCTTTATAGAGATGGAAAAGACAGCAATGGCTGGCATTCAGATGATGAAAAGGAATTAGGGAAGAATCCGATAATAGCTTCAGTATCTCTGGGGCAGGAGCGTTATTTCCATCTAAAACACAAAAAATTAAAGGATTTAAAATATAAAATCCTTCTTGAACATGGAAGCCTGCTTCTGATGAGTGGTCCAACCCAACATTACTGGCTCCATCAAATAGCCAAAACAACCAAACCAATTGGGGAAAGAATTAACCTGACCTTTAGAGTTATCCCATAAAAAAATCGACTTATATAAGTCGATTTTTTTATACCTTTTACTTCGGAGTTGTATACTCTCTTTAACACTTTGGTATACTATGTTAATTTCCTCATATGCAACCTTATTACAATAACTTACAAAATGAACTAAAAGACATAAAATATCGCTTAACCCCCTATTTATTAGGTAAATTACAATTCTAATCATTTTATTTTAAATAGCTTAACTATATTTATCATTTAATACCCGAGCTAAACGCAGCCCTCCTTTTTGTAATTGTTTCTTTACAGTGTTCCAATATTTATAACTGTAAGAATAAGGCATTAATGTATTGTTAAGGCATATAACATTTTAATTAATTAATTACATCTTGCATAAATAAATCCATATAAGTGATTCTTAAACG
>CBDTVZ010000148.1:0-5505 GCA_965363995.1 uncultured Eudoraea sp.
AAATTCCACATCATTTGGTTAGTTCATTTATGAAAAGTATGAGAATGGATCTCAATAAAAGTGTTTACAGTACGGAAGCAGAATTTAAAGAATACATTTATGGGTCTGCGGACGTTGTTGGCTTAATGTGTCTTCGCGTTTTTGTTAACGGGGACGATGATCGTTATGAAGCCCTTAAAGATTCTGCCATGGCTTTGGGGTCTGCGTTTCAAAAGGTTAATTTTCTCAGAGACCTTAAGGCGGATTATGAAAATTTAAACCGTTCTTATTTTCCAAATACGAACCTCCTGGAACTAGATGAAACGTCCAAATTAAGGATTGTCGAAGAAATAAAAGCAGATTTTAAAATGGCATATGACGGAATAGTTCAACTTCCTAATGAAGCAAAATTTGGTGTTTATACGGCTTATAAATATTATTATAAATTGCTCCGTAAGTTACAAAAAACGCCATCTTTGGAAATTAAAAACGCCAGAATACGGGTGCCCAACTATCAAAAATTCGGACTTCTTGCAAAGTCCTATGTAAATTATAAACTGAACTTATTTTAGTATGAAAATTGTAATTTGGATCTTAATTTTCCTTGGCACATTTGGTTTTATGGAGTTTATGGCCTGGTTTACTCACAAGTACATAATGCATGGTTTTTTATGGAGTTTGCACAGTGACCATCATAAAAAAGATCATGATTCCTGGTTTGAACGCAATGATGCTTTCTTTATATTTTATGCAGTTGTTAGCATGACCTTCTTCTATTTGGCGTCCTATACGTCCTTCTGGTACGGATGGCCATTAGGTTTTGGTATCATGGCATATGGTGCTGCGTACTTCATGGTTCATGATATTTTCATTCATCAACGATTTAAAATGTTTAGAAATGCCAATAACTGGTATGCCAAAGGTGTGCGGAGGGCACATAAAATGCACCATAAGCATATAGGCAAAGAAGATGGAGAGTGTTTTGGTATGCTGATTGTTCCTTTTAAATACTATAAAAAATAAATGTTCCTTAATTAATATCCAATAAGAAAGTCAATTCCTACGCTTTCAAAGTCTTACAATTATTTTAAGAGACCATCCAATAAAATACGAACGCTTTCTGAGTTCCAATCAGCAGACCCTGTCTCTGCTACAACAATATTCCCTTTTTTATCAATAATAAATGTTGTTGGCAAAGCTGCAGAATAAAGGGTTTTTGGTGTAAAGCCAGATTCGAAATAAACCGGTAAATTATAATTTTTCTTCATTATGAAGTTGGACACCTTTTCTTTTTTATCCCTGGCAATAAATAAAAAAGTAACCTTTTCCCCATACGCGTCATATAACAATTGTAAATCGGGCATTTCTGCAACACAAGGCGGACACCAGGTAGCCCAGAAATTAATAAATATAACATCTCCCTTGTAATCCAGAAGATTCACGGTATTACCCTTTGAATTCACCAGTTTATAATCATAATCCTCTAAAAACTGCTGAGCTCTCTCTTCAACAGGAACAGGATTGTGAGATATTAACCTGTTAAGGTATACTTTGGCATGAAAACCTATAGGTGTAAAAAAATAAAGCGCCAATAATAAAATAATAGCAATATTGACTAGCTGGGTCTTTTTTAATTTCACTTCTAATTTATTAATTCATTGAGAAGGTTATAGATTGTCTTATTATCCCAATCGGCAATTCCTACTTGTTTTACCCTAATATAACCTTTTTTATCAATTATATATGATGATGGCGGCTCAAGAATAGGTAAGGGGGTTCTCTCACCAATAATAAGATAGGTTACCGGAAAAGTAAATTTATTTTCTTTCATAAACTCTTCCACGGGAAGCCTCTCTTCATCAGTTATAATATAGAAATCTACCTTATCCTTATATTTATCATATAGATTCTGTATACTTTTGAGTTCTGCCGCACAAGGCAAGCGCCATGAAGCCCAGAAATTTATAAAAACCACATTCCCTTCGGATTTTTCAATATTGAAGAACTCCCAATTCGCATTTTTTAACTTCCAGTTATAGTCTGTTATTATTTGTTGTTCGCCAACTTCAATTAACTCCGGGCGAAAGGAAAATATTTGGTTCAATAAAATTTTACCATAATATCCAAGCGGGGTTACAAAAAAAGAAAGCACAAAAGCCATAAATAATATATTGAGTATGGTTCTCCTGCTTATTTTCATTTTATTACGGTTTGACAAAACTAAATAACTCCCGAGAAATATCGGGAGTTACTATTACTAATTTCAGATGCAATTTATGCAACATTATCCTTCTTTATTACATTAAGCGCAGAACCTTCATGGAACCATTCAATCTGCTGCAGATTATAGGTGTGTTTCGCCTGGATTAAATCCTTGGTCCCATCCGCATGTACAACTTCAATAGTCAATGGTTTATCCGGAGCAAATTCTTTAATATCAATGAAGTTAAAGGTGTCATCTTCCTGTATAAGGTCGTAGTCGCTTTCATTGGTAAAAGTCAACCCCAACATCCCCTGTTTTTTCAGATTGGTTTCGTGAATACGGGCAAAAGATTTTACAAGGACCACTGCTACCCCTAAATGCCTTGGTTGCATAGCCGCATGTTCACGGGAAGATCCTTCACCATAATTATGATCACCAACTACAATGGTCTTTATACCCTTGGCCTTATACGCTCTCTGCGTATCTGGTACACCACCAAATTCTCCACTTAATTGATTTTTTACAAAATTGGTCTTTTTATTAAACGCATTTACAGCGCCTATCAATGTATTATTAGAAATATTATCGAGGTGTCCTCTGTATCTGAGCCATGGCCCGGCCATTGAAATATGGTCTGTAGTACATTTACCAAATGCTTTAATAAGAAGCTTCATGTTTTGAAGACTATCCGCAGAAATAGGTATAAATGGTTCCAAAACCTGTAGCCTCTCAGAATCTTTTGCTACTACTACTTCAACCCCACTACCATCTTCATTGGGTGCCAGGTATCCTGCATCATCTACCTCAAAACCTTTTGGTGGTAATTCAATTCCCACTGGTTCTTTTAATTTAATTTCCTCACCATCTTCATTTATTAGTGTATCGTTCATAGGGTCAAAATCCAACCTTCCTGAAAGTGCAATGGCCGCTACCATTTCAGGAGAACCCACAAAGGCATGAGTGTTGGGGTTACCATCGGCCCTTTTGGAAAAATTTCGGTTAAAAGAATGTACAATAGTATTTTTCTCTTCCCCTTTTAGATCACTTCTGTCCCATTGTCCAATACAAGGACCACAAGCGTTGGTGAAAATGGTTGCCCCCAGGTTTTCAAATATCTGCAATAAGCCGTCACGTTCCGCTGTATATCTGATTTGTTCTGATCCTGGATTAATTCCAAAATCAGACTTAGGTTTTATGTTATTGTCCACAGCCTGTTTTGCAATAGATGCAGCCCTGGTTAAGTCTTCATAGGAAGAATTGGTACATGACCCAATAAGCCCCCAATCAACCTGAATAGGCCAATCATTTTTCCTGGCTTTAGGACCTAATTCACCAACTGGTGTTGCCAAATCTGGTGTAAAAGGACCATTGAGATGTGGTCTTAGATCATTTAAATTAATTTCTATAAGTTCATCAAAGTACTTTTCCGGTTCTTCATAGACCTCTGAATCTGCTGTCAGATAATCCTTTACCTCATTTGCTGCATCCGCAATAGCACTTCTGTCTGTTGCACGAAGATATCTTTCCATAGAAGCATCGTAACCAAAGGTGGAGGTAGTAGCCCCTATTTCTGCACCCATATTACATATTGTGCCTTTACCGGTGCAAGAGAGATTCTTAGCACCTTCACCAAAATATTCTACAATTGCTCCCGTTCCTCCTTTTACGGTCAGAATACCAGCTACTTTTAAGATCACATCCTTAGCAGAAGTCCAACCCGAAATATTACCTGTAAGCTTGACACCAATTAATTTTGGAAACTTAAGTTCCCAGGCCATTCCTGCCATAACATCGACGGCATCTGCTCCTCCAACACCAATGGCTAACATTCCCAAACCTCCTGCATTTACAGTATGTGAATCTGTCCCTATCATCATACCACCTGGAAAAGCATAGTTTTCCAAAACCACCTGGTGAATAATTCCAGCTCCTGGCTTCCAAAAACCTATTCCGTATTTATTAGAAACCGATTCTAAAAAGCTGAATACCTCAGCACTTGTGCTATTGGCAATTCTTAAATCAATAGCCGCCCCGCTCTTAGCCTGGATTAAATGATCGCAATGAACCGTAGTGGGAACTGCAACCTTAGGTTTGCCCGCCTGCATAAATTGTAGTAGCGCCATCTGAGCAGTGGCATCCTGACATGCTATTCTATCCGGTGCAAAATCTACGTAATCTTTACCTCGTTTAAAAGCCTTTGTAGGTTCGCCCTGCCAAAGATGAGCATATAATATTTTCTCGGAAAGTGTCAATGGTCTTCCAACTATATCACGAGCCTTATCGACACGTTCCGCTAGTTTGGCGTAAACCCCTTTAATCATGTCAATATCAAATGCCATTATTCTGAGTTTTTTCTGTTAATTGAATTCCGTAAAATTAGTAAAACCCGGGGGGGTAAAGAAATTTTTAGAATAGGATTATATATTTAATGTGGTTATAAGATCACTATATTTTTTAATCCTTCCAACTTGTGAAAAATTGGAAATCGGATTTTCTCTGTCTGGAAGGTTCTACACTTTTTATAGCATTCAGGCTGATTCGAAAAATGATCTTGTACCTTCTTCATAGAAGGTATACGATACTTCTTTAAAGAAGTTTATTTATTATATCTTCTTCTGAGATACCTTCGGCCTCTGCCTTATAATTCTTAATTATTCTATGTCTGAGAATACCCATTGCCACCGCCTGCACGTCTTCTATATCAGGGGAGAACTTGCCATTAACAGCAGCGTGGGCCTTGGCCCCTAAAATGAGGTTCTGAGAAGCCCTTGGTCCTGCGCCCCAATCCAGGTATTGTTTTACATAATCCGAAGAAGTCTCCAATCCCGGTCGGGTACTGCTTACCAATTTTACCGCATAATCCACCACATTATCCGGAACGGGTATTCTTCTAACCAAATGCTGAACTTCTAAAATCTCCTCTGCATTCAATAGAGAATCCACTTCAGGAAATTCATCATTGGTAGTTCGTTTTACTACTTGCGTTTCTTCCTCAACAGATGGATATTTTAACTCTATTGCAAACATAAATCGATCCAGCTGCGCTTCCGGAAGAGGGTAAGTACCTTCCTGTTCAATAGGGTTTTGTGTGGCGAGAACAAAATATGGCAGTGAAAGTTTATGTTGTACTCCCGTTATTGTTACTGCCCTTTCCTGCATAGCCTCCAAAAGGGCTGCTTGTGTTTTAGGTGGTGTTCTATTAATCTCATCTGCCAGAATTATATTGGCGAAAATAGGACCTTTAATAAATTTGAAATTCCTATTCTGGTCTAATATCTCACTTCCTAAAATATCACTGGGCATCAGGTCAGGGGTAAACTGTA
>CBDTVZ010000149.1:0-5485 GCA_965363995.1 uncultured Eudoraea sp.
AGGTGAATATTTTTAGCGGCAACAATGGTTTTCTTATATAAATCGCCATAATGTGCTTGGCTATACTGCCACATCTTGTTCCAAACAATTTTTTTGTCAAGGGGAAACGGGGTTAAGTTCGGCAGTTTTTTGTTCCAGTAATCGTATTCATATTCATAGGGACCTAGTTTCAGTACTTTATTTGCTTTTTCATAAAAGGGATCAAGGTCTTTTTTGGTGATTGGCCATCCGCTGTTTGGCACCCAGGATCGTTCTTTAAAATCAATTGGATCTAATGGTGCACACATGCCAGCCCAGTGGCCTGTTGTTCCGCCAAAATAATGAAGACGAGCAGATTTTAGAGGAAAGTATTGTTGGCCAGTCGTCT
This sequence comes from uncultured Eudoraea sp., assembly GCA_965363995.1. Taxonomy (GTDB): domain Bacteria; phylum Bacteroidota; class Bacteroidia; order Flavobacteriales; family Flavobacteriaceae; genus Eudoraea. The sequence goes on from CBDTVZ010000149.1 coordinate 368, forward strand.
TCCCTGCATAAAGTTCTTGAACTTTATCATCATATTCAAATCCACCTCCTTCAAGTAGGATTATTTTGTGAGGCGAATCAATCCAATCCAAAGCTATACTGATTCCTGCAGCTCCAGCTCCCACTATACATATATCCCCTTCTATAATCGAGTTGTTTTCTAATTCTCTAGCGTCAATATGCATGATTAGTTGTTTTGGGTTAAAGAAAAAAGTGCACATTGGCGGGCTTCTGTCCTGGATAAGACCCAGCCAGCTATCATTATTGTATTACCTGTTTTGTAATCATTGGTTATTTGCTGATTTAACATTTCGGTGTTTTCATTAAGGTCGGTCGAAACATTATTAGATAAAAGCTCTATAAGCTTAAGCTCACTGTTTTCATCTGAAAATTCCTCAAGATATAAGTTACCAATTTTACTGATTGTATTATCATCCCAGATGTACGATAACAATTCAGGCTCAGCCAATAATTGATCATTTGCCGGATCACGATATTTATAATACCAAGTTGGAATTGCAATCGCTGAAATTCCAATTCCCGCCAATAGGACAAAATTTCGTCTTTTCATTTATCAGTGTTTTTAGGTAGTTAGTTTTCTTTTTATTTCGCAAGGATTTCCAAATGCTAAAACATTATCAGGAATATTCTTTGTTACCACACTTCCTGCTCCTATTGTTACATTATTTCCTATCCTTACACCTGGGAAAATTACAGAATTACCTCCAATCCAAACATTATCGCCTATTACTACCGGTTTTGCCGAAGTAAGATAACGAGTTTCAATTCCTTTTCCAATTATTCTTTCTGATGCTTTTAAAGGATGACTAGCCGTGTATATTTGTACATAAGGTGCTACCAATCCATTTTTCCCAATGGTTATTTTATTGTTGTCCAAAAACATACAGTTCGCATTAATGAATGTATTTTCTCCAATGGAAATATTCACTCCATAATCACAATAAAACGGTGACTCAATCCAAACACCTGAATCTTTAAATTCAAAGAGTTCAGTTAAAATCTTTTCCCGTTCTTGGGTTAGTTCGGAATCGAGATTATTGTAAACTTTTAGTAACTTTTTTGCATTGTGGCACATTTTTATCAATTCCGAATCTCTGGAATTATAAAAATCTCCATTAAGCATTTTCTCTTTTTCAGTCACAAGTATTTATTTTAAATGTGTGGCAACGGTTTTGCATATCATTGGTTGCGGATATTTCTGTAGGAAACTGCCCGTCTGAGATAAAGATAATTGATTACGAGATTTTTCAACAGGGAAATCCGGACGCAATCAATCATACACCTTATTAGCCACTGGTTTTCTTGTCTATATGTTGAAAGTATTCTCTCCCATTATGATCACTATATGTGTGAAAATATGGGCAATCATTGCAGTTTCAAGTCCTTTTTTCCAATAAAGCCAACCAAAAACAATTCCTCCAACAGCGTTTCCAAAAATGATGTATAAAATTAATTCCGTTGTAGGAGTTCCAACTAGAGCATAGACAATTGGAAGATGTCCAAATCCAAAAACAATTGCAGAAACTAATATTCCAACCCAGTAAACAATCGAATTTAGTTTTCCTGTAATTTTGAAGATAAGCCATACAAGAAATGACATAATTCCATACCTAATTAATATTTCTTCAGTCAATCCTCCGTAAAGGAATCTAGCAGCTAGAGTTGGTTTAAACTTTTCGCCTATTTCGATAAATTCAGTCGGAAGAAAGGGATAAAAAGTTATTGTGGTAAATATGATTAAAACTCCGCTAATTATCCCACCAATAATTCCATATTGGAGGATTCCTTTTAATTTGGTCGTTTTGTCTTTGTAAATGAGACTTTCTATTATTGGCAATTCAAAATTCACTTTATCGTACAGTAGTGTTCCCATCACAACGGCAACTAAAAGTAAAATTGTTGGATTAATTAAACTAAGTAGTTTAAACTGCCAAGGTGTAAATAATTCCGAAACCATTTTTTGCAAATCCTCTGGTAACGGGATGTCCATTGTCAAACTTGATAGAACGCCAACGAAGCCTATCAGAAATATAAAAAGCCCTAATTTCAGTTTTCTGTTCATTTACTCCTCTTTTTTTTAGCTTGCGGTTACGTTCTGCGTATGATTCCTGCCTGCTTGCCGCAAGGCAGGCAGGTGTGTGGCTGAGATTCCAAAGGATTTTCAGTCATAGCAAATCGGTTAATTAAATATAGGATTTTTATTTAAAGTTCATACGAGAGCATAAATTATAACATTGTTGTACACTGGCTATTTATTATTTAAAGAACAAAAGCAACCAATATATACAGGCACTGCAAATAGCTGCAATGGGTAAAGTTAGCAACCAAGACAATAGAATATTTCCAATTACTTTTAAGTCAGCCTGTTTTGTAACTGTTCCTATTCCAAAAATCGAGCCCACTGATACATGAGTTGTTGATACAGGTAATCCGTGAATGCTTGCAGTAGTAACCAAAATTCCGGTAATCAAATTAGCGGTAAAACCTTGTCCACTATTCATTGGAGTAATCTGTTTACTAATCATTTCGCCCACTTTTTTGGCGTTTAACAGTCCTCCTATTGCCATTGCCAGAGCCACAGCAAGCATTCCCCATTTAATGTCCAATGTATTAATGACAATCAGTAGTCCAACAATTTTTGGTGTGTCATTTAGTCCTCTTGCAAAACTTACAATTCCAGCACTTAAATAATGAGCAAAATCCAGCATTTTTTGTGAGTTAACACCTAAAAAGTCTCCCTTATATGTTTCAATACAATCTGATTCATTCATTACTCTAACGGTCTTTTGAGTCTCTGTTTTTATAGTAAGGAATTCATTTGCATTTATTGTTTTCATAACAGGGATTTTTTCATCTCCAACACAGACACAAGTTTCTTTAGTTATTCTCATAGCAACCCTTAATTTTCTAAAAAGAATATATGCTATTAAGCTAGCTATTGCTGCCATAAGAGGACTAACTATTAAAGGAATTAAAAAAGTATTACCCAATTTCGCAAAATTAAAAGCAGTTCCAACGGCAACTACACCACTCCCAAATAATCCACCAACCAAACTATGTGTAGTTGAAATTGGCATTCCAATTTTAGTGGCCATAAAAACTGTTATTGCAGCACCCAAAGCTATGGAAATAGCAAATTCGGGCGATTGAATTAATGCGTCAGGAACTAAACCTTTACCTGAAAAATTTTTAACCAAAGAACTCGCCAAAAAAATAGCAGCAATAGAGCCTGCAATAGTAGTTAGTGTTGCCCATGTTATTGCTCCTTTGTAGTTAGTAGTTCCACTACCGAATAGAGTTGCAACTCCTTTAAAATTATCATTTGCTCCATTGCTATAAGCAAGAAAACAAGCTGCTAAAAACAGTATAATGAAAATCATAAGCTACTTCAATTAAATGTAGATTAAATACTAGTCGAATACGAAAAGGATTAATTACAGTTTAAATCTTTAATTGAAAGTCCAGCTTGTGTATAACGGTTAGTATTTAGGCTTTTTTAATGCGCTAAATGCGTTGTTAGAGGTAATTTTTATTTGTATTTACTCTGTTCTAAAATATTGACAGCCCCAAGATTGGTCCATTTGTCTGATTTTCCAAAATTGTTTTCATTAAGCTTCTTTATCGAAACCCCTTTGGCCCTAATTTACAGGTTGATCACAAATAGGATGCGGAGCAAGTTATACTAAAAGAAAAAAGTGGATTAAGTAAAAAAGAAAATATAAATTAACTTTAGAGAACTGGACTAAGGCTTTTCATAGGATACATTGTTGCCCACAGTTTTTAGTTTAATGCTCAGTTCTATGTCTTTATCCACTAATGTTTTATCGACTAAATTTCCTTCATAAGCTATATTCCATTGAAATCGGTCTAAAGTAAATTTTGTCGAAAATGTATTGCCTTGATATGTGGCTCCAAACTCGATGTTCTTTGTCACATCTTTTAAAGTCAAATTTCCTGAAAGCAATAAACTATCTGAAGATATTTGATTGATGTTTGTAATCTGAAATTCAGAAGTCGGAAACTTCTCCACGTCAAAAAAATCTGAACTTTTCAGATGTTCGTTAAGGTTTTTCCTTGGAATAGGCTCGTGTTCCGGGATATCTGTTACTCCGATTGTTGACATATCTACCATAAAGTTACCAGCTACTAACTGCCCCTTTACAGTAACAAAATAGCCGCTCTTTAATTTAATTTCTCCTACGTGCTTTCCTGCACCATGCATTTTGGTTCCCTTCCAATGAACATTTGATTTAGCAAGGTCAACTTTCATAGTGTCGCCTGTAAGTTTTGAAGTTTGCGTACTTTCTTCTGCTACAGTCGCTTTTTGAGCATCTGAATTGTGTTTGCCAATGCAAGACCAAAGAAGTAATGAAATCGTAAGAATTATCAAAACCTTATTCATAGTTTGGAATGTTTAAGCCCAATATGATATCTCTATTTGAGGTTAAAATACCATCTTTTAATTTTGGTCTTACAATACCTGAACCACCGCGTTTTTCCAAATTTTCTTTTTCTTCTTGCGTTAACAATGGGTCATCATAGAACACAAATTCATCAAGGTAGTATTCATTCTTATTGGGTTCTTTTACTGTAATATGAATGTGTTCAGGTTCTATACCTTTAGGGTAAGCACCCGGTCTAAAAGTGAAAAACGTATATTTTCCTGTTTTGTCCGTTTTAATCCAACCACGAATGTATCCGTGCCTTTTCGCCCAACCTTGCTCATTGCCTTTTGTGGCATAAATCCCGTTTCGATCTGTTTGGTATATGTAGAGAATTACATTCTCGGCAGGTGTTTTTCCGTCTTTTTTAAATACAGTTCCAGTCAGTATTAATTTGGGTTCGGTTTGATCAAATTCCGGAAGAGTATCGGTTGGTAAAAGTTCCTTATCGCCATACTCAAAGATAGCTTCACATCCTTCACATGGCCCGCCTACGATTTTGTTCAAATCATTTTTCTTGGTCTGTGATTGACATGCTACTACTGTGAGCATCAAAAATAGAATGTGTATATATATTTTCATTTTTGATTCATTGGTAGGCAACGGTTTGACTATGATTTCGTCGGGCCTGTGACGTGATGAAGTTTAGCCGTTGT
>CBDTVZ010000150.1:0-5459 GCA_965363995.1 uncultured Eudoraea sp.
GGAAATCCATGTTAAATTAATAGAGAAAAGGAATAACCAATTGGCCATCATCGCCATGTCCCGGGCAAACAAGAACAAATAAGACTTCCTTCAAGTAAAGGTTATATATTTTCATGCTCACTCCACAAGTACCAGTAGCAAAAGAAGGATACCCTTTCATCGGCTTCGCCGTTTTTTGTACTGTTGTTCTTGCTCTTCTTGGTCAACCCGTTGCTACAGCAATTTCGTTTATTGTGACCACTTTTATACTCTGCTTTCTGTATTTGTTGTCTTCTTACTACTGAAGGTTTGGTAAACTGCTGACGTTTTCTCAACTGACGCATTGTACCTGTACGATCAAACTTTCGTTTAAAACGTTTTAAAGCTCTGTCTATATTTTCTCCTTCTTTTATTGGTATAATCAACATAGGCTACAACCTCCTTTCTTTAATGAATTTTCGAGTGCAAATATAGAATGAATTAATTAAACTGTAACAAATTATTTTAAAATATTCTTCGCTATAACTATTTTTTGTATTTCCGTGGTACCTTCTCCTATTGTGCAAAGCTTTGCATCCCTGTAGAACTTTTCTACCGGAAAGTCTTTGGTGTAACCATAACCCCCATGAATTTGCACGGCTTCATTGGCAACCTTTACACAGACTTCGGAAGCAAACATTTTTGCCATTGCACTTATTTTGGTCATTTTACGACCCTCATTTTTCAGGAAGGCAGCCTTGTGCAGTAATAATTCAGATGCCTCTATTTCGGTAGCCATATCTGCCAATTTAAATGAAATCCCCTGAAATGAACTTATGGGTTTACCAAATTGAATACGTTCCTTGGAATACTTTAATGAAGCTTCATAGGCACCTTTTGCTATTCCCAGAGATAAAGCTCCTATAGATATGCGTCCGCCATCTAAAACCTTCATAGACTGTATAAAGCCATCGCCTATTTCCCCTAGCCTCTGGTTATCCGGAATCCTGCAATTGTTAAAAATCAATTCAGCAGTCTCACTGGCACGCATTCCTAATTTATTCTCTTTCTTACCACTGGTAAAACCCAATGTCCCTTTTTCAACAACAAAAGCAGTCATCCCATGACTATCTCCCTTCTCACCTGTTCTTGCAATAACAACAGCAATATCTCCACTTATACCATGTGTGATAAAATTCTTTGCCCCGTTTAGTACCCAATGATCGCCATCTTTAATGGCCGTTGTACTCATTCCACCGGCATCTGAACCCGTATTATGCTCTGTTAACCCCCATGCACCAATCCACTCTCCGGTAGCAAGTTTCGGAATCCACCTTTGTTTTTGCTCGTCGCTCGCAAAAGTCAGAATATGATTTGTACATAAAGAATTATGAGCGGCTATTGATAGGCCAATTGATGGATCCACTTTTGATATCTCTTCAATGACGGCTATATACTCATGATAGCCTAAACCGGCCCCACCTAATTCATGAGGAACCAATACGCCCATAAAGCCATATTCTCCTGCCTTTCTAAGAAGGTCGGCAGGGAAAAATTGAGATTCGTCCCACTCCATAATATGAGGTCGTATGTATTGTTCCGCAAATTTCTTAGCAGACTCGGCAACATGGTGTTGGGTCTCAGAGTAATCAAAACTAATAATAGACATAGTGTCTGTGGTCATTATTGTAATTTTTTAGAGCGACAAATATAATTTAATTCTATCAATCTTGTCTGCCGGAAAATCTTCAATTTTTGTTAATTCATTAAAAGATTGAATAATCCCAACACTATCCCTGTAAGTAACTATCTGAATAGCAAGACTTTGATTTATATAAATGAGTTGTTCCATCTCTCTTCTTGAAGCAGTATTAATATTGATCCTTTCAATTGCGGGTTGCTCCTTAACCCGAAATTCTTCCAATAATCTTAAAACAACTTCTTCCTCCAGACCGTATACATCATACAGTTGTTCATTTACCATAAAGCCACCTAATCTGTTTCTGAACTTGACAATTCTGGCCGATAATTTATCGCCAATTCCATAAATGTCCTTAAGTTCTTCCTGGGTAGCCTGATTCAAATCTTTATGCTCCACGGCTGCTACTGCTAATTTTTCCGTTCTTTCTTTTTTTTTGTTTTTTGGTCGATTTGCCCATTCTGGAAATTTAAATAATGGAGCTAATATTTGTAGTAAGGAATCTGAAATGAGAGTAAGCTGTTGAAATTCTTTTGCGGTATAGACCCATCTGTTTTCAGATCTGAATAAGTGTAATCTATCTATCTCTTCATTAGACATGCCAAGGGTATAACCTTTGTAATCGGTTATAAAGTTTGGATTAAAAGGATACACCTTCGGTGATTTTTCCAATTTACTTTGTTCCCTTATTGAATCCAATAGTTTTTGAACTTCGGTATCCAATGCAAAGCTTGCCTCTGAGGTATAAACCACTTCATTTCTGAACATCATATAAATAAGCTGTAAACTGAAAATGATTACCAATAAAAAAAAAATCCCACTGCGTTCCTGTTTATTGAACTTAAAGTGGGATTTAAAACTTTTCAAGGAAATTCTTATTTACTTACACCTTTAATGTCTGTTACATACTTATTAAGCTCTTCTTTCACCCTGGGAAACAAAAACAGTAAGCCTACCATATTTGGGAATACCAATGCCAGAATCATGGCATCAGAAAACTTAATTACTGCATCTAAAGTGGCTGCGGCGCCAATAACTACAAACAATAAAAATAAAATTTTGTAGACAACGTCCGCTGTTTTGCCTCGTCCGAAAAGGTATTTCCAGGATTGAAGACCATAATAGGACCATGAAATCATTGTGGAAAATGCAAAGAGAATAATTGCAATGGTCAGGATATATCTGAATCCGGGAATAACAGAATCATAAGCCATTGATGTTAGATCAACTCCACCAATATAATTTCCGGTTTCAGTGATTAAAACAGTACTGTTAACGGCATTGCCATACTCAAAGGCCCCGGCGTCCATATTAAAGAAAATAATAACTAATGCTGTCATGGTACATATCACTATCGTGTCTATAAATGGTTCCAAAAGCGCTACTACACCTTCACTCGCGGGGTACTTTGTTTTAACGGCAGAATGGGCAATGGCTGCAGATCCGGCACCAGCCTCATTAGAAAAAGCTGCTCTTTGGAAGCCTACAATAATAACACCAACAATACCTCCTAAACCTGCCTCAGGTGTAAACGCCCCATTAAATATCATGGCAAAAGCATCACCTATGTATTGGATATTGGCAAAAATTATAACCAATGAAGCCAAAACATAGATTCCGGCCATAAATGGTACAATTTTTTCCGTAACACTGGCAATCTTTTTTATTCCTCCAATGATAACAATGCCTACAAGAATAGCAAGGATTACACCAATAATAACTCCGGTTGCTCCGCCCTGCAGATTTAACATAGTAGAAAGTTGAACCGCAGCCTGATTAGACTGAAATGCGTTACCTCCTCCAAAAGAAGCACCTACACACAACACAGCAAACAGAATACCTAAAACTTTTCCTAAGCCGGTAAATCCTTTTTCCTTTAGCCCCCTTGATAAGTAATACATTGGTCCGCCATAAACGGTACCATCTTCACCCACATCTCTATATTTGACCCCAAGGGTACATTCAACAAATTTCGTTGACATCCCAATAAAACCACAAGCAATCATCCAGAAAGTGGCTCCGGGCCCACCAAGAGCAATGGCCACAGCGACTCCCGCAATATTACCAAGACCTACTGTTCCGGAAACGGCAGTAGCAAGAGCCTGAAAATGACTTACCTCACCCTCTTTACTTTCATCTGCAATGGTATCAACCAAATCACCATCTACAATGTTTAAATCAGCCTTTTCTACGCTATGATGATCCAGTTCATCGTACTTACCACGTACCGTATTGATGGCCAATTTAAATTTTGTGACATTGGGAAACTTAAAATAAATAGTAAAGAAAGTAGCTCCAAATATTAAAAGAAGTAGAACTACCGGCAGATTATATCCAGCAATAGGAACTGATGTAAGGATAAGGCCTTCCCACCATACTGCAACAGGCATAAATGTGTCATTTATTTTTTCATCAAGTCCTTTGTCCTGAGCAAATGTCAAAATTGGCAAAAACAGAAATAAAATTGAAAGAAGTCTATGCTTCATAAGAGTTGTATTTGGTTTAATTTGGTCTGTAATAGCGGCAATATCCTAAAAAATAGTAATACAAAAAAATATAATTATCTCCTGTGGTCTAGTTTATATGAAACATTTCGTTAAGCTTTTTAATCTGTTCGGGCCTTCCTAAAACGATTACTTTACTATTAGGCTCTAAAGGCAAATCCGCTTCAGGGTTTATTATATAATTACCGTCGGGCTCTATATAGCCAATGATGGTACATCCGGTTATTCTGCGAAGATCAAGGTCCCTTAAGGAATTACACTCCATTTGATCCGCAAAATCTTCGATGGCAACTTCTTCCAGGTTGGTGGTGTGTTCACCTTCGGTAGATAATTTATCCATAAATGTTATCAAATCTGGTATTACAACCAAAGATGCCATATGATCGCCGCCAATTTTATCCGGCATAATAACATTATCTGCTCCTGCTAATTTCAATTTATTTTGGGAGTTAACCTGGGAAGCCCTGCTTATGATAAATAATTTTTGATTTAGTTGACGTGCAGATAACACAATAAACAAATTATCAGCATCATCCGGTAAGGTAACGATAAGATATTGCGCAGCATGTACCCGGGCCGTTATTAAGGTTTCATCCTCATTAGCATCACCCTCCACAAACAAGATATCTTCTTCATATTTTTCAATAACATCTTTGTCCTTTTCAATAACAACATAAGGTTTTTTGTATGCCTTAAGTCGTTCCACCGCTTGCATTCCATTTCGTCCATAACCACAGACAATAACATGATTGGATAAACTGTTGATCATTTTTTTCACCTTTTTTGTTTTTAGAAGCTGTAATTGATTTTTGCTGAATAAATATTCCGTAATCACAGAAATGGCGTAAGCAAATATAAAGACACTTGATATTATTAAAAATATTGTAAATATTTTACCTTCTGTTTCCAAAGGAGCAACCTCATTAAAACCAACGGTTGTAACCGTAATTATGGTCATATAAAAGGCATTTAACCAGGATAAATCGGATATAAAACGATATCCCAGGGTCCCCGCCAATAATACCGATATCATTAGTGCAATTGCTATGTAAATTCTGGAGCGAAAAAGTCTAATCATATCTAAAGATCAAAAACCGAATTCCTTTTGGTGTAGATCAAATCCTTTATTCCCAGCCAAAATGCCAAAAACAGGTATAATGCAAATCCAAAGCCCAAAGTTACAAACGTTAGGTAGATAAAAGTGGTTCTTACAACACGAGCCCTAATACCGAGACTTTCGGCTATCCGTCTGCATACCTCAAAGCCGCGTTTCTGAAAATAATATAAAAGTCGATAGA
>CBDTVZ010000151.1:0-5424 GCA_965363995.1 uncultured Eudoraea sp.
ACCGTTTAGATAAATCAGTTTTGGTGAATCAGGTTGGTTGCTATGGAATAAATCTCGGTAGAATCGATTTTTATTTTGATTCTGAAAAGAATATTAAGCCAGAGGGGATTTCAATTACTGTCTGATTCTTATTAAACCGAAGTTTTTTTAAAATACCATGAAAGTAAACGGCTTGATATGCGAAGGTCACGGGGTAGCTTCGGGTAAATCTGATACTCAAAGATATCCAAAGGGTACTTTAAATCAACAACTGCCATATTTTCAGGAAAAAGGATTGGATCTTTCCGTTTACTTTTTAGGTACTATCAATCTAAATATTACACCCTATCTCTTTAAAATAGGAAAACCAAAATATTCTTTTGTAGCTATACCATGGTCTGTTTATATCCCACCAGAAAATTTTTATTTTTTTGATGTTATTTTCTTTTTCGGAGATAAAAAATACAAAGGATTAATTTATATGCCTGACCCAATTACCAAGGTTGATCATATTCAGGAACTATCAATACTAGAATTAATTCTGCCAAAAATTTCCGGACTCTCATATGGGATGAAGGTTTGTATTGAAATTGTAGATGAACAACTAAAATTGTTTAAGTTATAGAGGTCCATTACCAAGGGGATTATGGATCATCTCGACCATTTTGGTGCTTAGTTGTTTATGACAGAGTCTACTAAAATTCTGAATTCTTCCTGTAAGGTATTATTCGGATAAGGCCTTTTCGCCCTTCTGTACCAATAATCAGCATTGAATTTATCACCCTCCTTGCGATGCAGATAAGCATGTATCCAACACCCGAGATCTGAGGGTATATCCTGTGCAATATCATGAGATGCATTCAAATCCCCGTTTGCATCGCACCAGAGTGCCTGCAACACCTTCGGCAAAAACTCTGATGGACGCTCATTTTTTAGGGAATTAAAAAAAAATTGTACTTGAATGACCCTTTCATCTTAAGCCTTGATAAATTAAAACATCATTTCGGACATATTTTCACTTATTTGGTCCTTTTTGATTTGAATTAAAAAACAAATAATCTTTTCTTGTATAGATAGAAAAAAATCACTTAAAATTAAACACAATGATTATGAAAAAAACATCACTTGCTTATTTATTAATCTTTTCCCTCTTTTTGGGTTCAACAGTAATGGTTACTGCACAAGAGGCAGAAGCGCCCATGTGGGAATCTATTGTATTAACTCCCGATAACACTAAGTTAAAAGTTCTTGGCGAAAATATGAGGGCACACAATCAAAAATACCATAAAGAGGGTCCTTACAAGGCAATCGTTTACCAAATTTCCAGTGGTCCGGATATTGGCAAAATTGTATGGATGATGGGGCCGTTAAAATATGCACACCTCGATTCCAGACCATCTGCAGGAGGACATGATGAAGACTGGCGAGATAACGTAATGGCATATGTAAAGAAAATGCAACATGGAGAATATTGGAAAGGCGATGTTAAACTGTCTAACACAGATATGCTAACTGATGATCCTTCACTCTACCCAATCCAATTCATCAGGTATTGGGAAGTTAATCGTGAGCACTCGCATAATGCGAAGGATATGCTAACACTTATTAGCAAAACTGTAAAAGCCATGGAAGGCAACAATGCATGGGGTGTTTATTATAACGAATTTAGGCAAGGAACAAAAATTGGCCGGCATATTGCTACCGTAGGATTTTATAAAAATTGGGCAGAGTTTGATGAAGCACCTACATTTAAGAAAACTTTTATGAAAATTCATGGAGAGGATACATGGGATGCCTTTATTCGAAACATGGATCAGGTATTGGATAATAGCTGGGATGAAATCTGGGTATACGATAAAGAGCTTAGTGGAGACTAATATTTTTTAAAGCACACTAATATAACCCTCTTTTTTTCTTTAAAAAGGGGGTTTAATTGATTAGCGCTAAAAATTCGTCTTCTGAAATAATTCGAATACCTAATTTATCTGCCTTCTCTTTTTTACTGGGACCCATATTGGCCCCCGCCACCACATAAGAAGTCTTTGAGGAAATGGAAGAACTAACTTTACCCCCATTATCTTCAATATTCTTTTTCAGTTCCGTTCGACTTACTTTTTCAAATATACCGGAGACCACAAAGGTCTGACCCTTAAGTTTTTCAGTTTGCCCATCTAGTTGCTTATCGGTAAGTGAAAACTGAACACCATACTCCTTAAGTCGGTTTATAATATCCCTGTTCTTTTCCTCTCCAAAGAAATTCACCACACTTTCTGCAATTCTTTCTCCAATTTCATCCACCATTTCCAGCTCATTTACGGTGGCAACTATTAATGCATCTATATTCTTATAAGCCTTGGCTAATTTCTTTGCCACAGTTTCCCCAACATATCGTATGCCAAGTCCAAATAACACCCGTTCAAAAGGAATATTAACAGATGCCGCTACACCATTGATCAAATTTTCGGCAGACTTTTCTGCCATACGCTCCAAAGGCATGAGCTGATCTTTTGTAAGTGTATACAAATCAGCATAATTATTTATCAGGCCCTCTTTATAAAGCAATTCTACTGTTTCACTTCCCAAACCTTCAATATCCAGGGCTTTCCTGGAAATGAAATGTTGAATTTTCCCGGTTATCTGAGGCGGACAACCGCTTTCATTAGGGCAAAAATGTTGTGCCTCCCCTTCTTTTCTTCTCAACTCTGTACCACATTCAGGACAGTTTGTAATATACAGGGTGGGTATAGAGCTGGCAGGGCGTTTTGACAAATCGACACTCACAATCTTAGGGATAATCTCACCACCTTTCTCAACATGTACAGTATCCCCTTCACGGATATCTAGCTTGGCTATTTGATCGGCATTGTGTAATGAAGCTCTTTTAACCGTGGTTCCTGCTAAAAGTACCGGTTGTAAATTTGCCACCGGTGTTATGGCTCCGGTTCTTCCGACCTGATAACTAATTTCATTAAGAATTGTAACTGCTTGTTCTGTCTTAAATTTATAGGCAAGAGCCCACCTGGGAGACTTCGCAGTATAACCCAGTTCTTCCTGTTGTTGAAGGCTGTTAACTTTTACCACAACACCATCGGTTTCATAAGGAAGATTATGGCGCTCAATGTCCCAATACTCCAAAAACTGCATTACTTCTTCAGTAGTTTCACAAAGCTTAGCGGCTGCAGGAACTTTAAAACCCCATTCACGGGCTTTAAGAAGCATATCAAATTGGGATGAAAAATTTAGGTCACTTCCGGTAATTCCGTAAAGAAGGCATTCCAAAGGCCTTTCCGCGACTAGCGAACTGTCCTGTAATTTAAGGCTTCCGGCCGCAGTATTCCGGGGATTCATATAAGGATCCTCTCCATTCTTGATTCGCTCTTCATTCATTTTAGCGAAACCATCTATTGGTAGTACAATTTCACCCCGAATATCAAATTTCGATGGAAAATCTCCCTTCAATCTTAGCGGAACAGATTTTATGGTTCTTATATTTGGAGTTATGTCATCGCCCTGAAATCCATCACCTCTTGTAACCCCTCTGACAAGTTCCCCATTTTGGTAAGTTAGGCTAATTGAGGCACCATCATATTTAAGTTCACAGGTAAAGTTAACTGTGAAACCTCCCAAAATGCGCAATACTCGCTTTTCCCAATCCAATAACTCCTCTCTGGAATAAGAGTTGTCCAATGAATACATCCTGTGTTCATGAACTACCGTCTCAAAATTCTTAGTGACTGTGCCTCCTACTCTCATGGTCGGGGAAGTTGCATCCATAAATTCAGGATATTGTTCCTCTAATGCCTGTAACTCCTTTAATTTCATATCAAACTCATAATCCGAAATAGTTGGACTGGCGAGTACATAATATTTATGGTTGTGTTCACGCAATTCCCGGCGTAAGGCTTCTATTTTTTCCTTGATAGTCATTAAACCTGATCTTTATTTATCCATTTAGACACATGTTGAGGGCTATAGTGCATCATCTTATCCAATAAACCGTTAATTGAATGGTCTATAAGTATCATATCATAGTTTTCCTGTTTGACAAACCCTTGATCAACCATTGTTTTGAGCATCCCTATTAAACTGTTGTAAAATCCGTTAATATTTAGAATGCCTATAGGTTTGTGATGCAATCCCAATTGAGCCCATGTTATCATTTCAAAAAATTCCTCCAAAGTACGATAGCCTCCGGGCAGCATGATTACACCTTCGGACATTTCATGCATTTTGAATTTATCCAGGTTGTTTAGCTTTAATCATTCTGTCGTTTCCAAAGATATCTTTTCTAAGCTCAATTTCAGAAAAACCGAATTCTTCCAAAAGCTCTATTACAGCTTCACCTAAATATTGATTTATTTCCATATAAAGAACTCCTTTGGGAGTTAGGCTGTTTTTGGCCAGTTTGGCAATAGGCCTATAGAAAAGTAAAGGGTCCCCGTCTGGGACAAACAATGCCAAATATGGCTCATTTTTAAGGACATTATTATGCATTTTGTCTTTCTCCATTTCCCTAACATAAGGAGGATTAGAAACTATAATGTCATAGTTTTCCTTCAAGGAGGTAATCTTTAAAATATCGGCCTGAATAAATTCAATATCCACATCATTCCTTAACGCATTTTTAGTGGCTACTTCCAGCGCAGATTTCGAAATATCCATTGCAGTGGCCTTTAGATTTGGCTTTAGTTTGGAAAGAGAAATTGCGATGCAACCACTTCCGGTTCCAATATCAATAATCTTAAGATTATCATCCAAATTTTCAATATCTTCAAGCACCCAGTTTACTAATTCTTCAGTTTCCGGTCTTGGTATAAGAACAGACTCATTTACCATAATTTTCAAGTCCATAAAAGTGGTTTCTCCTAAAACATATTGAATAGGATGTTCATTATATAATTTTGATAAACCTTCAAACATATATTGTTCTTCCTCCTTAGTGATAACAATTCCCGGATCTATTGCCAGAATAAATTGCTCTAAACCTAAAAAGTGTTCTATCATTAAATAAAACATACTGTCCACTTCCTCTTTGGGATAGTTATAATCCAATTCCTTGTGATATATGTCCTTGATCTCTTTTAACAACATTTCTTATAATGCTATGTACTTCCAAAAATGAAACTTTGAAAATCAGCTGTTTCCTGAATTCCAATTGCATCCCTATTCTTCAGGAAAATCCTACTTTTGCAAGGTGAAGATACATGAAAAATATATGCGTCGTTGCATTGAATTAGGCAAAAAAGCCCTGGGCTTTTCATCTCCAAATCCAATGGTTGGAAGTCTAATAACCCATCAAGATAAAATAATAGGGGAAGGATTCACCAGTCAATATGGCGGACCACACGCAGAAGTGAATGCAATAAATTCTGTTGCCGACAAATCACTTTTAAAAGAAGCTACACTTTATGTTACCCTGGAGCCCTGCTCCCATTATGGAAAAAC
>CBDTVZ010000152.1:0-5421 GCA_965363995.1 uncultured Eudoraea sp.
GATACCAATACAGCCTTAAAACACGACGGTGTAAAATTAGTAGCGGTTTGTGATCTTTACGATGGTCATATTGAAAGGGCCAAGGAAAGATGGGGTAAAGACCTATTCACAACCAAACAGTATAAGGAAATATTGGCCAGGAAAGATGTAGATGCAGTTATTATCGGAACACCTGATCATTGGCATAAACAAATTTCAATAGACGCCATGCGTGCTGGTAAACATGTTTATTGTGAAAAGCCTATGGTACATTCTCTAGACGAAGGGCATGATGTTATTAAAGCTCAGAATGAGACGGGAATGGTATTCCAGGTGGGTAGTCAGGGAATGTCTTCACTTGGAAATGAAAAGGCCAAAGAGTTGTTGGCTCAGGGAGCAATAGGGGATATCAATTATGCAGAAGGATTTTGGGCCAGAAGAAGCCCTACCGGTGCCTGGCAATATAATATTCCCGAGGATGCTTCACCCAACACGGTAGATTGGGATACCTTTTTAATGAATACCAATAAACGACCTTTTGACGCTACCCGTTTTTTCAGGTGGAGAAATTACAAAGACTATGGCACAGGGATGTCAGGAGATTTGTTTGTACATCTTTTTTCCAGCCTTCATTTTATTACCAATTCAAAAGGACCAAATCAAATTTATTCATCTGGAGGATTGCGTTATTGGAAAGACGGCAGGGAAGTACCAGACGTTCTTCTGGGGGTATTCGATTATCCAGATTCTGAAGAACACCCTCCTTTTAATCTTTCATTGCGTTGTAATTTTGTTGATGGTACTTCGGGAACAACTTATCTGAGAATTGTTGGAAGCGAGGGCTCTATGGATGTCCAATGGAGAAAGGTAATTTTAAGAAGAAATAATGAGCTATTTGACAATGATCCATTTTTACAAGCCAAGGCCTCGCAAACTGGAAGTGGCAGTTCAAGGAAAAAGATGCTTCCTCCAGAAGAAATAGTTTTTGAAGCAGAGGAAGGTTATAAAGGAGCCCATTATGATCATTTTTCTAATTGGTTCAATGCTATCAGAGGAGGCAAAGCTGTAACTGAAGACGCTGTCTTTGGTTATCGTGCGGCGGCCCCTGCCTTAGCTTGCAACGATAGTTATTATTTAGACAAAGCCATTAAATGGGATCCTGTTGGGATGAAACTACTTTAAATTTGAGGAATATGAAACTGCGTTTAGTAATTATTGGTTTGGCACTCTTAATTGGGGCCTGTAAAAATACAGAGAAGAAGAAAGTAGAAACACCTGCCTCAAAAGAAGATCAAATAGTAGCCAGTGAATGGGTTGAACTCATGAAACCGTCTGACTGGAGAGGATATAACCAGGGTTCCCTTCCATCAAATTGGTCAATAAAAAATGGTGTTATTGAATGTTTTGGAGAAGGTGGAGATGTAGGAGGTGATATCATTAGTACTGAAACATATGACAACTTTGAATTTGCTTTTGAATGGAAGATAACCAAAGGGGGTAATAGTGGTGCTAATTATCATGTAGTAGAAGATACCATTTATCATTCACCCTATGAAACCGGACCGGAATACCAGATATTGGATGATGTAGGTTTTGAAGAACCTCTTGAAGATTGGCAAAAGACCGGTGCCAATTATGCTATGCATATAGCCAATGACAAGAAAACCCTGAAGCCGGTAGGGGAGTGGAACACTAGTAAGATTATTTTTAATAAGGGTAAGGGCGAACATTGGCTGAATGGTCAAAAAATTGTCGAATTTGATAAAAACTCGGAAGACTGGCTAGAAAAGCGCAATAGCGGTAAATGGAATGATTATCCAGATTACGGTAAATCCAATGATGGGTATTTAGCTCTGCAGGACCACGGTGCAGGCGTCTGGTTTAGAAATGTGCGGGTAAAACGCTTATAATTATACTTTTAAACGAAAAACAGCTCCTGTATTAACAGAAGCTGTTTTTTTGTGCCCACGACTGGAGTCGAACCAGCACGTCCTTTCGAACACTACCCCCTCAAGGTAGCGTGTATACCAATTTCACCACGTGGGCTTTTACTAAAATTGCGGTGCAAATATAACGAAGTATTTCTATTTTGAAGATTAATCGCGATTACATAGTGCATCAAAAATCAACTATCACCAAAACCGTTTCCTTAGGATATGAAAAGATTATAGCGGTGGATTAAGATTTGAGAATATTTGGTAACTTCTCGCTGTCTATTATGTATTCTGTTATTTTAAATACTTCTTTTCGATTGGATCTGAACAGTTTGACGAATTTTGAAATTTTATCCTCCAGGGCTTCATGATCTTCTACAAATTGGGGGTTTGAACCCTGAACCGGATTTTCCACCATAAGTCCCAAATTGCCTTGGTGTGTGATTACTTCCTTCATCAGGTCAATACCTTCATTCCGTAACTCAAATAGATTTTTCTTTATTTCTTGTACCAGGTTGAGGTTGTCGTCTTTTGTAATCCAAATAATATATTTATCTATCAAATGATGTAAAAACCTGAGGTCGTCTTCATAGAATTTCAAGTCTGACTTCCAATGATCTGTAAGGATATAAAGTTCTTGCCAGTTTACATCTCCAACTGTATTTTGCTGAGTTGATTTATTGCTGTTATCCATGATTAAATTGTCTTTTAGATTGGAACTTAAAAGTACTTCAGCTAAATGCAAATTTTTATGATATAAGTCATGTTGAACTATTGTGACTAATATCATATTATTCAGATCTAAAATGAGGTAAATTGACTTAATCTTTAAATGAGTTGTTATGGACACTATTCTCTATGCCACGGATTGTAACAAGAATTCGATATCAACACTGAATTATGCAAAGAATCTCAGTGAAACTTTAAAAGCCAGACTGATTGTATTTCACATTTATGATATCCCGCCCGTAAGGACATCCAATATTAGGTCGGCTGAACAATTACATAAGTTGGCAATGATTGAGCAGAGAGAAATACTTGAAAACTATTGCATAAAAAATCTAAACCAAAATCTAAGCAACAGTCAACTAACATACGAGGTTGCTCAAAATTCTTCAATAAGCAAAGGGATTATTGACAGAATAAGTAAGGCAAACATTGATTTGCTTGTCATAGGTATGAAAGATGAACATTCTACCCGGGGTTTCTTTAGCGGGAATATTGCTAATAAATTAATAGAAAAGAAACTGTGCCCAATACTAATTATTCCTCCCAACTTCAGCTATAAAAGCTTAAAAAAAATTGCTTATGCCAGTGATTTTGAATCCGCTGATATCATTGCCATAGAAAAATTGGCTGCGATAGCAGAACGCTATAATGCCGTAATAGAAGTGGTTCATATTCCCACAATGGACGAGTACACCGCTATGCAGCAAATGGAATGGTTTAAAGAATTACTGAAAGTTCAGGTGGCATATAAAAAAATAAGTTTTCACATGGTTCTGGCCAATAGTATTGAACAGGGATTAAGGATGCACATAAGAGATGAGCATGCAGATATATTAGGTATGTTGGAAAGAGAAAATAATGGTCTCTTTGCTACTTTTTTTAATAAAGATATTGTGAAAAAAATGGAGACTTTAGTCACTATTCCGATACTTTGCTTTAATTCCTAAAGTTTGGATATAGCAATTAAAATTTAGTGAAGAATGGTACCGTCTTCCATTTCTATGATCTTATCTGTACGTTTGGCAAAATCTAAATCATGTGTAACGATCAATAAAGAAAGTCCTTCCTCTTCCTTTAGCCTCTTAAATATTTGGAAAACATTTTCGGCATTATAACTGTCAAGATTACCCGTAGGCTCATCACCCATCAAAATATCCGGATTATTGATTAGCGCTCTGGCAATAGCTACTCGTTGTTTTTCTCCACCTGAAATCCTGGAAGCTCTTTTTTTAGCCAATTGTCCAATGTTCAGCATATTTAATTTTTCCATAGCATCATGTTCAATTTCTTCATAAGTTTTAGATGCTAATTTTTTAGCGGGAAGCATCACATTCTCTAGTACACTGAATTCTGATAGCAGATAATGAAACTGAAATACAAAACCGATATGCCTGTTTCTTATTTGCGACAATTCCTTATGGTGTTTGCCTGTGATGAGTTCCTCATTCAAAAATAACTCGCCTTCATAATCTGTATCCAGCGTAGAAAGGATATAAAGAAGGGTGGATTTTCCGGAACCAGACTTGCCCATAATGGAGGCAAACTCCCCTTCTTTCACTCTAAATTTTATATCTTTTAAAACATGAAAATCTACAGGCTTTCTAAAATGCTTATTAATATTTTTAGCTTCCAGTACCGTTCCCATAATTATGAATTAGGTTCCGCGAATTATACGCACAGGATCTATTTTTCTAGCTTTATTTGAGGGTAAGTATCCGGCAATAAATGTAGAAATCAGGGCAAATACAATTCCAATAACATAATAGCCCGGGTTATAATTTACCGGGAATGTACTTATTGTAGGTAGTGCCTCGGTTTCGAAAGGTATATTATCAATGACCCTGGATAAAAAAAAGCCTATTATTAAACCTATAATTCCCCCTGCAACCCCAATTATCATGGCCTGACTCATAAATATAAGTTGCACATCCTTTCCCGAAAACCCTGTTGCCTTCAGGATGGCAATGTCTTTCATTTTTTCATAAATAAGCATATTCAGAATATTGTAGATTCCAAAGCCCGCAACAATAAGTAGGGTAATTGAAACCGCGTAAGTAATAATATTTCGAATATTACTGCCAGTTTCGAACTGAGCATTTGCTTCATTTATGTCAGTTGCTTTAATTTTAAACTGTTTTTCCAACTGCCGGGCCATGGGAACAGCTTCTTTGATATCAAAGAGTTTTATATTGATATCTGTAATATAATTCTCGGCCTCTCCTTGTATTCTCTGCACGGTTTTAAGATTTGCAAAACTTTGAACATTGTCTATTTCCGCAATACCACTTTGGTAGATCCCAACTATCTTTAAGGGAAAAACAGTTCCCTTAACAGTACTTATCTGTATTCGGTTCCCAACGTTCAGTGACATTTTTTTAGCAAGACCGGATCCAAGTAAAATACCATTGTCTGTATTTCTGAGAGCCTCCGGGCTTCCTTCGACAATATTATCCTGAATATTTGATAAGCGCACTTCCTCCATAATATCCACACCCACAAGGTTACCACCAAGTTCAATAGAGCCCGATAAATAAAATATCTGGGAACGGAGTTGAGGTGTTGCACCTTTCACATTTTCCTGATCTTTTAAATAATGTAATATAGGAAGGGCGTTGTGTATTTTTAGCTGGCCTTGTTTAGGCCTAATGGAGTGCACTACATTTAAGCCTCCCTCAAATTTTTTATATAATGATATTGGCTGTTCCGCGGAAGGTTCAATTTCATTATACATATGAATATGTGGGGTCTGGTTAAGAACAAGATCATCTAACATTCCATT
>CBDTVZ010000153.1:0-5398 GCA_965363995.1 uncultured Eudoraea sp.
TATCCAAATATTCCGGCTGTTTATGATTTTGAAAATAATACTGCAATTCTTTATTACTATGAGAATTTTTTATCAGAACAGGAACAATTAGTTGAATTCGAAATTGGTGATACCAGCATGGTATCTTATGATGCCAAAAACAACCTTATTTTAATTGGATATCAGAAATCAGGAGATCCCGATAAAGGGGGGCTACTGCGTATCAGACCTATCCCCAACCCTGCATTCATTGATAATATAGATCTGAATGGTGTTCCTTTTCAAATGTATGCCAACTAATTTGCCACTATAGCAAAAAGTGAACACTTATATGATATATGATAGGATTTTTGCTAGTAGATAGGTTCAGGCATTAAAATATTTACTATTCCATATAGCCGGATTAAAATTCTTACCCAAAGCGAACCCATAGAAAATAACTATGGCTGCTATAGATTGAAACATAAAAAAGAATAATATCATGAATTCCATTTGCGAATTTGATTTGGAAAAAAGGCCGTTAGGAATAAAGAGTGTAGTAAGCCAACTAATCATAACTACAAGTAATGTAAGGTTGACAATATTCTTAAATGGCCAAACCAGAATTCTGCGCAATGGATGCAGGTCATTACCCCATTTATCAATTAAATAAAAATATCCATTGCCAATAGGGGCAAACAATAGGGGATCATCTTTATCTGCCAATTTGAAAAGTTTTGACGGGGCGACTATTTTAAAGCCTTCTATTTCAATATTGTGCTTTTGTTCCAGCAGTTTTATCTTATCAATGGTTATATCTGGAATCTGACCTTTAAAATATTTTGAGTCAAGAAAACGAAGTCTGTAATTAATGCAGATTTCCTTTATTTGATCAATGTGAAAAATCCTATCCGTTTCTAAAAGATCAAATTTGAAATTATTTACAACTATATTGGTATTACCGGATATTTTTTTTAGAATTTTTTCTTCTTTTTCGGAAGATTTTCGCAAGAGTAAATAAACTTCATTAATAAGTCGTTCTTCGGAAGACTGAATTTTGGCTTTATAGAGCTGCTCCTGAATATTTGTGGTTTTTAATAACATGGTTTTTTTTCTAGCAATTGAATCAAAAATAATGAATTGAACTTATGAAACAAATTCTGTTTAAGATTTGAACAATGTTAATGTTTTGTTAATTTCTTTCAAATGCACTTTCACTTATATG
Organism: uncultured Eudoraea sp.; assembly: GCA_965363995.1. Taxonomy (GTDB): domain Bacteria; phylum Bacteroidota; class Bacteroidia; order Flavobacteriales; family Flavobacteriaceae; genus Eudoraea. The sequence goes on from CBDTVZ010000153.1 coordinate 1,184, forward strand.
ATTGCGTACTCCATAATTGTATCTTGTCGGCTAAGCTATACCGTTCATCGATAATCACGAATAATTTAATTTATATACCCATGAAATTTTTGGCAACCCCCATAAGCCTACTTGCCTTATTGACCTCTTTTGCGACTTTTTCTCAAACTTCCCTGGCTTCCGTAAATAATGATATTTTAAAAAAAACAATTATTCGGAGCACTGAGGAATCTCAAATTCACAAAATACTTCTTGCTGCTGTAAAAGCTGCAGATCTTGAAGAAATACTAGCTGGTGATGGCCCATTTACAGTTTTTGCTCCTTCGGACGGAGCCTTTGAGAAAATGTCTGCGGATAAAATAGCTGAGCTGTTAAGACCAGAGAATAAAAGAGCCTTACAATCTTTTGTTACTTATCATATCGTTGCCGGTAACTTTACGGCTTCTAAAATTTTAAAGGAAATGTGCAGGGGTAAAGGTACTGCCAGTTTAACTACGGTTCAGGGTAATGAGTTATTAGCCACAATGGACGGTCTGGATATTATTTTAACCGATTGTTTTGGAAATATAGCCAGGATAACTTCTGCAGATGCCAATCAGAGTAATGGAGTTATCCATGTAATTGACAGCGTAATTTTACCAAATCAATTGTGACCTAACGTAACTCTGCACCCAACTCTTTTTCAAAGCGCTGCTGCAGTTTTTTCATAATCTTATCGATCTGCTTGTCCGTTAATGTTTTACGGGCGTCCCCAATAGTAAATCCTACGGCGTATGATTTTTTTTCCGGAGGAAGATTTTTTCCGGTATAAACGTCAAAAAGAGTGATATTTTTTAGAAGATTTCTTTCCGTATCGTACGCAATAGTTTTGATTTCATCAAATGTTATACCCATGTCCAACAATAAGGCTAAATCTCTTTTTACTTCAGGAAATCGTGGAATATTCTCAAAAATTATTTCGTTCTTACTGATGATTTCTGATAAGGCGTCCCAATTAAAATCGGCGTAAAAAACTTCTTGTTTAATATCAAATTCTTTTAAAATAGTCTTTTGAACCATTCCAAAGGATACCAATTCGGTTTTACTCTTTCTCAGGCCGAGACCTTCAAGGAAAATGTCATTCTGCACGGAAAAAGATTCGTAATTAGTGACACCAAGTCGCTCTAAAACCAGTTCAACTGCTGCTTTCAGAAAATAAAAATCTGTAGGTTTGGAAGGAGAGATCCAGCTGTTTTCATTTAGGGTTCCGGTTACAATTAACGATAAGTGCTTGGTCTCTAAATAATCTGATTTGGAATTCTGGTATGTTTTCCCAAATTCGAAAAAATTCAGGTTCTGTTTTTTTCTGTTAATATTATAAACCACGGTTTCTAATGCTGAAAATAACATGGTTTGTCTCAAAACTGACAAATCTGCACTTAACGGATTTAATATGGAAACCCTCGATTCTTCTGAATTATTATCCAGCAATTTGTCATAATTAGGACTGGTAAGGCTATTGGTCAAAATTTCATAAAAACCTCTAGAAACCAGCATATCGCCAATTAGTTTTTCGAGTTTATGATCTTCAAATCTTGTACTGGTAGCAATAGAAGCATTCAGCTTTTCTTTGAAATCAATATTGTTATATCCGTAGACTCGCAAAATTTCTTCAATTACATCCACTTCTCTTTGTACATCTACCCTGTAAAATGGAATAAGAAGCCCTAATCCGGATTCGGTAGAATTTTTAACCTGGATATCCAAGGATGCCAATATGGACTTAATAGTATCTGCGGGTATTTTTTGACCTATTAAGGTGTCAATTCTTTCGAAAGAAAGAAATACCTGATAATCATCTTTCTTTCGAGGATAAAGATCTACAACATCAGAAGTAATATCTCCCCCGGTGATCTCTCCTATCAACAAAGCTGCCCTGCGCAGACAGTATTCGGTATTATTTATATCTACACCTCTTTCAAAACGAAAAGACGCGTCAGTATTTAATCCGTGTCTTTTGGCAGTTTTCCTAATTGAAACTGGATCAAAATAGGCGCTTTCAAGAAATATTGATTTGGTATTTTCCGTTACACCTGTATTAATACCCCCAAAAACTCCGGCAATACACATGGGTTTCTCATCATCACATATCATTAAGTCCTCTTCATCCAAAATGCGTTCCACACCATCCAGGGTCATAAATTTAGTTCCGGATGGTAAAGTTTTTACAACAATCTTTTTTCCATTAATTCTATCTGCATCAAATGCATGCAAGGGCTGCCCCAATTCATGTAGAACGTAATTAGTGGCGTCTACGACATTATTAATAGAGCTAAGTCCAATTGCACGTAATCTATTTTTTAACCAGTCTGGAGAGGGCTGAACAATAAGATTACTAAGTGTTACCCCACAATACCTCGGTGCCAGATTATTATTTTCAACTAAAACATCTATTTTTAGTGATCTGTTTTCAACATTAAAATTACTTACAGAAGGAGTCATAAGTTCTGTATGAATATCTCTCTGTATAAGCCCTGCTTTTAGATCCCTCGCCACTCCATGATGACTCATAGCGTCAGCTCTGTTTGGTGTTAAACCGATTTCAAAGACTTCATCTTCCTCTATTTCAAATACTTCAGAACAAGCCGTTCCCGGTTTGAGTGCTTCGCTTAAAACCATTATACCATCATGGCTTCCTCCTAAACCTAACTCATCTTCTGCACAAATCATTCCATGACTCTCAACTCCCCGAATCTTTCCTTTCTTAATTACCAGGGTCTTTCCATCATTGGAATATAGTGTAGAACCTATGGTGGCCACTGGTACCATTTGTCCCTCCGTCACGTTTGGTGCGCCACAAACTATCTGAACAGGTTTTTCTAAACCAATGTCAACCATTGTCAACTTTAGCCTATCGGCATCAGGATGCTTTTTACAGCTCAGGACATGGCCTACTACTATACCCTCTAAAGCACCAGGAATAGACTCGAATTGGGAAATACCTTCTACTTCAAGTCCTAAGTTGGTTAGGAGTTCCCCTGTTTTTTCTGATTCCCAGTCGAGCTTAAGAAACTGTTTTAACCAGTTATAGGAAATTTTCATTGGCTAGTTTTAGCCTTCAAAGATAAAACAAAGGTCTTATACATTCAATATACTAGAGGCCGAATAGCTTTATTTTTTAATAAAGGATTTTAATCGTTATTTCGCAACAAATATGAGAACCAATCCGATGAGAAGATTTTACTATTTTTTACTTACATTTTTCACTTTAATGTCTTGCAACAATCAGGAAAGTGAACCTCTAAGGGAAGGCATGTGGTTGGCTCAATTGGAAGTGATGGATAAAGAGCTTCTTCCTTTTAATTTTAATTTAAAAAAGGGCGAATCAGGATATGTAATAGACGTTTATAATGCCGGAGAAACTATTCGGGTTGATGAGATTGAAATACATAATGACAGCATAAAAATTAATATGCCTGCATTTGAGGGCTATATCTTGGGAACTTTTAATGATTCGGTTATAAATGGCGAATTTGTAAAAGAAAGCCTTGATAGAATTGTACCATTTAATGCAGTATTTGGTGATAGCATTAGATTTCATAGTTCGGCAAATGCCAGAATAAATGTTTCCGGGATTTGGGAAACCAAATTTAGTCCGGATTCCGAAGATGAATACCTGGCCAAGGGTATATTCTCACAGCAAATGAACAAGGTTAGTGGTACTTTTAGAACAAACACGGGTGATTATAGATATTTAGAAGGGATAGTAGACGGGGATATTTTGAAACTCTCAACTTTTGATGGCGCTCACGCTTTTTTGTTTACAGCTAAGGCCACAGATAGTAGTTTAATTGGAACATTTTATTCCGGAAATCATTTTAAAGAACCTTTTATTGCCTACAGGAACGAAAGTTTTGAATTAGCTAACGAAGAATCGCTAACCTTTTTAAATGAGGGATATGAGGAGTTGCAGTTTTCATTTCCAAATACCGATGACACCCTAATTTCGCTCGAAGACCCAGGATTTAAGGAAAAAGTTGTAGTTGTTCAAATCATGGGAACCTGGTGCCCCAATTGTCTTGATGAAACCAGATTTTTGTCGGATTACGTAAAAACCAAAAAACAAGATAATATGGAAGTGGTTGCGCTGGCTTTCGAATATGCTAAGACTAAAGATCTTGCTTTTAAGGGAATTGAAAGATTAAAAAGTAGAGTAGGGGTGCCTTATCCAATTCTTCTGGCACAATATGCCAGTTC
>CBDTVZ010000154.1:0-5380 GCA_965363995.1 uncultured Eudoraea sp.
ACTGGTAAGTCCTAAATGAAAATGACAACAAAGTTTTAAACCCCAAAATACAATGGTTGATTATCTTTATGGGATGAATCAAAAATCAACGAATCAAAAGCAATAAAATTAGAAAAGCAGAGAGTTGAAGAAGGAGAAAAACAATATTTAGAATATTTAGTTTCTGGCGATAACTCGATTGAAGATAACAAATGGGACGCTGCTATAACTTTATATAAGAAAGCATTGAAAATATATCCAGATAGTTATTATGCTAAATATAGATTAGCATACGTCTATAAATGCGAAAAAATTAAATTTGATTGCGACTTAGGAAAAACATTAGTTAACCAATTGATAAAAGACAATCCTACTCACAAAAATGAATTGGTACAATTAGATTAAATTTTTAGTTTGAATTTGAGTGAGCCATTTCTTTTGAAAAAGTAGGTTAATTAAAATTTATTTTCAATTTCATACTATTTTTTTGTCATTTCATTACAATCAATAATTGACTAAAGTTGACAAATTAATTATTGTTCAAATTTTAAAACCAATATTTTATCATATGAGTATGTCAAAAAAAATAATTATTTCCATATTATTAGGAATTGGGGTAGGCTTATTTTTTGGAGAATATTGCTCTTTTCTTTCTGTTTTTGGAGATGGTTTTATTGGATTATTACAAATGACTGTTTTGCCTTATATAATGGTTTCAATAATATCAAATTTAGGCAGAATGTCCTCAAAAGAAGGAAAGACACTCGTTTACAATGCTTTAAAAGTATTAGTCTTATTATTAGGTATAGGAGTAATTACATTAATTATTTTACCGCTTTCATTTCCAGATTGGTCTGCTTCTTCTTTTTTTCAGCCCTCAAGTATAGAAATAGAGAAACCCACAAATTTTCTTGATTTATACATTCCCTCCAATCCTTTTGCTTCTATGGCAAATAATGTGGTTCCATCTGTTGTTTTATTTAGTATTTTTTTAGGAATAGGGTTGAGTAAAATAAAAGGGAAAGAAAATGTTTTACAGGGTTTAGACGTTTTAGGGCAAGCTTTAAATCATATTAATAAAATAATTATAAAACTTACTCCTCTCGGAGTTTTTTTTATTGCAGCTTATAATGCAGGAACCATGTCTTTTGACGAAATTCAACGTTTGCAAGCTTATATAATAATTTACAGTATAGCTGTGCTTCTTGTAGGTTTTTATTGGCTTCCTCTTTTAATGTCAAGTTTTACTGGAATTAAACCAGCCGCACTTTTTACTACAACAAAAAGCACCTTACTTACCATTTTTGCAACAGGAAAAATTATTGTGGTATTGCCTCAACTTATGCATGACGTTAAAAAACTTTTGATCTATAATAAAGAAAAGAAAAGTGAAGCATCTGCATTGACCGATACCTTAATGCCTCTTGCCTATCCATTTCCAAATTTAGGTACTTTTATAATATTTGTGTTTGTTCCATTTATAGCTTGGTATGTTGGAAATCCTTTAGATTTTATTGAAAATATCACATTCTTAGTTGCAACTCTATTAAGTAGTTTTGTTGCCCCTGTTACTGGAATTCCATTTTTATTGAATTTACTGAAACTTCCACAAGAAATGTTTCAACTGTTTGTAATTTCTAGTGTATATACTGATAGAATTAGAGTGGTTTTAGGAGCAATACATTTGATAGTGCTAACTATAATTACAGTTAAAATGACAACAGGAGGCTTAGATATTAATTGGAAAAAATTAATACAAGGAACATTTATTGGTGTGTTTTTAACATTTGTGCTTTTATTTTCAACGAGAATTTATCTTTCCTATTCATTAGGTGAAAGTGAGCAATACAAAAGTTTTATACATATGCAGCTTTCAAAAGATTTTAAAAAAGGGAGTATAAAAAACGTATTAACACTTTTAAATGATACTACTTATAACAAACCTAATAATCAAATTCAAACAATCAAAAAAAGAGGCATTTTAAGGGTAGGATATTTAGACAATAAATTACCTTTTGCCTTTAATAATGATCAAGCAGAAGCTGTTGGTTTTGATATTGAAATGGCTTACCATTTAGCAAATGAGTTAAATGTAAAGCCGGTGTTTTATAAGGTTACTAACAAACAAATGATTCAATTATTAAGAAATGGAAAATTAGATATTGTAATGTCTGGGCATATAAATTCAACAAATATCCTTGAAAATTATTCAATTTCTAATTCATATTTAGATCAAACACTTGCATTTATTGTTCCTCATTACAACAGAAATAAGTTTAAATCAAGAAGTGAAATTTTAAAACAAGATTCACTTAAAATAGGAATTTCCAATCTTTATTTTAAGAAAAAATTTAATGATTATTTACCAAAGATTGAAGTTGTTGAACTATCCTCTACAAGAGATTATTTTGAAAATAAACATAATGAAGTTGACGCCTATTTTTTCTTTGCTGAAAGTGGTGGCGCTTGGACAATCCTTTATCCTGATTTTAAAGTGGTTATTCCACAACCAGCCATTCTTAAAGTTCCTATGATTTATCCTTTACCTAAAGATGAAAATTGGATACTTTTTATTAATACTTGGATTGAATTAAAACAAAAAGATGGAACAATTGATAAACTTTTTAGCCATTATATTGAAGGAAAAGGTGCAGATATTATTGAACCAAGATGGTCAATAATTAAAGATGTTTTACATTGGGTAGATTAATAATATATTTGATATCAAAATTACCCAATGAAAATTACCATACTGATATAATTACACATTAAGCCTAAAGTGCATTACATTACTATCATTTCTAATCTTTTACTATTTATTGTTGGAATTTATAAAATATGTCCCAATAAAGTCCTAATAAGACCTGAACCTAACTCTGAAGATCCTCACCATGAGTGTAAATATTAAATTCAAATAAAGATAATGATCCGGAGGCTATTGCTATAGTTGAAGAGGTGCTAAGATTACCGGGGATCTGACGAATATCGTTTCAAGTATGATATGAAAATTTTCGGACCTGTGATAAAATTCGGATTTAATAATTAGTATAATATTTAAAGTAATATGAAAGTAATAATTATTGGTGGAGTTGCTGGTGGAGCCTCCTGTGCAGCTCGTTTACGCCGGCTAAATGAAAAGGCTGAAATCATCATGGTCGAACGGGGTCCATATGTTTCATATGCAAATTGTGGACTACCCTATCATGTCGGAGACGTGATAGAAGATGAATCGAGCCTGATGGTTGCTAACACGCAACTCTTCAAAGAGGAATTTGCAATTGAAGCACGCACTGGCTGCGAAGCGATCAGAATTTCGCCAAAGGACAAGACGGTAACGCTACGCGATATTGAAACCGACAAGGAAAGTGTCGAATCCTACGACAAACTCGTGCTTTCCCCAGGGGCAAGGTCTGTGCGTCCACCGTTACCCGGCATAGACCTTCCTGGCATTTTTCACGTGAGGACCGTGCCGGACGCCCGGGAGATCCGGGAGTGGATCGAAAAAGGCAGCCCATTTCTCGCCGGCATGCACCGGTATTCGGGATTCCAGACCGTGATGCCAAAAACCCGGGCGGTGGTCGTTGGCGGCGGATTTATTGGCCTGGAAACGGCGGAAAACCTAGTTCATCGTGGGTTCAAAGTAACCATTGTCCAGAGGGGTGATCAGATTCTGCCCCATATTGATCAGGAGCACGCCCGTGTGGCGGAGGCCTTCCTGGAGAAGCATGGCGTCCGCTTGGCGCTTGGCGACGGTGCGTCTGGATTCAAGCAGGCTGCCGACGGCTCTATTGATGTGGAAACTCAATCCGGTAAAACCTATCCGGCGGACATTGTGATCCTCGCACTCGGCGTGCGCCCAGACACAACTCTAGCCAAGGATGCCGGGCTGGAAATCGGCGAACTAGGGGGTATTCGGGTGGACGATCAAATGAACACCAGCGATCCGAACATCCTAGCTGTTGGCGATGCTATTGAAGTCAGGGATTTTGTAACCAACCAGTGGAGCCATATTGCCCTAGCCGGACCGGCCAACCGCCAGGGACGGATCGCCGCTGACGTCATCGCCGGGCGCGATTCCCACTTCCGCGGCAGCCAGGGCACGGCGGTCATCGGGCTTTTCGGGGCTTCGATTGCCTGGACTGGAACCAGTGAAAAGGCATTAAAGCGTATCGGTGACAATGATTATGAGAAGATCTATATCTATCCGAATTCACACGCCGGATATTACCCTGGCGCCAAACCCATTGCAATGAAAGTTTTGTTCCGGAAGTCCGACGGTACAATTATAGGAGCGCAAGCGCTCGGTGAAGATGGTGTAGATAAAAGAATAAGCATTATTGCAGCAATGATCCAGATGGGCGCTACCGTATATGATCTTGAAGAAGCTGAACTATGCTATGCTCCACAATTCGGAAGCGCCAAAGACCCGGTGAACTTTGCTGGAATGGTTGGTGCAAATGTGCTTAGGGGTGATATGCCGATCAACCACTGGGATTCTGCAAAATCAGAATTCCTGCTTGATGTTCGAGAACCGTTTGAGTTGGCCGTTGAGAATGTACCCGAGGCAGTCAACATTCCCTTAGGACAGTTAAGGAGCCGTTTGGATGAACTTCCAAGAGACAAAGAGATAAATGTTTTTTGTCGCTCTGCACAGCGCGCATACTATGCAACACGCATCCTGTTACAAAATGGATTCAATGTCAAAAATATTTCCGGTGGAATGCTTTCGCTTGCACATAATTACATGCTTGATTTTAAAAAAGGAGAATAGTGATGGATAAACCAACAAAAGTTCAATATGCAGAAATGAGAGATATCGATAATTTTTCACGAATTGACGAGCGACCATGACTGGCCGATTCCCCGGTTGGTTTCGGTGGTGCCACACAGCCCTCCGCAATGCCAGGGTTGAAGTTCATTCACCTGCCGTTCAATCCCAAGAAACCGGATTCGGGTATCGTCGCTAAATTTGTGGCATCAGTCAGCGACGAAACGAATCAGCCGGTCTAAATCTACTGCAATACCTCGACTCGAGTGGCTGCCCTCTGGATGATTGCGCGTGTGCGGGAGGATGGCTGGGAAATCGACGCGACGCGCGAAGAGACCAAGGCTACCGCAGCCAAGCCAGACGAGGCTATCGCATTCGCTACCAAATACATCGAGTCGAACGAGAGTTAAAAGACAACCAAAAAAAAATCGTATATCAGCACAATCATGCAATTTCTTGAAGCCATATTAAAGCCAACGGTTTTCGTCTTTACCGTGTCGAGCCTGGTTGCCATGGGTCTCCAGGTAAAAATCCCTGAGCTGATTACGTCGTTTAAGAACAAGAAAGCCATTGCGCTGATCTTTAAGTACTTATTGCACTTCTGATTGGAATAAACAGGTAGTACTAAGTCCT
>CBDTVZ010000155.1:0-5333 GCA_965363995.1 uncultured Eudoraea sp.
TATGGAAAGGAAAAAGCCAATGCAATTTTTAGGACATTTAATGAGGTTATAAAAAGCAGAGAGATATCGCCTCAGCGCATCTGTACATACCTGAATCAGAGAACACGCTATGAGGTACGATTACAATTGTTGCATTTTCTTTTTGGGATAGCCCAGGCCGATGGGGCCGTAAGTAATCCCGAGATTGAAAAAATAAAGGAAATCGCCGGTTACCTCAGAGTTGGAAGGCAAGATTTTGAAAGCATAAAGGCTATGTTTATCAAATCTGCGGACAATGCTTATAAAATATTAGAAATAGAAAAGGCGGTTTCAGATGATGAAGTTAAAAAGGCATATCGCACGATGGCGAAAAAGTATCACCCGGATAAGGTGATCACAGACAATGAGGCCATTAAAAAAGGGGCAGAGGAAAAGTTCAAGGAAGTTCAGAGAGCTTATGAGCAGATACAAAAGGAAAGAGGGATATAGTGCGTATACATAATGACGGAATTGTTTGGACAAGACAAACTTTTAATTTCTAAAGCTTTTTATTTTTAAAAGAATATTCATGGATGATTTTTGGTTCTATTGTAAACTTGGAATTAACCATGTTTTGGATTGGGGAGCTTATGATCATGTGTTATTTCTATCAGCCCTTACGGCCCCTTTTACTTTTAAGCATTGGAAGAAAGTAGTAGTATTAGCCACATTATTTACCATTGCTCATTGTCTTTCCTTACTATTATCTGCCTATGACATTATTAATGTTGATGTAGAATTAGTTGAATTCTTAATTCCGCTAACCATATTGTTGACTGCCTTATTTAATTTAGTGCAGGTTTTTATTATCCAGGGTAAAAACAAGACATACCTACTTGAATTTGCCACAACTTTTTTTGGCATAATACATGGCTTTGGATTTTCTAATTACTTCAATATGTTGATGAGCGAAGAAGAGGAAAAAATTGGGCCTTTGTTGGGTTTTGCCAGTGGAATAGAAATTTCCCAGATCATAATAATATTTTCAATACTAACGCTGGCCTTTATTGTCCAAAATAAGTTTGGCATGAAGCAGTCAGTATTCACAGTATTTATTTCTTCAATAATTGTTTTACTTACCATACCTATGCTAATAAACAGCTGGCCGTGGTAGCAGTTATTTAATTTATGTTGTCCTTTTGAATATAGAAAGTGTTAAGGGTATATTTTCCCAGGGTTTATATACCAGACAACGGTTTTAATTAAAAATTAACCGTTTAAGGTTGTGGAACTTTCCCAAAGCAGGTATCTTAGTGCTTTACCAGAGTTAACATGGGGCATACAAAGATTCTGTTTGGTGAAACAAAGTAAACAGGAAAAATACGACAAAGCTTATTTGAGAATGGCTCATGAATGGGGTAAATTATCCTATTGTAAGCGCAAACAGGTTGGAGCTATTGTGGTTAAGAAGAGGATGATTATCTCGGATGGGTATAATGGCACACCTACAGGATTTGAAAATTTTTGCGAAGATGATGAAGGATATACCAAATGGTATGTTTTACATGCTGAAGCGAATGCCCTTTCCAAGGTAGCCGCTTCAACTCAGTCTTGTGAAGGAGCCACTTTGTATATAACACTATCACCCTGTCGTGAATGCAGTAAGCTTATTCACCAATCTGGCATAAAACGTGTGGTATATCAAATTGAGTATAAAGATAATTCAGGATTAGAATTTCTAAAAAGGGCAGGAGTGGAATTGCAACACCTCCCTGCTATTGAAAGCGCTGTTTAAATTATAATTGGACTAAATGAAGAAGCATTATTATATATGGCCAACAATCGTAGCCCTGGCTTTGTCGCTAGGAATCTTTGTGGGTGGTAAACTTCATTTTAACGATACACCAGAGAAATTATTTACAACTAATTCTAAAAAAGATAAGCTTAACAGACTTATAGATTATATTGATTATGAGTATGTCGATGATATTAATACAGATAGTATAGTAGATATTACTGTAAATAATATTCTGGATAAACTGGATCCTCATTCCGTTTATATTCCCAAAAGTGAAATGACCCGGGTTGCTGAAAATATGAAGGGGGATTTTGTTGGCATAGGGATAAATTTTTATATGTATAAGGATACTATCACGGTAATACGAACTGTAGATAAGGGTCCTAGTTTCCTTAAAGGGATTAAGGCAGGAGATCGAATACTGATGGCAGGTAGTGATACTCTGTATGGCAAGAGATTACCAAGTAATCTTATTGTAGATAGATTGAAAGGACAAAATGGTTCGTCAGTTCAACTTCAGGTTTATCGTAAATCTGAGAATAAACTGTTTTGGGTAAATCTTAAGCGAGACCGTATACCAATAAAAAGTGTTCAGGCATATTATATGCTTACCCCCCAAATGGGATATATTAAAATAAATAGATTTGCCGAATCTACCTATAAAGAATTTAATATGGCACTGCAAATATTGCAGCGTCAAGGTGCAAAAAAGCTAACTCTCGATCTAAGGGATAATCCAGGAGGTTACCTGGGAATTGCAGAGCAGTTAGCTGATGAATTTTTACAGGATGGTAAGTTAATCTTATATACAAAAAATAAAAAAGGGAAAATAGAAAAAGCTTTTGCTACCAAAAAGGGTAATTTCGAAGATAAACCAGTCTATGTTTTAATAAATGAACGCTCTGCCTCTGCCAGTGAAATAATTGCAGGAGCCTTACAAGACAACGATATAGGAACAATAATTGGCCGCAGATCTTTTGGTAAAGGACTGGTTCAACGTGAAATGGAACTTGGCGATGGCTCAGCTGTGCGCCTAACGGTATCGAGATATTACACACCAACAGGTCGTTCCATTCAAAAGAATTATAAAAATGGAAATAAAGATTATTATCAAAAATTTACAGATCGCTATCATAACGGCGAGCTGATCTCTGTTGATAGTATCAAAGTAGCAGATTCTTTAAAGTTCACTACTCCTAAGGGCAAAGTGGTTTACGGAGGGGGAGGCATAATTCCTGATGTTTTCGTGCCAATTGGCACTAATGAAGAAGAAGCTGTTGAAAGCCTGGAGAGTCTTGGTTTTATGGCCAGGTTTATATTTGAGCATTTAGAGGAAGACAGAAATAGATATTCTAATTATGCCGAAGCCGATTTTGTGCGAGATTTTAGTGTAGATGACATAGTTTTTGAAAAGTTCGTAGACTACTCAATAGATAGAAACATTAAAATTAATTTCTATGATTTTGAGGATAAGATAAAACTCTACTTGAAAGGTGCTTTGGCAGAGCAGTTATTTACCTCAAACCTCAACGCAAAGATAAAGGCTACTTCAGACAGCATGCTACAAAAAGTTCTGGAATTAGATCGACCCACAGTCCAGCAAAAAGAAAAAGAACAGATTGAATTTAGGAACTAATTGTCCTCTATTTTTTTCTGAATTTTTTTGGAAGTTAGATATATTATTAAAAGTAAAATAGCGCATAGAGACGCCACAATCCCTATTAAAGCCACAATACTATTTCCTTTCAAGGGCTCTTCAAAATCAATATGCGTAACATTGTAAGTAATAAGTATAAGTGCCAGGATTATAAGTACAATGGTGAATGTTCTATTCATTTTAGTTATTTCTAGTTTTTTGCGCTTTTTCCTCTCAACAATCTATTCTAAAAAAGTTGGTTAATATTTGAAGTAAATAACTTAACTGCTATTGCTAATAAGATTACTCCAAAGACTTTCCGGATTATGTTAATCCCGTTCTTTCCAAGTATTCTTTCAATTGACTTTGACGATTTTAAAACTATATATACAAAAATAATATTTATAATAATAGCCACAATAATGTTCTCTACATGAAATTCTGCCCTTAACGAAAGGAGAGCAGTCATAGTACCTGCGCCGGCAATAAGAGGAAAGGCAATAGGGACTATTGAGGCACTTTCAGGAGCATCATCTTTATAAAGTACTATCCCCAAAATCATTTCAATAGCTAAAAAGAACAGAACAAAAGCACCCGCCACTGCAAATGAATTTACATCTATCCCTATGAGTTTAAGAATTTCTTCACCAATAAATAAAAAAGCTATCAAAATAAAAGCTGCCACAATAGAAGCCTTCCCGGATTGAATATGCCCTACTTTATTTCGAAGACTGATAATTATTGGGACGCTGCCTACTATGTCTATTACAGCAAAAAGGATCATACTTGCTGAGGCTATTTCTCTTACGTTAAAATTCATTGGACTATCAAATTAAATAAGCTGGCAAATTTACGTATACCAAAGGGTTTTAGATCACAGAAGGACAAATATTTTAGGTTTTGTAAAATTCAATAAAGTATCTTTACGACCTTAATTTGACATGATGTTTGAAATTGGTAAAGCCATTATTTCTGACCATATTTTGGAAAAGGAATTTGTATGTAATTTATCTGCATGCAAGGGCGCATGCTGTGTAGACGGGGAGGCGGGAGCTCCATTGGAGGATAAGGAAACCGAAATTCTAGTTGATATTTACGCGGATGTTAAGCCTTTCCTTACGCTTGAAGGAATTTCAACAATAGAAGAACAAGGTGCCTTTATAAAGGGCGCAGATGGCGAATGGGAAACGCCTTTGATTAATAAAGAGGAATGTGCATATGTAATTTATTCAGAAAAAGGAATCGCTAAATGTGGCCTGGAAGAAGCTTATAATAAAGGTGCAACAAAATGGAGAAAACCCGTATCCTGTCATTTATATCCGGTAAGAATTACAGAATATGAGCAGCTTACAGCCGTGAATTATCATAAATGGGAAATCTGCGATCCGGCATGTTCTTTGGGAGAAGAATTGAAAATCCCAATTTATAAGTTTGTAAAAGAGGCACTGATTAGAAAATTTGGCAAAGAATGGTATCAGGAATTGGAAAAAATAGCTGTGGATAATTCTAAATAGTAGGAATATGTAATATTACCTTAGTGCCACGGGCTGTACCCTGCGTATCATAAAGGTCCACAATTTCTATCTCAAATTTATTTTGATAATCCTTGGAAAAATTAGCCAAACGTTCTTTGGTAATTTTGATCCCGACTGATTTTCTTTTTAGTACCTTGTTTTCTTTGAGTTTTTCGGCAACTTCTCTTCCCACTCCATTATCAGTAATAGAGATATCTATATAACCGTTTTTCCTTCTACTTATATGCAATAAAATGGATTTGTCACCATCTTTAGAAGAGAGACCATGCCATAGTGCGTTTTCCAAAAAAGGTTGAAGAATAAGAGAAGGAATTTTAACTATATGGGGATCAATACCTTCTTCTATGACTATTTTAAACTGAATTTCATTGGAAAAACGAATATTTTCGATTGTCATATATAATTC
>CBDTVZ010000156.1:0-5286 GCA_965363995.1 uncultured Eudoraea sp.
GGGGGGTTCGATTCATTTGGCGATACCCACAGAGCACAATATTTTCACAAGGAAGGAGACGGTAGTACCTTCCTTGAAATGGTTATAAAATATGGTTCCAAATTTCAGGAAAGCGAAAACTCATCTCAGGTAAGCTTGTTCGGTGACACTAGTGAAGTACAGATTCCGGAACCTGAAGTGCCTCCCTGTGCAGAATGGGGTACCATGGAAAAACTTAGAAGAGAAAAAGAAGTGGTTGGAATTTATATCTCCGGGCATCCGCTGGATGATTTCAGATCAGAGATTAATGCCTTTTGCAATGCCAATGTTTCTTTCTTTAATAACTTGGAAGACCACGTAAACAGAGAGCTTTCCTTTGCCGGAGTTATTACGGATGTTCAACACAGAGTATCTAAAAATGGTAAGGGATGGGCCTTATTTACCATGGAGGATTATACAGACACCTTTGAGTTTCGCATTTTTGGAGAAGAATATTTAAAATTCAGACACTTTTTTATGATTAATTCGTTTGTATTTGTAAAAGTATTTGTCCGCGAAGGATGGACAAACCGCGAAACCGGCAAAAAAGGAGATGCACGGCTACAGTTTGTCAATTTTATGTTGTTGCAGGAAACTATGGAAAACTTTGCTAAAAAATTGACAATAAAATTGAATATTGACCAGCTTAAAGAAGAAAAAATTCACGAGCTAAAAGATACTCTTATCTCCTATAAAGGGAAGCATCCCCTAAATTTTGTTATTTACGAAATGAAGGAAGAAATTAAAGTAAACCTGTCCAGCAGAAAACAAAAAGTTGAGATAACCAGTGAACTATTGCACACTTTGGAAGAAAAGGGCGTTCACTATAAATTAAATTAAATAAGTTTTCTCAATAGGGAAATAAGAAAAACGAATACTATTGGAGTAATGAACAAGTAGAATAATTGACTAAATTTGTATAATTATAAACAAAAACGATATGGCTTTAGAGATAACTGATGCTACTTTTGATGAAGTAGTTTTAAAAAGTGATAAACCCGTAGTGGTTGATTTTTGGGCAGCATGGTGCGGACCCTGCAGAATGGTAGGACCTATTATAGATGAAGTAAGTGCTGAATATGAGGGTAAGGCCGTAGTAGGTAAAGTTGATGTTGATACCAATCAGGAATTTGCTGCAAAATACGGAGTACGGAATATTCCAACGGTCCTTGTATTTAAGGATGGTGAAATTGTAACCAGACAGGTTGGCGTATCTCCTAAAAAAGTATATACCGATGCAATTGAAGCGGTGCTTTAATTAAAAAAGAGACTTCTATTTTAAAAAAGGTTTAGCAAATGCTAAACCTTTTTTAGTTTATCTTGGTCCTATGGATTTGCGGTCAGAATTAAATAGAGCCCCTTTATTTCAAAACCTTGAATTATTGGCGAATCAGATTGTGGAAGGCTTTATCAGCGGAATCCATAAAAGCCCCTTTCACGGTTTTTCCGCGGAATTTGCCGAACACAAAATTTATAATACGGGAGAGAGCACAAAGCACATAGATTGGAAATTGTTTGCAAAGACAGACAAGCTTTATACAAAGAGATATGAAGAAGAAACCAATCTGAGATGCCATATGATATTAGACAATTCTGCTTCTATGTATTATCCGGAATTGCAGAAACTTTCCATAGATCATTTAAATAAAATAGGCTTTGGTGTTCTTGCTATTGCAGCCTTAATGAACATTCTTAAAAAACAGCGGGATGCCGTGGGCCTAAGTGTTTTCTCGGATAGTTATACCTTTTACGCTTCTGAGAAAGGGAGTGAAAGACATCATCAGATGTTATTGTCTAAACTCAGTGAAATAAGCCTGGATAGGAAACCTGCCAGGCAGACAGAGATCTATACCTATTTACATCAGATTGCAGAGAAGATAAAAAGACGAAGTCTTGTTTTTCTTTTTACAGATATGTTCCAAACCACGACTTCAGATGAAAAGCTTTTTGAAGCCCTGAGGCATTTAAAATATAACAAACACGAAGTGGTCTTATTCCATTTACTGGACAATGAAACCGAATTGCATTTTAACTTTGAGAATACTCCCAAAAGATTTATTGATGTAGAAACAGGAAGCCATATTGATCTTTATGCAGATACCATCAAAGAGGCCTATGAAAGTGGGATTGATGAATACCTGACTGACTTAAAACTTAAATGTGCGCAGTATCGCATAAAATATGTTGAGGTAGATATCAGGGAACCGTTTACCAAGGTGCTGAATACTTTTATGATAGAGCGTCAGAATTTTTTATAGCCAAACGGAATTTTAAAAAAATTGTTTGTGGAATTCATTTAGCAGCGTATATTTGCACACGCTAAACGCCACGGTCTGGTAGTTCAGTTGGTTAGAATACCTGCCTGTCACGCAGGGGGTCGCGGGTTCGAGTCCCGTCCAGACCGCTCAGTAAAGATAAGCCTTTCAAGAGATTGAGAGGCTTTTTCTTTTTTACGGGTACAACATAGGTACAACAATTGTATTTTCTTTTGATTAAATTTAGTTCAAGCTAACACTTCTTCAAGTTTGAACATTATAGATAAAATAGCAGATTGGCTAGACGTTTTTGATAAATTCAAAAAGCGAGTAAATGATTGGTGTCAATTCAAGGACACTCAAATAGCTTTAGCAGTCGTGATGTTTTTTATCATGCTCGTAACGGTTTTTTATTCAATGTATAAAACTGGATTGCAATGGTATTGGTATTTGATACTATTGAGTGCATTTGCACTCGGTGTTTTGCTGCTGATTGTTCAGGTAACAAGAAAAGAACGAAAAACTGCTGAAAAAAGTCCATTGCTGGAAGTCGCAACCATAGGACTAGATTTCAACAAGACCATTTTAGATAATATTTATTACGTACTTAGAGGCTTTGAAAAAATCGATGTCGAAAAAACCAAAATCGATAACTTTTATTCTGTGCTCACCCAAAGATTTGAGGACACTGATTCTGAAATACATTTCATAGGAATGAACTGGGTCGAGTTACGATATCTATTGGAGAAGTTTAAGGAAAAATGCGGGGTAGAATATTCAACCTTTGAAAAATCACAAAAATTATTTTTGGAAGGAAAACCTGTTACTGCAAAAAAACTATCCAACAACGGACTCAGAAAGAATCCTGAAAAACACTTTGTCGATAAGATTGATAACTGCTTTCCAAGGTAAAAGGGTGTATTAAAAAATAGTAGGGGTGTATGCACCTTTTTGTTCTGTGTTCACTTGTCATCCAGCTACTTTAGCTCTTGAATTCAAAATAGTAGAAGGCCTTTTACTCATCATTAATTTCTAAAACATGAAACTATGAATGAGCAAATAAATGTGTTGTCCGATTCGACTGTGGACAAATCTATAGTAGAATTACCTATCGAAGTCGAGTCAATTACTCTTTATGATAGAATGCTATCCGACTTACAAGAATTGGTCAATTGCACCAAACATTCGGTGACATTATTAAAGGAGATTAAATCCCTAACGGTCTTTAATAAGAAAGTCCTTAATCTAGAGGATTTAGTACTCTATACTGGACTTTCAGAAAGTACAATCTATAAACTTTCCAGACAAAACCTGATTCCAAAGGGAGAAAATAGGGAAATGCGAAAACTGTTCTTTGAAAAAGATAGAATTGATGCCTGGTTATTGGGTAAGCCAGACATTTCCGACGCCTATTTTGAGGAAAAGTTCAATGAACAACTATTGAGAAACAGAAGATAAGTTTTTCAATATGGCAGCTGAAGAAAACAAAGGGCTTTATCAGGTTAAAGACCCAAAGAAGAAGACAATCTACGATTATACAATTGAGTACTTGGATGAAAAGTATAACATCATGTATAATGAGATATCACACGACTTCCAGATTTCAATCCTTAATCAAAAGAACTGGCATTATCTCAATTTAAACTCACTGATCATTGAATTGGCTAAAGCAGGGATTGAGATTAGCACAGCTAAGCTTGAAATATTGATTCGTTCGGAATTGATTCTAAAGTATAATCCAATAAAAGAGTATTTCGAGTCTCTTCAGAAATGGGATGGCGAGGATTATATTAGCAAGCTGGTTTCCTATGTGCCGACCTATGACAATAAAGCATTTCTGTATCATTTCAGAAAATGGTTGGTAAGAGCAATCAAATGTGGACTGGAGCCCAGCTACTTTAATAAACAAGCATTCATCATTAGTCATAAAGGGCAGAGTTCTGGAAAGTCTACTTGGTGTCGGTTTATTTGTCCGCCTGAGTTAGCGGAATATATGGCCGAAGATATCAGCAATGACAAAGATGCGCGTATTCAATTGTGCCGAAACTTTTTGTATAATCTAGATGAGCTTGCAGTACTTTCCAAAAAAGATGTAAACGCATTGAAATCATTTTTTTCCAAGACTTTTATTAATGAGCGTTTACCCTATGACCGTAAGAATACTACGCTACCCAGAATCTGCTCATTTTTAGGATCCACGAACATGTCGTCTTTCCTTAATGACGAAACTGGATCAGTGCGATGGTTGTGTTTTGAATTGATGGATAAAATCGATTTTACATATTCCAAGGAAATTGAAATCAAGAATGTTTGGTCACAGGCTTATCACTTGGCTTACCACGATTCAAGTTTCAACCCCGAATTAACCTTAGGGGATATCGTCGAGAACGAAGAACGCAACAAAAAGTACACAAAGCTGACTACTGAACAGGAATTAATTGCTAAGTACTATGAAAAGTCTAACAATCTGAAAGATTTCGTTACTGCATCTGATGTCCTAGTTACACTTTCCTGTTTAAACCTCCGACTAAATCAGATTAATCTCGGCCGCGCCTTATCCGGATTCAACTTCCAAAAAGTGAAACATCCCAAACGACAAGTGTACGGTTATCTGGCAAGACAACTTTTTGTGGACAGCCCTTGGCAAATGGAATTTTCCAAGAAACAGGAATAGCACCTACCTAGTTACCTATGAGATGAGAAAGTCAATAATAGCGGGAAATGAATCTAGGTAGGTTCTTTAACCCCTTCTTACCTAAGAGTTACCTATCCTACCTAATAAGGTAATATAGGTAGGTATAAAAAACACTTCCACCTAAACCAAAGACTCCGTATTCATTGGGATAGGTAAGAAGGTAGGCTAAATGAAGAAAATTAAGCTGATGAAAAGAAAAAGAACAAACAGGTTATCGTGTGAAAGAGCCCGTGCTTTTCCCATCGAAAGGGCGCTGGCAAAACTCGGGCACTTTCCGACCAGATCGACCGAAAAAGAAGCTTGGTTCCTGAGTCCGTT
>CBDTVZ010000157.1:0-5262 GCA_965363995.1 uncultured Eudoraea sp.
GTCTTTTTAACGTAATTGGTGATGCCATTGATGGCCTGGGAAATTTACCAAAGGCTGGTAAAAATGGACTTCCAATACACAGGGAAGCTCCGAAGTTTGAAGATTTAACGACTACAACAGAAGTTTTATTTACTGGAATTAAAGTTATAGACCTTATTGAACCATATGCTAAAGGAGGTAAAATTGGATTGTTCGGTGGTGCTGGTGTTGGTAAAACAGTATTGATTCAGGAATTGATCAATAATATAGCCAAAGGACATGGTGGACTTTCAGTATTCGCCGGAGTTGGTGAGCGTACAAGAGAAGGAAATGACTTGTTGCGTGAGATGTTGGAATCCGGAATTATAAAATATGGAGATGACTTTTTACACTCTATGGAAGAAGGTGGATGGGACTTATCTAAAGTAGATAAGAAAGTTATGAAAGAGTCCAAAGCTACGTTTGTATTTGGACAGATGAATGAACCTCCCGGAGCTCGTGCAAGGGTGGCACTTTCTGGTCTTACAATTGCCGAGTATTTTAGGGATGGAGCAGGAGAAGGACAAGGTAAAGATGTACTATTTTTTGTTGATAATATTTTCCGTTTTACACAAGCAGGTTCAGAAGTGTCTGCACTTTTGGGCAGGATGCCTTCGGCAGTGGGTTACCAGCCTACTCTTGCTACAGAAATGGGAACAATGCAGGAACGAATTACATCAACTAAAAGAGGTTCTATTACCTCAGTACAAGCGGTTTACGTACCGGCGGATGATTTAACAGACCCGGCGCCTGCAACTACTTTTGCTCATTTGGATGCTACGACTGTTTTGTCGAGAAAAATAGCCGAACTTGGTATTTATCCTGCTGTTGATCCTCTGGATTCTACTTCCAGAATTCTTACCTCTGAAATATTGGGAAATGATCATTATGACTGTGCTCAAAGGGTTAAAGAGCTTCTGCAGCACTATAAGGAATTACAGGATATTATCGCTATTCTTGGAATGGAAGAACTCTCGGAAGAAGATAAATCTGCTGTTGGCAGGGCCAGACGGGTACAAAGATTTTTGTCACAACCCTTCCATGTTGCTGAACAATTTACTGGTATACCCGGTGTTCTGGTTGATATTAAGGAGACTATAAAAGGTTTTAATATGATTATGGATGGGGAATTAGATCATTTGCCCGAATCGGCCTTTAATCTTAAAGGAACTATTGAAGAGGCGATTGAAGCCGGAGAAAAAATGTTGGCCGAAGTTTAATAATAAAATTTAAACTATGTACCTAGAAATTGTATCCCCTGAAGCTGTATTATTTGCCGGAGAAGTTATTTCTGTGACTGTACCCGGAGTTAATGGGGAATTTCAGATGCTTACCAACCATGCACCAATAGTTTCAATACTTCAGGAAGGTGAGGTTAAGATTCAGGGAGATATTCAGATTGAGGAGGAATATATAGATAGGTTTACCAAAGATTCGAATGGAAAAACCATGCTACATATTAACAGTGGTACAATAGAATTAAATGATAATAAATTAATAGTTCTTGCAGATTAAAGTACATTGAAAATATATAAAAAGGCCATACAACTTGTATGGCTTTTTTATTTCAGGGCTAATAAATGCCATTTCCTTCCATTGTAGTAATAAGTCTTAAGTTCGATGAAACCAACCGCAAAATGTGCGTTAAGCGAACGTTTATTTAATCCATCTACCTCAGTAATAATGCAAGTGTAATTTGTCTTGATAACATCTTCCATTTTCTTGTAAAGGTTTTGAAAAACGCCCATTTTTCGATATTCTTTTTGAATACAAACCTGTTCCATTTCTTTTATAGATAATACGTTTGGACTATTTTCTCTCTGCAAAGAGAGAATTTGTTCCATTTCCAATCTGCTCTGCACCGGGCTAATTAGAATTGTCATTGTTTGGAGTTTCTAAGATTCAATATACTATTTAAAAATAGGATATATTACATTTGTGATATGGGTCACTTACCTGAAAAATTGCAAAAGAGATTAGTAGAGCGGGAGGAAATAAATACCCTAAGAGCTTTACCAGAAGATATTCAGGGCATTGATTTTTCATCCAATGATTACTTGGGTATTGGACAGAACAATACGGTTTTTGAAAAAGCCATTAGCATTCTTTCTGAAAAAGGGATTGCTAACAATGGTGCTACAGGTTCAAGGTTGCTTACGGGAAACGGTATTTTATTTAGTGATGCGGAAGAATTTCTTAGGAATTTACACCAAGCAGATTCGGCCTTGATTTTTAATTCCGGATATGATGCAAATATTGGACTGTTTTCGTCAGTTCCTCAAAGAGATGATATAATATTATACGACGAGTTTATTCATGCCAGTATTAGAGATGGTATTAAAATGAGTAATGCCCGGAACTATAAGTTTAAGCATAACGATATTAAGAACTTATTATCGCACATCCTGAGAGGACAAGAAAAAAACACTAATAACAATCAGGAAATTTATATAGTTACTGAATCTGTTTTTTCAATGGATGGAGATTCGCCAGACCTGAAAGCTTTGTCCGTATTATGCAGGAAATACAAATGTCACTTGATTGTTGATGAAGCGCATGCTATTGGCTTATTTGGTTCAAATGGCTCCGGCAGGGTTCAGGAATTGGAACTTCAGGAAAATATTTTTGCCAGGATTATCACTTTTGGTAAGGCCCTGGGATGCCATGGTGCAGCTATTTTGGGAAGTGCAGACCTGAATAAATATTTGATAAATTTTGCGAGAAGCTTTATCTATACTACGGGGCTGCCGCCTCACACAATAGCAACTATTATAGCCGCATACCAGTTTATGACAAGCCCTTCAGGACTTAAAGAGAGAGAATTGCTTCATGAAAATATTGCATTTTTTAATCAGGAGAAGGAGCGTTTGGGGATTTCATCTTTTTTTATTCCCAGTTATTCGGCAATTCATTCCTGTATTATTAAAGGCAATACGGAAGTAAAACAAATAGCACAAATAATTCAAAAAAATTCATTTGACGTTAGGCCTATTCTATCTCCAACCGTGCCCAAAGGAATGGAACGATTACGTTTTTGTTTGCACAGCTTTAATTCAAAAGAGGATATTTGCATTATATTACAACATTTAGTACTTGCAATTAATAAAATATGAATCAGGAATTTTATACGCTAGGTGCATTTGAGTATGCTGCTGATGTACAAATTATTAAGGGGAAACTTGAGTCTGAAGGCATTCAGGTCTTTTTAAAAGACGAAAACACTATAAATACAGATCCTTTGATAAGTCAGGCAATCGGAGGGGTTAAGTTACAGGTTTACTCAAAAGATAAAAACAGGGCTTTGAATATATATAATGAAATAAGAAGCTATGCTTTGGACAGCAAAGGGAATCTAATTACCTGCCCAAATTGTAAAGCACAAAGATCTGAAGTATACTATAGTAGAAAGGGCATAATTAATAAGCTATTTCCATTTTTAGAAAAGAAGAAATACCAATGTCTGAAGTGTAATATGATTACCCAACCATAGCGCAGAATGAAACGAATTTTTATTACCGGAATATCTACAGATGTTGGGAAAACCATTGCTGCGGCCATCGTAACTGAGTCTCTAAATGCCGACTACTGGAAGCCTGTACAAGCGGGAGATCTGACGAATACAGATAGTCATAAACTCGCTGAACTGATATCTAATGAAAAAACCAGGATTCACAAGAGTAGCTACGAATTAAAAACTCCAATGAGCCCTCATGCGGCCGCAGAAATTGATAACCTTACAATTGATATCAGTCAAATTAAAGAACCTCAAACCACAAATCATCTTGTAATTGAAGGAGCAGGTGGTTTACTTGTGCCTTTAAACGAAAAGGATACTATTTTAGATATCATCAAAGCTAATTATCAGGTAATAGTAGTTTCGAGGCATTATTTAGGAAGCATTAACCATTCATTGTTAACCATAGAAAGCTTAAAGCAAAAAGGTTTTAATGTGGCTGTTATATTCAGTGGTAATGAACATCCAAGCGCAGAAGGCATCATAATACGGAAGACAGGGGTAAAGGCAATAGGCAGGATTGAGGAGGAAACTAATTTTGATAAACCCCTTATTAAACAATATGCGGCAAAATTCTATCCAATACTGCAAACACTTTGAGCGTAATTATAATAAAGTCTAATCAAAGGTTAGGCATTGAGACTAACAATTATATTCTGAATTATTGAAAAATCTAACGGAAAGAGATAAAAAACATTTGTGGCACCCGCTTACGCAGCATAAACTGCATTCTGATATGCTCGGTATAGTTAAGGCGAAAGGTGTTTTTCTTTATGATGAACATGGCAATGATTATATTGATGGTATTGCTTCCTGGTACACTTCAATGTACGGTCATTGCAATGATTTTATTTTAGAAAAGGTACAACAGCAAATGGCGATACTGGATCAGGTGGTATTTAGCGGTTTTACCCATGAACCAGCCATAAGATTATCGGAAGAACTAATAAAAATATTACCTTCTAATCAGCAGAAAATATTCTTTTCAGACAATGGCTCTACGGCTACGGAGGTAGGAATTAAAATGGCTTTACAATATCATTTTAATCAGGGTAATAAACGAAAAGTACTTCTGGCATTCGAAGAGGGCTTTCACGGGGATACTTTTGGGGCCATGTCTGTTTCAGGACTTTCCGTTTACAATGGGCCATTTGAAGATTATTTTATTCAGGTAGAACGTATTCTGACCCCAACTAAAGAGAATGTAAGTGATATTTTGCTTCGACTTACTGAAAGACTTAGGCAAAACGATATAGCAGGATTTATATATGAACCTCTGGTACAGGGAGCGGCGGCTATGAAGATGCATGATGCAGAAGGTTTGAATATGATTCTTGACTTGCTCAAAAAACATGAGGTCCTACTAATTGCAGATGAGGTAATGACCGGATTTGGTAAGACAGGAAAGAATTTTGCCTCAGAGTATATCCCTGTTGATCCAGATATCATATGCCTTTCTAAAGCGCTTACGGCCGGTTTGCTTCCTATGGGAGTAACTTCATGCACTCAGCAGGTTTATGACGCATTTTACAGCACAGATATTTCTAAAGGCTTTTTCCATGGCCATACCTATACGGCAAATCCATTGGCTTGTGTAGCGGCCCTGGCTGGTATTGAATTACTTCAATCTGAACAAATTCAAAATGATATCCGGCGAGTCATTGAATCTCATCAAGAGTTTGGATTGAAAATTAAGGAACATCCTAAGGTGGCTGCAATTCGTCAGTGTG
>CBDTVZ010000158.1:0-5247 GCA_965363995.1 uncultured Eudoraea sp.
ATACAAATGGAAACAGCTAAAAGACAGCTCGAATTTGCCATTCGCAAAAGAATACGAAAAGTGGTGTTTATTCATGGAGTAGGGGCAGGGGTTCTTAAAGAAGAATTAAATTATTTATTTAAACGGTACGAAAATGTAAAATATTATGATGCGGATTATCAAAAATATGGCTTAGGTGCTACAGAAGTATATATTTATCAGAATACATGAATATATTACTCTTTGGTGGTTATGGTCCCAAAATCATTAATCTGCAGGTCAGTTATCCTTTGACCGAGAGAATTTACCAGGCTAATACCGCTTAATTCAATTTTGTGCTCATAAATGGTTGTATCGCTTTCACTTTGCACAGTTGTAATAAATACCTCTCCCCCTTCACCTACGAACTCCTCAACAACCGTTGGTGTGATTGGTGGTACTGCATCACAAAAATAATTTTTAGAGATATTGTCAGAAAAAGTCCGGTATATCAACTGGGATTGCCCTGGAACTGCACTCTTAATAGTGTCTGTTGAAACTTCATTCTTAAGGATGCCACTTTGCAATTCAAGAACTAAAGCTTCGACTGAATTGAGTTTAAAGAATAGCGTGCTGTTAATAGTTGTAGTAGATTCACAGAATGTGATACTGATATCGTTAAAATCTACCGCTTCAATTATTAAATTTCCGTCATCACATGAGTTGAAAAAGCAAAAAATAAAAATTAAAAATACTTTGTTCATGCCTCAAATTTAAATGAATTTAAGGCTATTATCCTAGTGACTTGAGTTGATTTTATGAAGAGTTTAAGTTTATTTCGATTATTTTTGGTTTTGTTTCTCAATCTAAAGCTTTTTCATGCAAAAGATCTATTTTGATAATGCTGCTACAACCCCAGTTAGGGAAGAAGTAATTGCAAAAATGCAGGATGCCCTGGTCAACTCTTATGGTAATCCTTCTTCTATTCATGGATTTGGAAGAAGCGCCAAAACAGAAATTGAGCAAGCGCGCAAAACAATTGCCAAATATTTGAACGCGCAAGCTTCTGAGATTATTTTCACATCCGGAGGCACCGAAGCGGATAACATGATTTTAAGAAGCGCAGTCAAGGATATGGGAGTACAAACCATTATTACTTCAAAAATAGAGCATCATGCCGTATTGCATACTGCAGAGGCCTTAAAAAAGCAGTTTGGTATCCATATTGAATTTGTTGCCCTTGATAGTTATGGCAATCCGGACATTCAGCATTTGGAAAAGTTATTATTGGCAGATGATTCAATAAAATTGGTTAGCCTGATGCATGTAAACAATGAAATTGGTAATATTTTGGATCTTCAGGAGATCGCGGTAATGTGCAAAGCTAATGGCGCACTTTTCCATTCAGACACAGTACAATCTATAGGTCATTTCAAATGGGACGTACAAAGCACACCGATTGATTTTATGGTAGCCTCAGCTCATAAATTTCATGGACCCAAAGGGGTTGGCTTTGCTTTTATAAGAAAAAACACCAATTTAGAACCTCTAATACTAGGCGGTTCACAAGAACGCGGATACCGGGCAGGAACTGAACCAATTCACAATATTGTCGGGTTAAAAGAGGCGTTCGTTGCTGCCTATGATGATCTGGAAGAGGAAAGAAAATATATCACCGGCCTTAAAGAATATTTTATTAAAAAGATCAAAGTAGCTATACCTGAGGTTGAATTTAACGGATATTCGGGAAATTTGGAAAGGAGTACCTATACTTTGGTAAATGTTTGCCTTCCGTTTAGTAAAGAGAAATCGCAAATGCTTTTATTTCATTTGGATCTTAAAGGGATTGCTTGTTCGGAGGGGAGTGCCTGTCAATCAGGCGCCAGTGGTGGTTCACATGTACTGGCAGAAATTTTGTCTGATGAAGAACTGCAAAAGCCTTCTGTCAGGTTTTCTTTTTCAAAATATAACACAAGTGAAGAAGTAGATTACGTAATTGAGGTTTTGAAAGAGTTTAGTCAGACTTAGGATTTTTATTCATTCTTAACCTTTCCTTGTCATATGGAAATTTACGCACCAGTTTTTTCATCATTTTATCAATCAGGTCAGCTGTATTTTTTCCGGATTTTTTATTGATTTTATTTTCGTATTTCCACAGTAATTTCCCTGTTTTTCCATCACTTATTTTGATGCCGATTCTACCGTAATTAGAATCACCAATGAAATAGTCCATAAAGCTAAACTCAACAGGAATTCCCTTAGAGAGCAGGATATTTAGTTCCAAATTCCCACTTACTATGGCATCTACCTCCAGAATTTCTGAAAGTTCTTTAATGGTATAAGTATCTATATTATTGTAAGTAATGTTTTTTTGAGCGAGTATGGCATTGGTGTTTTTAATATTTTGAAAATCAACTGTGAATTTCTTCTTTTTCTTTCCCAGTCCAAAATAGGTCTCCAGGGCATCCTGTACCGCATAGCCTTCTTTTTCTTCTAATTTATTTGATTCTTCTTTGGTAATTTTTTCTTCTAATGCAAGATGCGTAAAAAACGGAATAATAGCCAGCACATGATGATCCTTGCTCAGGACATCGAATTTGCTGCTTTCGTATACATTTTTTTGGGCATTGATCAAAGTGCCGCAAGCAAGAAGGGTAATAAAAAGTAATTTTTTCATTCTAAATTAACTAAAAACGCATACTTAATTTCAGGTTGAACACACGGGATGTCATATAATTGGGAACCGCAAACTCCAGTTTACTATCCACATCTCTTACCCATGTGTTGGTTATGGAATTTTGATTGTTAAATAAGTTGTAAATCTCAAAACCAATATTTAATTCTTCAAAGCTATATAACCAGTGACCTTTTGGGTATTGTTTATTTAATCCTACAAAAATATAGGAAATACCCAAATCTGCACGTTTATAATCTCTTAATCTATTCTGAAAATTATAAGGATCGGCATAACTTGGTGAACCTCCGGGTACTCCGGTGTTGTAAACAAGATTCAAATACATCCTTAAACTTGGTATTGTAGGGATGTAATCCTGCCACAATAAGCCTAATTGAAACCTTTGATCTGTTGGCCTTGAAATATACCCTCTGTTATCAATATTTTCTTCGGTTTTAAGAAAACCCAGGCTTACCCAGGATTCTGTTCCCGGAACAAATGCACCATTCATTCTCATATCAAACCCATAAGCATAGGCCTTCGCATTATTAGCCGCGGCATAACGTATTCTGACATCATCAAGAGTGTATGGATTTACATTGGTCAAATTCTTATAATACAATTCGCTTACCAGTTTAAAAGGCCGGTTCCAGAGTTCAAAACTATATTCGTTGCCAAGTATAAAATGTACAGATTTTTGTGCTTTTACGTCCGGTTGAATAGCACCAGTGGGGTCTCTTAATTCACGATAAAATGGAGGTTGTTGATAGACGCCCGCGGCAATTCTAAATAACATATCGACCTTCCATGAGGGTTTGATTGCAAACTGCCCTCTTGGGCTGAAAATAATCTGAGAATCACTGGAAAATCCTTCCCCGCTTACCGTCCAATATTGGGTCCGGAATCCTAAGTTATAATAAATATTACTTCTGTTCCATAGTGCTCTTCGGCTATATTGAAGATATCCGGACAGACGATTATTTTTTACGAAATTCAAGGCGGAAACAGATATGTACGGTACTATTGCTGAGTTAAAAGGTTCTTGCGGTTGATTGTTTATAAACTCATCAGTTGGAGGTCTCACAGAATAGCCTAAAGAGTCTAAAAATTCAGATTCACTTATTTGATCTCTAAAGTCTTCATGGGTATATTTAATCCCCCATTCCCAGGACTCCTCGTTTTTACTCAGTATGCCTTTGTGTGCCACATTCACAATGAGCGCATCAAGATCATTTCTTGCCCTGTTAAACTGAGTTCCCAAGCCCCTTGTGGAGGTTGCCTCACCAAGATTATTGCTGCCGAGATCTGTATCAATCTCACCTAATTCATATTGTGAAATGACATCAGAATACTCTTCTTCCGTCGTATGGTAAAGAGAGGTTATAAAAGTAAGTGAAATGTTATCATTTACGTAATAATCCGCTTTTAGTGCCCCAAGACTGGTTTTATAATTATTATTTTCTTCGCCTTGATAGTATACAACAAGAGCCTTAGGATCGCTAATGGTTCCAAAATTGGTCTGTCTGGAAAGAGGTACATTTTTATAATCATTAACCGAAAGGTTACCTAAAAAGTTAAGGCTAAATTTTCTGGAGAATTGGTAAGTAAGATAAGTTTGTAAATCTGCAAAAGCGGGTGTAAAATTTGTATTGGTCTGCTGACTATTTACCAGGAGACTATTGTTTCTGTAGCGGAGGCCGGTTAAACTGGTAAAATTCCTGTTTTTAGATATAGTTTCAAGTGTAATTCCTCCTCCAAGAAAACTAGCTTCCACATTCAACCCGAATTCTGTAGGATTTATATAAGTAATATCCAGGACAGAAGATAGTTTATCCCCATAATGAGCCTGAAAACCACCAGCTGAGAATTCCAGATTTTGGACCATATCACTATTTACAAAACTTAATCCTTCTTGCTGACCCGAACGCACAAGAAACGGACGGTAGACCTCAATTCCATTGATATAAACCAGGTTTTCGTCATAATTCCCGCCTCTTACAAAATACTGCGTACTTAGTTCATTATTGGAAGAAACTCCCGGAAGTAACGCAAGCACATTCTCTACACCTGCATTGGCTCCGGGAATTTTTAGTACGAGTTGAGGGGAAATGGTTGTTATACCTTCAGCGCTTTTTTCTCCTGTTGCCGTAACTTCAACACCATCTACCTGAATTACATCAGTTTTCATTATGGGGTTGAATTCAAAAGTCTCATTTGTAGTGAGGATTAAGTTCTCCAGGATTACATTTTTATGGCCTAAATGAGTAAAAATTACAGTTATTTCCTCATCGGGAATTACGTTCATTAGATAAAATCCGGTTGAATCCGTATAGGTGCCATAGCCTTTGGCAGTTATGTTTACATTGGATAATGGCTGATCATTAACTCCCAGGACCACCCCGGTAATCGAAGCTTTTTGCCCGTTCACTAAAGTAAGCGAACCAAAAAGAGTAAGAAGGAATAAGAGTTTAGAACACTTCAAAAGTCTATTTTCTGTAAAAACTACTTGTAAAGGTATTTGAATTCCCTACGTTATCTGTAACGATTACTTTAAGTTCACATTGCGTTTGATTTAGAATTTTATCGTCAAAATTATAGGTAAGTGTTTTTGTTTT